>JBAXFB010000016.1:0-11262 GCA_037140115.1 bacterium | reverse complement strand
TATTACAAGAAGTATTAACAACTAATTAGTGTTCGGGTTCGGGGGTTCGCGTAGCCTTTAACCTAACTTTATTATGATAGCACAAAAGGAGCCAAATGTCAAGGATTTGGGGGTGAAAATCGGCAAAAAAGCCTTATTTTGTAAGGATTTTAAGGAATTAGCTATATGAAATAGGGCTTTAAAAAGCTTAAAATTTCAGTACTTTCATGAACTTTTGGGTAGATTCTTCTGGTTTGAATGGGCCGATGAGGGCAAGGTTGAGCTTTTCGTCTCTGAAGATGCTGCGAGCCATAGCTTGGATTTGTTCTGCTGTAACTTTGCGGATTTCTTTGGCTTTCTCTTCAGCGTTATGAAGTTCACGCTTCAGGAGCTCTTGGCCGCCGTAAAAATTTGCAATGTCGTCGGAAGACTCTAGCGAGAGCTTCATATTCCCTATCAAGCACTCCTTTACTTTATTCAATTCCTCATCTGTGACTTTAATATTTATTAATTTCCTGCACTCTTCGAGCACAGCTTCGAGGACTTCATCGATTCTTTTATTGTCGACGCCAGCTGAAATCTGGAAAAATCCATGGTCGGTAAAAGCATCGTTATATGCTCGCACATAGTATCCGACACCCATCTCCTCTCGTAGCTTCACGAAAAGTCGTGAACTCATTCCGCCACCGAGGACGCCACCAAGCACAGACAAGACTGGATTCTTCTTATCAAATAAGTCATGTGTGCGGACGCCAAGCACGAAATGAGTCTGATCAGTTTCTTTAAAATTAACCAGCACTTCTGGCTTGGTTTGAATTTCTTTAACCTTCACCTTTTTACCTTTTTTACCACTCTTCACATCTATAAAAACTTTTTTAGCCTCAGCAATGACATCCTTCTCGGCCACCTGCCCTGCAACGATGAGCACCGTAGCTTCTGGCAAGTAATGTTCCTTGTGGTATGAGACGAAGTCCTCGCGCTTCATATTCAAAATATTTTCTTTTTCACCTGCGATGTTCCAACCTGCTGGCTGGTCGCCATATAGTAGCTTCATCATCAAATCCTGCACATGCCTGTTTGGCATGTCTTCATACATATTTATTTCCTCGATGATGACCCCCTTCTCGCGCTGCATTTCAGCCTCAGGAAAAGTGGAATTTAAATAAATATCAGAAACCACATCAAAAATCTGTTTGAAATGACGGGCGTCACTCTTCGCATAATATCCTGTGTACTCTTGGCCAGTGAAAGCATTGTATTGGCTACCTAAAGAATCGAGCTCCTTTGAAATGTCTACAGCTTTCGGCCTCTTGGCCGTGCCCTTGAAACACATATGCTCCAAAAAGTGCGAAATACCGTTTACTTTTTTGGTTTCATATTTTGAACCAGCTTCTACCAAGACCAAGACAGTCACGGTCGGGTTGTCTTTCATTGGTATGGTGATAACTCGAAGTCCATTCTTTAAAACCTTTTTTGAAAATTTCATAAATTATTTTAGCTTATCTTTATATAAATCAATCTGCTTTTGTATTTGAGAATGCAGAGGTGCTGGTAATTTATCTAGGCGAAACCAACCAATTTCAAGCCCTCCCCCACCTAAGTCCCATGTACCATGCTCATCACGGCAATTCTTGCTTCTTTTGTTCATCAAATAATTCCCCTTACCGTCGTGACAAAAATAGGAAACTCCTACTGCTATATAATCTACTCCTTTTTGCATAAAAGTAGTTTAACACAAAGAGCACCCCACCCCAACCCTCCCCTTGGCTAAGAGGAGGGGGAACCCGACCCGCTAATAATTTTCTGTAAAACACCTTCAATATTTTTATTTACTTCATTATTCCAAAATCGAAGAGTTTTAATTTCATGACCTAAAAGATAACTGTTTCTCTCTTCGTCATATTCTTTATTATCTAAGTGCTGTGAGCCATCAAGCTCAACTGCCAATCTTTTCTCAGGAGAATAAAAATCTAAAATATATGGACCCACAGAATGTTGACGCTTGAATTTAAATCCTAATTGATTTTTGCGTACCCGGGCCCAAAGCAACACTTCTTGCGGAGTCTGGTTTTTTCTTAAATCCACCCTGCGAGATTTTAAAATTGGATGATTATGTGTGATAGTCATTTATAGTTTTGGAAGTCTGGATTTGAGTTCCTCCTCCCATTCGCCAAGGGGAGGATTGAGGAGGGGTGCTACTCTAATTTAATCTCTCTTTTATATAGGAAACCAGCCCAACTACTTTCACTCTCTCTTGAGCGCCTGTATCTCGGTCGCGAACTGTAACAGAATTGTCAGTAAGAGTATCGAAATCAACAACTATACAAAATGGAGTACCGATTTCATCTTGTCTTCGGTAGCGCTTACCGATGTTGCCATTATCATCCCAAGCTACACGGCCAAATTCGGCTTTGAGTGGAGCGTAAACTTTCTTGTCAGCATATTCTACAAGCTCTGGCTTGTTCTTAAGTAGTGGTGACACCGCACAAATGACTGGCGCGATGCTTGGTTTGAATTTTAAATAAGGGCGTACTTCACCATCTTTTACCTCTTCGCTATAAGCAGAAAGAAGTAGCGCAAGCACAGCACGGTCCACACCAAAAGTAGGCTCGATCACGTGAGGGACCATTTTTTCTTTTGCTTCTTCGTCTATGTATTCGAGCTTGTGATTCTTTAAATCAAAATCCGTGCGATAAGCCAAACCAAAAAGTTCTTTCTTGCCAAAAGGATAATCAAATTCAAAGTCTACTGTACGGCTAGAATAGTGCGCTCGGTCTTCGGGTGCGATTTCGAGCTCATGCACTTTATTCATGTCTAAACCAACGCCCTGCATCCATGCAAGCATCTCACCTTTCCAGTATTCAAAGGAATGCTCCCATTCAGTCGGACGAACGAAGTATTCTATCTCCATTTGTTCAAATTCTCGTTGGCGGAAAATAAAATCACGAGGAGTTATCTCATTTCTGAAAGCCTTACCTATCTGAGCCATGCCGAAAGGTAGCTTTGGATGAAAAGCATCTACTGTATTTTTGAAGTTTACAAACATGCCCTGCGCCGTCTCTGGGCGAAGATATGAAGTAGCTGAAGAGTCTTCACTCGCTCCCACTTTGGTCGCAAACATCATGTTGAATTGTCGTACTTCACCTAATTTCCCTCCACATTCTGCACATTTTTTTAGGTCTTCGATCTGGTCTGCACGAAACTTCTTTTTACATTTGTCACACTCCACCATCGGGTCAGCAAAACCAGCGACGTGGCCAGACGCCTGCCAGACTTCTTGGCGCATGAGTATCGCTGCGTCTACCCCGTACATGTCACGACGTGATTCGACAAACCTCTTCCACCAATTTTGTTTAATATTATTTTTAAGAGCGACACCAAAATGCCCCCAGTCAAAAGTGCCACCGAGGCCACCGTATATCTCAGAACCTTGAAAAATAAAACCACGTCTCTTGCAAAGCGAGACTATCTTTTCCATCAACTCATTTTCTTTTTTTTCTGATTTCATTTTACTTTACAACTTTTTACTTTATAACTACTCCACTACTGATCCACCATCCCCAGGAAATGACGGATCGCCATCGAGTAACGTACGGAGTGACCCCTTACTAAATCTCACATCTACATTAGCAAAATCATCATGTGCCGTCAAAACTGCATCGTCGATGATGACTGGAGTGGTTTTCACTTGTGATAAAGATGGAATGAAAGAAACTTGGAAAGCCACACTGCGTGGAACACCCGTAATCCCCGCGCCCTTGTCTACCCTGCCTGCGTTCCAGACTATTTCTCGCGTAGAAGCGTTATAGGTCAAGTCTTCCCCACTAGGAGAAACGCTACCGACAAATTTAATCCACGGAGGCAGAGAAGAATGCACAACGCCTTTAGAGACATTGTTTGCTGTGTTGGAAATTGACCAAACTACAGTGTAAGTGGTTTGTTTCTCAACTCTCGGAGGGATGGGCCCGGTGTTTGCAAAAGGTCCAGAAAAATAAAGTGCTTTATTCGTGAAGCCAACATCAGAAATGATGCGGATAATTCTTGAATCAGAATTCTTCAAATCAGTATTGGCATAGCCGGAGACTAGTTGCTTTCCAGAAATAGAAATCTCTATCTTGATCGAAGGGTCAACGAGTAGTCCAGTCGTCGCAGAAAATATAGGCAGAGAACCAAGAGAGAAACTCACAGAGCTCGATGCTCCAGGAGCGACTTCTTTGAAACCGTCGAGGTAATTTTTATTCCAAATGATCACATCTTCCCCGCCGAGAGAATTATAAAAACCTTGACTGGCATTTATTGTACGGCGATCATAAGCATTGCCAGTAATCTTTGCACGAATCTCTAGGTCGTTTACTTTAGTGTCGAGATTGTTCGTCCATTTTATTTCAGCATTAATACCTGTGTGGGTATTGATGGCATATTCTCTGTCAGAGACACCATTTACAAAAAGTGTTGCGTCGATGAAAGGCTTTTTGATAGCGATAGTTTGAGAAACCGAATTAAAAATAGTGTCGATTGTGGATTTGTCGGAGCCTGGCTGGGAGCCACTTGAAATACGGAAGACTTTTTCTTCACCATCTACAGCATCTATCATCTTGCCAGTGACAGAAATCTTACGTTCGGCTGCTGTGGCTAAATCACCCAAGTTCCAAGTGTTATTACCAAGTGACGGAGCCGGAGTGGCAGATGCAAATTGAAAGCCGACTGGATAATCAATCTTCAGCAACATATTCGAAGCAGTCTTAGTAGAATTCAACGTCGCATGCACCTTCAAGGTGATGTCTTGGTTTGGGCTTATTTCACTAGGTGCATCTACCGACAGATCAAGTGGCGTAGATTTTATAGTGACATCATAATTTTTCGTCTTGATAAAAAGACCATTTGAGCCTTCCACTCGATATTCTAGAGAAAATTTTATAGTGCGGACAGAGCCTTGCTCACCAAAGAGCACCACTTTCATATTTTCATTACGCACTGCGCCAGCGGGGATAGTGCCTAAAGATTGACGAGATTGTTCAGTGCCAGCAGATGAACTTGTGCTGTTACCCGAAGTACCTTTTGGATATTCCATGATGAGGTCTACAAGGTCGAGCGCTGAACTATTTTTGTTGGTGATGCCAACACTAAAAGGCAACTCCTCTCCCCCAGCAGTAAAATCATTTCCAGTGATTGCAATATCTATGTTGTCATTCGATACAGTATTGCCACCACCAAAAAAAATATAGGCTGCATAGCCCAAAGTTAAAATAAAAAAAAGTACAGAGAAAATAAAAAAGTTTCTAAAAATGGCAGTTTTGGTTAGAAATTTATTAGGAATAGAAGCCAGACTACTCGCATTAGCACCACCTTCACCCCAGGCATCAGGAACCATCTCAGCATGCGTATGAGTAAATTTGTCTCGATGTTCTATTTTTGTTTTAAAATTTTTAGTAAATAGCCTGCCTTTGAGCTCCTCAAGCCTATTTAGCTTGTCTCGATCGTTTGTTTGCATCTCACAATTGTATCATAATTTTTCTATAGATGTGTCTCCTTTAGAGCCTTATTTATCTGATCCAAAATGTGGGTGCGCGATGGAGAAACCTTGAATATCAAGTCTGCTTCAAATGGCGACTTGATGAGGCTTTCTAGCACCTCACTCTCACCGATATAACCTAGATTGTTTAATATTCGCAGCACAATAATTATTTCAATATTTCTTAAATCTTCTTTCGTTTCAGCCTTTTCTAGGATAGACAAACCTTTAACCAGATCAGCAAATAACTCTTCGTTTGTCTCGACGCCAGCAAGCAGCCTCTTGAGAAGTCGCGCGATGTTTGCAAACACTGCCAAGTTCGCCCTGTTCTTCGTGATGTCTTCGAGCATGTTCGTCTTGGATGCGCTTGTGAGACGTAAAATGTTTTTGCCTTGCACGAGGTCAAGCTTTATATAAGCAAAATCTTGCAAAACATAGCGAAGCTTTGAAGACATCTTGCGCACGCCTTGGGCTGAAGCTGTCACCATCCCTAAGTCGCGAGTAAAAATATGAAAATACTTCCCCGCTTCCCCGTGACTCCGACTACTCAATATGATTCCTTCTGTGTGGTGGATGTGGTGCATAATTTATCTTAAATTCTCATCGAGAAATTTCTTTAAGTCAACGAGATCTTTTTTGTTATCATCATAAAAATATGTATTTATTCCCACAGAACGTGCACTTTTTACAGCATCCACATTTTGCTCAAAATATACACCCTCTTCTTTATTGAGATTAAAATTTTTCAAAAATATTCTATAATATTCAGGATTTGTTTTTTCTGGGTTGTGTTTTAATGTGAAAAATTCATATGGAACATTGTCCAGTCCGTACTTTTTTACCCCTTCATCATCAGCTCCTGTTAAAATTATTTTTCTGTTTGGATATTTTTCCAACAAATCGTATAGATCTTTGAATACTTCAAATCCACTTTGGGTTTCCTGAATAAAACAAAAAACGGCGTCAACTAATATAATTTTCATACCAATCTATTTTATCACAAAATCTCGTAGTTTTTGTATTATTGGCGCAACGGAATCGTCATTTATATCTTCAGGCTTAATTTTGCACTTAGAAAAAATTTGCTTTTCGATTTCAGTAAAATTCTTTTCAGCTACTGCCCACTGCTCATTCGAAAAAGCATTTGGCCTATCCTTATAACGATTTTTTCCCTCTGCTAGCCTTTCCTTTGTGGACATAATTCCCAAAGGGGCTACCCGTGAATCGACATAGAGGCAAATTTGTTCTTCAAAAGTTTTTTCAAAAATAGTGTATGTGTGGTGAAAATCGACAACATCAACAAGTTTCTCCACTTCTTTTGAAAGCCCTAGCTCGTTTACTATTTCAAGACTCGCATGGTGCTCGTTAGTACCATACTTTTTTACATAATCATCTTTTACTGTCTGCCAATATTCCATACCCTCTGGTTCATTAAACTGTGGAAAATACTCCAAGTGAGATTTAATTATATTTCCCATATCATGCAACAAACACGCAGTAATAATATCCTCTTTTTTTAATAACACATCGATGGAGTCACAAATCATATACGCCACAGCGGCCACACTGAGCATGTGCAACTGTAGATTTGGCATGATTTTATATTCCTTATAAATTTCAGAAATTGTCTTCGACATTTATTTATCAATCTTTACCTTAAAAACCAGTTTGCCAACTTTTATTTCAACTCCATCGTTTGTTTTGAATTCTATTTTTGAAGCCAGAACCGTCTTTTTCATTTCTTCTTCGAATTTTTGCACTAATTCTTTTCCTGCTTCAAATGTTTCGATAGCCAACGACACAACGTCACTCGGAGTTAAGCCTAAATCTTTACGCATATCTTGCAATGCACGCACCAGCTCGCGATAAGAACCTTCAATTTCTAAGTCGAGAGTGATCTCTGTATCCAGCAAAACATCATTTTCAAGATTTTTATTTTCTATAACTTCTTTCACATTCAACTCATCTTTAATTAAAGCAACGTATTCTTTCGCCAATTTGAAATCTTTCACCTCGAGTTTCGCAAGCGGTTGGCGGACTTTGATACCTGCCTTCTGACGAGCTTCAAGGCCGAGAGTTACTATCTTACGAACAGTATTCATATCGTTCAAAACGTTTGCTGATTTTGGTCCAAAAATATCAAAAAGTCCTTTTGATATTTTTGGCCACTCACTTAAATGCACACTTTGGTAATCTGATTGATGTCTCAATTTTAACCATATATCATCAGCTGTAAATGGCGCAAAGGGAGCAAGGAGTTTGGTCAAATTTTTAAGCACAAAATACAAAGTTTGTTTAGCATCTTCGTTTCCATCCTTAATGCGATCGCGTGAACGTCGCAAATACCAAGTCGAAAGGTCACCAATAAAATCACGAATCCCTCGCACCGGCTCCAGCAATTTATAATTGTCGAGATTTTCGGTACTCAATTTTGTAAGTTCATCAAATCGAGCCAAAATCCAAATATCCAAAATGTTTTTTGACTTTGGTCGGTCATTACTTTCTAGATTTTTATCACGATATAATTCATAAAATGCGAGCACATTGTAAAGCAATGTGAACACTTGCGCAGAAAGCAGAGCTACTGTTTTTTCATCAAAATTCTTTGACTCTCCTGGTTGATTCACGGAATACATCCATAGACGAAGTGTATCCACTCCATATTTTTCAATCATCACCCACGGGTCAACGACATTCCCAAGAGATTTCGACATCTTCTTCCCTTTCGCATCTAGTAAATGCCCAAGACATATCACATTTTTATATGCTTTACCACGGCCCATCAAAACTCCAACAGCATGAAGCGTGTAAAACCATCCACGAGTTTGATCTATCGCTTCGGAAATAAAGTCAGCTGGAAACCCAGGGCCATCTAATAATTTTTTATTTTCGAAGGGGTAATGATCTTGCGCAAAAGGCATACAACCAGAATCAAACCAAACATCCATGACCTCTTTTGTGCGTACTAATTTTCCTCCACAATCACATTTAAGTACTATTTTATCTATAAAAGGCTTGTGTAAATCTAACTCATAATTTTCATTATGCGGAATTGGAGCAAAATCTACAGCTCTTGATTCTGCATTTGCAAAAAGTTTAAAACTACCCAAAATACCAGTTTCCATCTGTTCAACATGTCGAAACACTCCGCCCGTCATCTCAATAGATTCATCCACGTTGTATCCATGCATAACAGAAAACAACATCCATAGTGGCGCTCCATGTGAAACAATTAAGATATTTTTATTTTGATATTTTTCTTCAAATTCATACAACACATCTCCCATACGCTTCTTCACATCTTGCAATGACTCCCCGCCATGAATCGGGTCAAGAAATCTTTGTCGTTCATTCTTAAACATGCTCCTGTATTCATCCCAAGGTTTTCCTTCGAAGTCTCCAGCATCAAGCTCACCCAATCTTTTATCAAAAACAATTTGCTCATCTGTAAAACCAAGAGTATCTTTTAGAATTCCCAGAGTCTCGCGCGTACGCATAAACGGCGAAACAAAAACAAGGTCGAACTTCTCACCTTTTAAACTTTGCGCAGTCGCTTTCACCTGACTAACACCATTTGGTGTCAGATGATCGACGTTTTCTGCGCGTGATGACACGACGCCATGCTTGTTGCCCCGAACATTGCTTTCTGATTCACCGTGTCTTATGACAAAATATTTATTGCCACTTTTTTTAGTTTTCTTTTTTAATTCTTCGACACTGCCGATGACTTCTACTTGTTTGCAAGCATCACATTGCCAGACAGGTAACGGAGTGCCCCAATATCGTTCACGAGAAATAGCCCAATCTTTGATCTCCCTCAACCATTCACCAAAACGTCCATCACGGATGTAATTTGGCTCCCAATTTATGCTTTTGTTTTCATTGATTAGCTCCTCTTTGATCTTTGGGTCCGACATGCGGATATACCAAGAGTCCCGCGCATAATAAATGAGCGCAGTGTGACATCGCCAACAATGTGGATACGAGTGTTTGTAATTTTCTTGCTTAAAGAATAAATTATTTTTCTTTAAATATTCGATGACGTCCACAGCAAGAGTCGGCTTGCCATTCTGATCTACTTCTCGCACAAATCTGCCTTCAAATGGTCCTGTGCCTTTAACAAATTTCCCTTCAAGATTTACCAAATGATGCTTTGGAAGTCCGACTGCCGTTCCTAAAACGAAGTCGTCTTGTCCATACATCACAGCCGTATGCACTATGCCTGTACCGTCTGTCGTGTTTACGAAGTCTGCCACATACACCTTGAAAGCTTTCTCCAATTTTGATTTCTCACTATCAGCTAAAGTGTCAGTAAAATAAGAAAACAGAGGCTCGTATTGCATACCTACCATTTCGCTACCTTTATGTTCTGCGATTATTTCATAAGGCTCGGTCAAAACCGAAAGGCGTTCTTTCGCAAGCACCAAAATCTCGCTAGAATTTTCTTTCGTAACTTTTACTTCAACATAAATAATATCTTTTCCGACAGCGAGTGCGACGTTACCAGGCAAGGTCCAAGGCGTGGTAGTCCATGCGAGAAAATATGCATCCGGGAATCCTATTATTTTAAATTTGGCATAAACTGAAAGATCTTTTACGTCTTCATATCCTTGTGCAAGCTCGTGACTAGAAAGAGCAGTGCCGCAACGTGGACACCATGGCACCACTCGATAATCTTTGTAGAGCAATTTCTTTTCATTTACATTTTTCAAAACATTCCAAACAGACTCGATGTAATCGTTGTGATAAGTCACATATGGATCGTCTTGATCTACCCAGAAGCCAATACGTTCGGTGAATTTTATCCAAACGTCTAAATATTCCCAAACACTTTTTTTACATTCGTCATTGAATTTTGCAACTCCATATTCTTCGATGGCTTTTTTAGAATTTAGACCAAGCTTTTTCTCTACTTGTAATTCCACAGGAAGTCCATGCGTATCCCAACCACGCTTTCGGCGTACATGAAAACCCTGCATAGTCTTGTACCTTGGGATAACATCTTTGAAAGATCCAGGAGTCAAGTGGTGTGTGCCCGGCTTGCCATTTGCAGTCGGTGGACCATCGAAAAATACAAACTCCCCTTTTGGTGAATTCTTTTCTAGAGATTTTTGGAAGATCTTATTCTCTTTCCAAAACTGCAAAACTGCCTCTTCACGGAGCGCTGCGTCACTTTTAATATTTTTGGTTTCTTCTAGCATCTGTGTAAAAAAAGTATACCTTTTGGGGTAGCTTAAGTCAAAATTGGTAGAAAATAATTATATATAAAAAAGTCAGGCCGGGCGCACCTGAGTGCGCCCGGCCTGATTGATCTCGCTACCTATACGGCAGCGTCTCCCATCTCCCCCGTACGGATCCGAATAGCTTCGTCTACGGCTGAAACGAAGATCTTTCCATCACCAAGCTTGCCAGTTTTGGCTTTGCTAATGATAGCCTTGATGGCTTCGGCGAGTTTTAGATCCGCCACCACAAGTTCCAATTTGATCCTCGGCAACAAATCAGGTGCAGTGTATTCACTATCCACGCGTGCAACACGAGGTGGACGGCCGCAACCTTTGACCTCACTGACGGTCATGCCTTCAATGCCCACCTCCTGAAGAGCATCCTTAACCTCTCCCAGCGTGAAGGGCTTTATTATCGCTTCAATTTTTTTCATGAGAACTTTCTCTTTCATTTTGTCCTCTTTACCGTCCTGTCTAAACAGGCACGCAAGAAGCTTCCCCCCACCTTTAAATACGAAGGGTAAGGTATCCTGTATTTATGAGGAAAAA
>JBAXFB010000015.1:0-11803 GCA_037140115.1 bacterium | reverse complement strand
ATTCATGGTAAGAATGAGGTCTCGGGTTCGATTCCCGACAATGGCTCAAATGAATTCAGACGAAATCAATCTACGTATTACAGAAATCGAAAACGCCATGGCAGGTGCAGATTTTTGGAATGACAAAAATAAAGCGCAAAGTATTTTAAAAGAGATACAAGAGCTTAAAAATAAAAGAGAAGGTTTCGGGAAATACGACAAGGGGAATGCAATTCTGACTATCATTTCCGGTGCTGGCGGTGATGACGCTGAAGATTTTTCTGCGATGCTTTTGTCTATGTATATGAAATATATCGACAAAAAAGGTTGGGGCATTTCTTTCGTTCATGAAAGTAAGAATGATCATAATGGTTATCGTAACGTGTCTGTGGAAGTGAAAGGTTCTGGCGCTTATGGAAATTTAAAAAATGAATCTGGTGTGCATCGTTTGGTGCGCATTTCTCCGTTCAATGCAAAAAAGTTAAGGCATACATCTTTTTCTTTGGTGGAAGTTTTGCCGAAGTTTTCGAAACTCGAAGAGCGGGACATTGTGATTCCAGAAGCCGATTTAAAAATAGAATTTGCGAAGTCTAGCGGTCCCGGAGGACAAAATGTAAATAAGAGAGAAACAGCTGTTCGCATTGTTCACATTCCTACTGGGCTCGCGGTGCATGCGTCAGGTGAACGTTCCCAAGAACAAAATCGTGAGCAGGCGATGAGTATTCTCCGAGCAAAAATTTTCAAAAAAGCCGAAGAGCAAAAGAAATCATACGAAGACAGTATGAAATTAAAAAACACCGAGATAGAGTGGGGGAATCAAATTCGTTCGTATGTACTTCATCCATATAAAATGGTCAAAGATCATCGGACTGATGTCGAGACTTCAAATGTTGATGCAGTTTTGGATGGGGACATAGAGATATTTATACAGGCAGAAAAGAATTTATAAGTGGTCAACCTGCCAGGTTGACCACTCTTGACAATGTAGATACATTGTATATACTTACAATATGACAACCAAGATACAAAAGTGGGGCAATAGTTTGGCGGTTAGAATACCGAAAATATTTGCCGAAAATCTCAAATGGAAAAAAGGTACTCCTGTTTATTTTAAACAATTAGGAGATTCCCTAGTTATTAGCTCAACTCATTCAAAGTACACATTAGAAAAACTTGTTGCTGGTATTACTCCCAAAAATCGACATAAAGAATTTGATTGGGGTAAATCTATGGAGAAATAAATTGCCTTCATGCTATAATAGATAGGTGATTTACTTTAACAACGTTACAAAAGCTTACAAAGACGGACTTGCCTTAGATGATATTACTATCACCATTACAGCTGGCGAGTTTGTATCTATTATTGGGCACTCTGGAGCAGGGAAAACTACTCTAACAAAGATGATTTTAGCGGAAGATTCCCCTTCGCTTGGGTCAGTATTTTTTGAATCCGTTGATATACATAAATTAAAGAGTAAAGAATTAACTAAATTACGACGACGCATCGGAGTTGTGTTTCAAGATTTTAAATTATTGCCAAATAAGACTGCTTATGAAAATATCGCTTTCGCCATGGAGGCAGTGGGTAAGACCGATGAGGAGATAGCTTCCGATGTGCCACATGTTTTGGAATTGGTAGACTTGAGCAATCGGCTGAATCATTTTCCAGACCAGCTTTCTGGTGGTGAACAACAAAGGCTCGCGATAGCTCGTGCCATCATCAACCAACCAGAGCTTATTATTGCAGATGAGCCGACGGGTAACCTTGATCCAGTCAACACACACGAGATTGTGCAGATTTTAAAGAAGATAAATGATCTCGGCACTACTATCATTCTAGCAACTCACAATCATGGAGTCGTAGAATCCGTCGCGAAAAGAGTGATCACTATGGAAAATGGTAAAGTTATTCGAGATACAAAACATCATAAGTAGTTTATAATATATATAATTTCATGACAGAATTTAAAAGAATTATCAAAGCAGGGTTTATCAATTTCAAACGAGGTGGGTTGGTGTCTTTTGCGGCGGTGCTAATCGTTACCATCACCTTGTCTGTCATCACGGCGATTATCCTCTTGCAGGCAGTTTTATATTTTTCATTGAATACTATTAAAGACAAAGTAGATGTCACTATTTATTTCAACGTTGATGTGGGAGAAGACAAGATTTTAGCTTTGAAGAAAACTTTAGAGAAATTGCCTGAAGTTCAAGATGTTTCCTACACCACAGCCGATGAGGCCAACAAGAATTTCCGCTTACGTCATGCGAACGACTATGCCACAATCGCAGCATTAGATGAGATTGGGGTAAATCCACTCCCCGCGACCCTCAATGTAAAGACTAAACAGATCTCACAGTATGGCACTATTGCTAATTTCTTAAAATCAGATAGTGCGCTCGCTCTTGGTTCTGCTAATATTATTAACCATGCTTCTTACAACAAGCTAGTTATCGATAGACTCAACATCATAATCTCTGGCGCTCAGAAATTATCTTTTCTAGTGACGATTATTTTGATCATTCTTTCTTTAATTATCACTTTTACTACTATTCGCCTTACCATCTTTATAGCCAGAGAGGAGATAGGTGTAATGCGCTTAGTGGGAGCTTCTAAAATGCGCGTACGTGGACCGTTTATGATAGAAGGTGCGATTTATGGCTTGCTTTCCACATTCATCACCTTGCTAATTTTTGTGCCTATCACCATTTGGTTTGGACGGAATATGACTAATTTTCTATCGATAAATTTGTACGATTACTACATGTCTAATTTTTTGCAGATTTTTGCAATTATTTTAATATCAGGTATACTCTTTGGTGTGATTTCAAGTTTCTTAGCAGTTAGAAAATATCTTAATAAGTAGTTGAAAGTTATAAAGTTCATAAAGTTATAAAGTATGAAAGCAAAACAAACAAAGTATATTTTCGTAGTTGGAGGAGTGATGTCTGGCGTTGGTAAAGGTGTCGCTTCTGCTTCGATCGGTAGAATCCTCCAATCTCGGGGTATAGAGGTCACAGCACTCAAGATCGATCCATATGTGAACGTTGATGCAGGCACTATGAGCCCCACCGAACACGGTGAGTGTTTCGTGCTGGACGATGGCACTGAGTGTGATCAGGACATGGGAAATTACGAACGTTTTCTTAATCGTGATCTGACTCGAACGAATTATATGACGACGGGCAGTGTGTATCTTTCTGTTATTCAAAAGGAGCGCAATCTCGAATTTGGTGGTAGGCAGGTGGAAGTGGTGCCTCGTATTCCTCTTGAGATCATCGAACGTATCAACAAGGCTGCAAGCAAAGCTAAAGCGAAAGTGGCAATCACTGAGATAGGTGGTACTGTCGGAGAATACGAAAACATTTTATTTCTCGAAGCTGTGCGTATGCTAAAAATCAAACATCCAAGTGATGTTGTTTTAGTGTTGGTTAGTTATGTGCCTGCACTTGGAGCTGGTGGCAACGAACTAAAGACAAAGCCGACTCAGCACGCTGTGCGTAGCTTGAACGCTGTAGGCCTCAACCCAGACATCATCCTCGCGCGCGCACACATACCGCTAGACGACAAGCGTAAGGAGAAAATTGAATTCATGTGTAGTCTTGAAAAAGGAGATGTCATCTCTGCTCCGAATGTAAACAACATTTATGAAATTCCAGTAAATTTTGAAAAAGACGGACTCGGTGATCGTATTTTGAAGAAGCTCAAGATGTCGTCACGTACTCGAGATATGAAGGAATGGGAACAGATGGTAAGTAAAATGCAAAGTGCAACTAATGTAGTGAAAGTTGGGATTGTGGGTAAATATTTCGGCACTGGAGAGTTCGTACTAGAAGATTCATATATTTCTGTGATTGAGGCAGTCAAACATGCAGCGGCTGCAAGTGGCCACAAGGCTGAGATTGAGTGGCTGAATTCTGAGCAATTTGAGAAGGACCCAAAGTCTTTAAAAGATTTAGATCAATTTGACGGCATCATTGTGCCAGGAGGTTTTGGAAGTCGCGGCATAGAAGGTAAAATCTCAGTTATCAAATATTGTCGCGAGAATAAAATTCCATATTTTGGTTTGTGTTATGGTATGCAACTCGCTGTGACTGAATTTGCACGCAATGTGGCAGGCATGAAAGATGCGAATACCACAGAAATCAATCCAAAGACTCCGTTCCCAGTAGTAGACATTATGCCCGAACAAAAAAAGAATCTTAAAGATAAGAATTTTGGTGCGACCATGCGTTTGGGTGCATATCCTGCTAATTTGAAAAAGGGGAGCATCGCAGAGACAGCTTACTTGTCCGCCGTAGCTTTAGCGAAGGAGGATGGGCTACTACAGATTTCTGAACGTCATCGGCATCGATATGAGGTGAACCCAGAGTACATTGAGCATCTCGAAAAGGCTGGATTAGTTTTTTCTGGGACATCTCCAGACGGCAGATTGATGGAAATCGCAGAATTACCTAAAAAAGAGCATCCATTCTTCCTTGGTACTCAATTCCACCCAGAATTAAAATCTCGACCACTTTATCCACACCCTCTTTTCACTGCTTTCATAAAAGCCTGTATTTCTAAGGGTGAAAAGTAGTCTATAGACCTTTTAGGTTGATTTTTTGACCAAAATAAGGTAATATTAAAGTCTGCCCATGGTTGGGCAGTTTATGATTAGTTTATCTGATTACTTACCCAAGAACACTGAATATTTCTATTCTTATCCTTTGGGAGATACTATTTTTTTCTATAATGCCGGTGATCCTGTGGCCGACGAGCTCATCTCTGCTCGGCTTCTTGCCTGTGCCGGAGATCAGGTAAAGGTGGTGGTGTACAACAGTATCGTCCGACATAATTCACTAGATTTACTTCGAAAAAATTCTGATATCTCTTTTATACAAAAAAAACAAATAATAGTTTTGCCTCCTTCGATCAATGAAAGAACTCCAGAATTAAAGAAAAACGAACTTATCACGGAAGCCCTAGTCAAACTAACTTCTGCTCGAAATCTAATAATGGCGCAGCCTATCCTCGATGACCGTCTGGTAAACGAGTACCAGATCGATCCGAAGCTCTCGGTTTGGCTGAATGATAAGAAAAATCTTAATCAATATGTCGACCCGCAATTTTTACCGAAAAGATACGGAGAATTTCGAAATGGCCAGGACTTTTTCGTTTCCACAGAGAAAATCCCAACACCGTGCGTTGTGAAAATATCTGCTTCGAGTTCAGGTGAAGGAATCAGAATATGTCTCTCTCAGGTAGATGTTAAAAAAGCCAAAAAAGATTTTAGAAAAAGAGCAGGAACTATGTTCATTGAGGAATATGTTTCATATGTCCACAATTTTGGTTTTCAGTTTGGTATACCAGCTGACAAAAAGAAATCGCCCCACATCATCGGCTATAACCACCAAGTCACAGCTGCCGACGGAGAATTTTTGGGCGGCTTTATCTTTAAAGAAAAAAATAGAAAGACAGAAAAAATAAAAAAGTTTATAACTAAAGAAATTCTGCCAAAGATTCAAAAGATGGGCTGGCACGGAGTCGGCGGGCTCGACGTTTTACTCACTGCTGAAGGTAAATTTTACATTATCGACAGCAATTTCAGAACCACAGGCATGACAGCGTATATTTTCTTGACCAAAAACAAATTAATCACCAAATCTATGGTGAGCTTTACGGCCACCTTCCGAGGTTCTCAGGAAGAATTTGTTAAAAATGTCCTATCGATCAACAAAGGCAAGGACAAAACTCTCGTCATAGTTTCTCTCTCTAAAAAAGGCAATGAGTATAGATTTAACGGTGCGCTTTTGTTCGACAAGAGGGAAGACGTACCGAAACTGGCCGTCTCACTTATCCAGAGAGGCATCAAGTCCGAAATTTTACAGATCCTACGATTTTGGGAGTGTTAAAATTCTATTTTAATTGCTTGCTACAATCAATCTCAAGCTTTTTACTATCGATTCAAGTTCGTTTACGATTTTTGTTTTATCAAATTCTTTAATGCCTTGGTCTGGAGAATAATTGCCGATGTTGGTAGAGTGGATCGTGTACTCAATTGCATAACAATCGCCACCTATTATTCCCCGATAGCTCGTGGTGTCGTAGTAGTTGCCAGCTGCTGCGTCATTAAGCATAAATTTCATCACAGGGTATCCGCTAACTTTGGTCGCTTCAGGTTTACCAACTGTGGCTTCATTTTCAGCGAGACAACTTTTTATAGCTGTAGCTTCGCTTGATTTACCGATTGTTAATTTTGCTTCACTGAAATTAGTCTTAGGCATGTAATCTCTAGGTGTGAGTACAGTAGCAAAAAGTGTACCTTTTTGTGAAAAATCTAAATTAAATTTCCAGTCATTACTCGGCAGATCATTTCCGGGTGTTACAGTAAATAGAGGATTATAATCAAAAGAAAAAGCGCCATTGTGTTCAGTGAAGTTTTTGGTAGTTGGGGTCGTTGTGGGAGGATTTACCACTTCAACACTTGGTTGTTGTTTTGAAAGAAAGAACATGCTTGCAGAAGCAAGTAAAATTAATATTATCAGTGTTAAGTATATTTTTTTTGTTATATTCATTGCTTTATTATACTCTATATTTTTATGTTTAGGGGAATTTAAACTTCTTCTACACTGATGCCTTTTTTGTAAATGATAAGGTCGTCGTGGTTATTTTTCCATGTTTGTTGAATCTCGTCCAGAATTCTCCAAGTTTCTAGGATTTCTTCGCTTCCGCTAAAAAATGTACGGTCAGAATTTATTGCATTTAGCAAGACTTTTTCGTACGAGTTGCTGTTTTTGCCAAAAAGATTGTATACACTTTTGTCTTTTAAGTGTATATTTATTTTTGTAAATTTTTCCTTGAGCGCTTTGCCGGTGGTGAGTATTATCGGAACACCGGTCCATCGTGGGTCGCTAGAACGTAAGTTCACTGATACAAAAGTCTCAGTCATGCTTTGTGGATTGTTTACTTCTTCGCGATAGCTTTCATATTGGGCACGTTTGACACATTCACTTTTGGTGATGTCGCAGACTATGTTTAAATTTTTGAGTGCTTTTAAACGAGCAGCTGGAATATCTCTCGAATTTTTTGGCAATTCCATAAGCGTAAGGCCTGCCATTTCGAGTAGATGATTCTGCAAAAAATCAACCAATGCCCCAGTCTGTTCGTAAAAATCTACGCGTCCTTCTATGCCGATAGCCTCACTAGATATAATTTCCACACTTTCAATAAAATTTTTATTCCATTTATCTTTGAAAAGCGGGTTTTCGCGTCTGGAGGTGAGCATTTCTTGTGTCCCTTCTTTTAACATATAATGATCCACACGGTACACTTCATCTTCAGTAAAATATTTATTTACATGCGCTACTAGTTCTGTAGCGCTTTTTAAGTTGAAGCCAAAAGGCTTTTCAAGCAAGATTTTTGTTTGGCTGGTTTTTAAGTTTGACCCCCCTATAAGTTCTACAATTGCCGGACACGCTTTTGTAGGTACAGCTAAATAGAATATTCTTTGAGTTGCAACCCCAAACCTTTCTTCAATTTTGAGCAGGTTATCATTTAGCTTTTCGTATTCATTTCCGTATTCCTTGCGGCTTACACCTACGAGCTCGAATTTATCCGGAAGTAGGTTTTTATTCTTGAGCTGCTCTAATGCTGGCAGTAGGTGCCTATGTGCGAGATCGCCGGAAGCCCCAAAGATAATTAAAATTGTCGGAGTTTTTGGCATCATTATTTTTGATTTATGTTGTGTCCTCCAAATTTGTTTCGCATTGCGGCTAGGAGTTTGGTGGCGAAATTTATTTTGCCTTTTTGGGATGCTAACCTTACATCAAAAGCAGCTTGAATGGCTGGGGTTTCTATGTTCATACTTTTGGCGACTTCGAGCGCCCAACGAGCTTCACCACTTTCGGCAACAGTGCCTTCGATACCTGTGAGTTGAGGGTTTTCTTTGAGTGCGTCACGTGTGAGTTCGTTTAGCCAAGATGTGATGACGCTCCTGTGTTGCCAGACGTCTCCGGCTTCGCTCAAGTCTAGATCTTTATATGGGCCTTCTTTGAGTAGCCTATAGCCTTCTGCAAGAGATTGCATCATGCCGTACTCTATCGCATTGTGTGTCATTTTTACGAAATGACCTGCGCCAGCGTTTCCGAAGTGGTGATATGCACCTTCAGGTAGTGATAATGTTTTTAAAACTGGTTCTATTTTCTCAAAAGCAATTTTGTCACCCCCAACCATCATCGAGAATCCATTTTGGTAGCCCCAGATGCCACCACTTGTGCCGACATCTAAATATCCTATCCCTAGTTTGGATGTTTTTTCAGCTCTTTTTTGTGTGAGTCTGAAATCAGAATTGCCTCCATCGATAACTATGCTACCTTTTGGAATTAATTTTAACCAAATATCTAATTCTTCATCTACAGTTTGAGAGGGGATCATCAGCCAGAGAATAACTTGCTCACTACCAAAGGCATTGATGACTTCTGCTTTAGAATAAGCAGGTGTGAGTCCTAAGCCTTTCATCTTGTCCACAGCTTCGACACTTCTGTCATGAGCGATGACAGTGTATGCGTCTTCGTGAAGCTTGTGCGCTATTTGAGAACCCATTTTGCCCAAGCCAATGACTGCAATTTTTATCCCACCCTCTTTTTTATTTATTTTCATAATCTGTAAAGATGGTTAACAATGGAACTTTTTTTAATATTTGAACTGGCATTTTTATTATGTCTATCTTTTTATGCAAGTCTTCTGCTAATTTCCATTTCTGTTCACCTTGCATGAACACCACAGCTTCATCGAATTCTTTTATAAGTTGTGGGGTGATAGTAATTCTTGAAAATGTCTCTGTGTGGTGGCCACAAGCAAGGTCGGGAGACTTTACTGCGATGCTGCCGGGTATAATCCCACACGTGTGTCCATCTAGACCTACTCCAAATAGTCCTATCGTATATTCTGCCACATTGAATTCGTAGGCTAAATTCTCATTGAATTTTTCAACTGTAGTTTCGAAATCGTCATCAGTCAAAATGGGGATTAGTTTAGCTTCCGGCATGCTAAAACCTTGTTCTATTAATTGTTGCCAGTTTGAATCCTTGTGTCCGACTGGGCCATACCTATCATCTGTTAGCGTGACAGTGAGTTTTTCTTGCGGAGTTTCTTTCAGAAGTTTTGAAACTTCCACTGCAACGGCAATCGCTGAGCCTCCAGTTACAAAAAACAAGACACTCTTGCCTAGTTTTAGTTGGTTTGAAATAGATTTAAAAATAAAATCTGCGGCGTCTTTGGGTTCTTTTGTGTGTTTGATATTCATTAGCTTTCTAGATACTTTTTGCCGTAGTTACGCATTGCATCGATGACCATCTCTAGACCTTTACCTTTTTTGGTAAGTTCGTATATGCTATCTTTTGCCTTTTTGATTAATTTTTCTGCCTCAAGCTTCTTGAGTTTGAGCGTAAGTGTGCGTGGTGAAATGCCTTCGAGACTACGTTCGAGTTCACAGAACCCAGCTGGTGTCACGAGCAACTGACGAAAAATAAGCATGGTCCACATGTCGGATAGTAGGTGAGCGGTTTTATGTACTGGACAAGTGTTGTTTTTGTTTTTCATCGTACATACCGTATCCTACACAAAATACTGACTTTTTTCAACGGTGGGGGCATCCCGCCCAGCAACAAGGCCGACGCATTCCACCATTTAGCTTCGAGAGGGCTTTCTTAATACGAATAGTACGCGTCTCGGATTTTTTGCCGGAGGTAACCCAACAAATCCATTCGTTTCGTGCGAGAGGAGTAATATCTTCCCACAATGCATGTATTTTTGGATTAGAAATAATTTCCTTTTTAAAATCTTCTGGAAGTGTGTGAACTGTGCCGTTTGAGGTTGCTTTTTTGATCATGCTTTTTTAATTAATTCTAATTTTTGTTCCCGTGTCCATCTTTTTATTTCAGCTTCGCGCTTGCGCGCTTCTCCAAATGTTTTGAATTTTTCAGAGTATTTTAGAACGACAGGCCGTCTGATTTTCGTATAATGCGCTCCGGATTTTGCGTGGTTGTGTTGGTGAAGCCTTTTCTCTAGGTTGTTTGTAGAGCCGACGTATAGGCTTGTGTCAGCACATTCGAGGATGTAAGTAAAATGCATAGATTGATTATACTACTTTGTCCTAGGTTAATGTAAAAACAACAAAGCCCCCAATTGGGGGCTTTGTTGGAAGCTAAATGATTAGCTTTTTGTACAAGCACATGTGTCGCATTTCTTTCCTTCATGCTTGCCATGATTACAATTTGGACATTTGTCGTCTGCCATAATTTTTATCTTAGTTACTTTTTATAAAGCGACCATGCAGTTATGCCGTTCGGAGGCACTATTAATTACAAGCTTGTTTTGATTGGGTATGTGGGTTCGTAAGTGGCAAAGATAACACCGTTCGTGCCAATTTTGGAATCAACGAGTTTGAAGTTTTCTGCCTGAGTGCCTTCTGCAAAAAGACGCTTGCCTTTACCTATCGTCATGGGGTGTATCCACAAATGCATTCGATCGATTAGGTTGTGCTCGAGTAATGTCTGAATTAGATTTCCGCTGCCCCAGACCCACAAATCTGGACCATCTTGTTCTTTTAATTTTTGGATTTGTGCTGCAACGCTTGCCTTGCCGGCCGGCAGGTCGCCAGTGATACATACTGAATTATTCCATGCAGGTTCAAAAGATTTGTGTGACACGACATATTTTCTTGTCTTGTTGAATGGGACAGCAACCTCTGTGTCAGTTTTTGCAGTGGGCCAATATCCTGCAAAAATATCATAGGTAATTTTTCCCAAGAGAAGTTCGAAGGGGATATTGAAGAACCCGCCTAAAATAGCGAGCAGCTTTTCGTCCATCGGGAAAGACATCTGCCAGCCACCATATTCAAATCCACCTGCTGTGTCTTCCTTTTGCCCACCTGGAGCTTGCATAACGCCGTCCAAAGTTACGAATGTTGTTGTGATTATTTTTCGCATAGAGAAATTATAACACAGGATGCTGTCTAGGGAGACATTTTGCAAAAAAAATTTCAATTATCCGCTGATTCATTTTTTGTAAGTTTATAAGAAATATAACCCAATATGCCAAGCTGGAGTGTGGGAGTAAGCCCAACTTTAATAATCGGCATAATCGGCATTAAAGAATTATACATCCAGCGATTTGTGCCTAATCCGTACCATTCGTAAAATATAGCAATGATTATTCCAATAATAACAATTAACCAACTTTTATTTTTAAGAACATTGAAAAACAAAAATGGTAATATAATCAAAGTTATTAATAAAGCATCAAATAGCGATGCTTTTACGAGGATGAATTCTGTGATCTTACCACCCATATAATTACTATACAAAAATGAATGTAGATTTTCCCAAAGTAGATTTAAAACAAAAGCTATTAGAAAAATATTTATTATTTTTTTCATGCGATGATTGTACCATTTTCAATGGTTGGGTGTGGGAGAAGCGAGAACTACTTTAAGACAAAATATTGCTGAGTCTTAAGACTTATCATTTAGGTACTTACTCGCAACACTGAGTGCAAATGAGGGGAGTATAATAAAGACAGTTGCGAACAAAAGCCTAATTAATATTTGATTTATGTTCGAATCCGGCGCATCTGGTCCAGAACCAGTGATGACGACCAAAATGCCGATAATTCCAAAAACGATAGATGAATAAATAAAAATTCGTGTTGATATTTTTTGCATGGTTTCATTATACTCCCAATTTTTTATCTTTACAATGTGTGTTAAAATAACTATATATGAAATCACCCGCCCGACGGTCTCAATTAGAACAGACTCAGTTTCTCTTTTCTCTCCGAATG
>JBAXFB010000014.1:0-12014 GCA_037140115.1 bacterium | reverse complement strand
TCGAACGTGCATCTATTCCTTAGGACGGAACTGTTCTATCCATTGAACTACGAGGACCTACTAATGACAATAGTATATTAGAGATAGATTAAAGTCCAAGCAATGCTACAACCTTTGGCTTATTGAAGCCGATTACCATGTCGTTGTCTATAAGGATAACTGGCACTCCCATTTGGCCGCTTTTAGCTACTAATTCAGCTCTTTTTTCTGGATTACTAGCTACATCAAACTCTGTATAAGCGATGTTTTTCTCCTTAAAAAAATCTTTTGCCATGTGGCAGAAATGACAAGATGGGGTTGAATAAATTGTTACGTTTTTCATATAATTTATATTATTTAACTTTTAATTAAAACTATTATATCACACCTCTGTGCGGGATGCGAGAATCGAACTCGCATCTAATCCTTGGGAAGGACTCATTTTACCACTAAACTAATCCCGCTTTTATTTAAACCAATTTTTCCAGAAGAAGAGCCAAGAAAAAAAACCTGGAGAAGTTTTTGGAACTTCTTTTGTTGTTTTATCGTCCACCACCACAATAACCCCTTCACCCTCTTTAGCCAATCCAAATTTTTCGCGAATGGTCTCCTCGGTGCCTTCAGTGGTTTGCAATTTTGCAATGTCTGAAGATAACTTTTCCTTTTGTTTTTGTAATTCCACCAATTTACTCTCGGCAAGGCGTTTATTTTCTTCTGTTATTTGTGTCTTACGATAAAATCCCACCACTCCGAAAGCGAAAAATAACACCAAAAGGCCAAGAATAAATAAAACTGGTCTTGAGCGAACAATATTACGCCATCCCCTTTTTTGTTGAAAATTTCTCATACTATGATAGAATCATTATATGCTTTTCAATAAAAAACACCAAAAGAAAATACAAATAGCTTGGTCCATACTTTGCGTATTTATCATCATAAGTATGATCCTGCTCTACTCTCCTATTTTCAGACCTCAGTAGATTTACAGATAGAGCCTTAGACTCTATCTAGTTTCCTCCGCTACGCATCATCTTCAAGAACACATCTTGAGGAATGTTCACCTGTCCGTGTTCTTTCATTCTTTTCTTACCCTTTTTCTGCTTTTCGCGAAGTTTCATTTTGCGAGTGATATCACCTCCGTACATGTGTGCAGTCACATCTTTTTTCATGCCAGAAAGGGTTCGTGAAGAAATAATACGTCCGAGCGCCTTGCCTTGGATTTTCAAAGTAAACATTTGTCTTGGTAGTAGACTTTCTAGCTTCAGCACAGAATCTTCAGCTTCTTCTTCAGCTCTTTTTTTTGAAATCACTTTTGAAAAAGCTGGCACAACTTCATCCGCAACCAATATATCGAGGCGAGTGACATTGGCTTCGCGCATTTCAGCTATCTCATAAGAAATAGATCCATAACCAGAAGATGTGCTTTTAAGTTCATCAAAGAAATTACGCATAAGCTCGCGCAAAGGCATTTTGACTGAAATAGAAGACCTATTATCGCCGAAATTCTCCGTCTCCCCGACTTCAGCTTCATGGTCAAACAATATCTGCATAATATTTCCCAAATACTCAACCGGCGAAATTATTTTCACAGCGACCCAGGGCTCATAAATGGTTTTTATTTCTCCGTCATCTGGGAAAAAATATGGAGAATAAATTTTTTCTCTTTTGCCGCTGTTGTGCACTACTTCATAGATAATGGAAGGGGTCGTAATCACTAAATTTAAATTAAATTCTCGCTTTAATCTTTCTGTAATGATTTCAAGGTGTAACATACCAAGAAAACCGCATCGAAATCCACGACCGAGAGAACCAGAAGATTCTTCTTCGTATGAGAAAGAGGAGTCAGAAAGTTTCAATTTACCAAGTGCAAGCTTAAGCACAGCAAAATCATCAGCATCTTCTGGAAAAACAGAGGCCCACACCACCGGCATTGGCTGCATATAACCAGGAAGTGCTGGGAGTGGATTATTCGACTTGGTGATAGTGTCTCCGACAGATGCGATACCCGGCTTCTTTATACCTGTGACGATATATCCAGTGTCCCCAGCAGAGAGAAATTCTCGCGGAGTTTCTTCTGGTGAAAAAGTTCCAACCTCAAGAGCGGTAAACTTTTCTCCTGAGACGGCAAAAGTTAGACTATCTCCACGCTTCACCTTACCATCGAGCAATCGTATGAACACGATGACACCTTTATGGTTTGAATATTTAAAATCAAAAACAAGTGCACGAAGATTATTTTCTCCAGGAAGTTCTTCTGTCGGCTCAGGCACACGTTTGATTATTTCTTGTAAAAGATTTTCTACCCCTTCGCCTGTACGTCCAGAGACTTGCAATATCTCTTCTGGATCACAATCCAAAAGCTTTACCACTTCTTCTTTTACTTCTTCAATGCGTGCGAGCGGAGAATCTATTTTCGAAAGCACAGGAATTATCTTTAGCCCCCCAGAACGAGCCATAGCAAGCGTGGTGAGAGTCTGTGCCTGCACACCTTGCGTAGAATCCACAAGCAAAATAGACCCCTCGACAGCTTTCAAAGCCCGTGAGACTTCGTAAGAAAAGTCCACGTGCCCTGGGGTATCAATAAGATTTAAAACAAAATTTTCCCCTTTATTTGTATACTCCATTCTAACGGGCTGCATTTTGATCGTGATTCCACGCTCACGCTCAAGCTCCATCGAGTCGAGCACTTGGTCACGCATTTTGCGTGCTTCGACTGTGTGTGTGATTTCAAGCATTCTATCAGCCAAGGTGCTTTTGCCATGGTCGATGTGGGCTATGATACTAAAATTTCTTATGTTTTTTAAATTCATATATTTATTCTTCCAAAAATCCGCCAGTCTGATGATTCCACAAGTCTGCATACTGACCGTTCTTTTCCAAAAGCTCTTTATGAGTTCCCTCTTCGACGATCTGCCCTTTATCCAACACGACTATTCTATCCATCTGCTGCACTGTCGAAAGCCTGTGTGCGATGACGACCGTAGTCTTACCTTTCATCAACTCCGCAAATGCTTCTTGAATATATGACTCACTGATACTATCGAGTGAGCTTGTGGCTTCGTCGAGCATAAGCACAGGTGAATCTTTGAGCATTGCGCGTGCTATGGCTATGCGCTGTCGTTCACCGCCAGAAAGCTTTACCCCTCGCTCACCGACGAGTGTATCATAACCATGAGGCAATTTGGAAACAAATTCATGTGCGTGGGCCTTTTTAGCAGCTTCAATTATTTCATCTTCAGTAGCATCTTTTTTAGCATAACCTATGTTTTCACGAATACTCCTGTGGAACAAAATCGGCTCTTGAGGAACGTATGAAATGTTTTGTCTCAGATCTTCCTGCTTTATTTTTGTAATATTTTGTCCGTCTATTAAAATCGCGCCACCTTGCACATCTGCGAAACGTAAAAGAATTTTTACTATCGTGGACTTTCCAGACCCAGAATGTCCAACGAGTCCAACCTTCTCTCCTGATTTAATATTAAAATTAAATTCTGTAAACACAGGATAGCCTTTTACATACTCAAAATTTACATCTTTAAAATCTACATCACCCTTTGAAATCATGCATTTTTCTGGATTTGCGATATCTTCAATATCTGGCTTTTCTTCAAAAATATCCACCATTTCTTTCGCTTCAGCTATAGCTTTAAATAAATTAACCAGAGATTTACCAAGATCCCACAAATGATCCAACGCAGCAAACATATAAATCTGCACGAGAACGACCATTCCCGTAGTAATAGAACCCTGCAGCCACAACTTCACCATCGTATACAAAATTACTATCTGTAGTATTGCCATTAAAAAACCCTGTATCATATTTTGGAAATTACCAAAATTCCAAGCCTTGATGCGCTTCTTATATTCGTCAAAAGTTACATTTTTAAAAGAATCATGTTCTTTTTCTCTACTCGAGAAAATCTTGATATTTAAAATATTAGTAAATGCGTCCGCAAAACGACCAGTGACTTTTGAATCTGCAGCTGATTCAAGCAAGTCATACTCTACTTTTCTGCGGATAAATAATCCAGTTATAATGATGTATATCATAGTCCAACCTAAAAACAAAAAACCAAGAAGTTGAGCTTGTAAGAACAAAATAACAAGAACACCAGACAAATGGACAACAGTGAACCAAAAATGATAAATCGTGATGTCCGAAATCCTTTCAAAAGAGGAAGCAAATCTTTTCGCCTTAGAAACAAGACTACCAGAGAAATTATTGGAGAAAAATTTATAAGAGTGGTTCATTAGCCTTCCAAAAGTCTCATTGTGTATTTCTCTCATCACATTGGATTGAAAATAACTAGACAAAAAATCTCCAGCTCTAAACAAGCTAATGTAAGTTATGACAGCAAGTGAAACTAAAAAAACATATTGAAATAACTTCACACTTAAAGAAGCACTGGGAGTTGCTCCAGCAATCAAATCAATGATTTGTTTATACAAAAACGGGTTAATGATACTAGCAATAATAACCCCCGCACCATAAGTAGCGAATGTTAAATAAAAAGACCATTTGTATTTTCTGACTTGTTGCCAGTAATAGTAAATTATTCTTCCGAAATGCATAGAGGCACTATAACACGAAAAAGCTTTATATTAAAGCCCTTCTTGGGGAGAGGTGATGACTTTAGTACGCCAAAATTTACTTTTTAAAGCTTTAGTTACATAATCTAATTCTTCATTTTTGAGTAGATAGAGCACTAATACCGCGGCTCCTATGCCCAGCATGCCTGAAATAAAGCCTTGCAAGAATACACCCATGAGCGTAACCGTCCCGAATATTGGCGAAAAGATATTTAAACCAAGATAAGCGACAATCCCCAGAAAAAAAGAAGCACCGAGACTTTGGAAAAATGTTTTCGTAATGAACGACTCCCCTTGCATGAAATCTTTACGTACAAAATACCAGTGAACTATCGCGTTTAAAATAGTACCAATCGAATACGCAAGTGGAAGCATCAAAACTTCGGTGCCGGGAATGTCACCAACTTTGAGTAAAGATTCTATAAAGTAGCGGAACACTAAAACATTTTCAAAAAGTCGAAGAAACACGAAAGACAAAACTATGATAAGCACTGAACATAAGAAATTTACAATCAAAGGGCGCTTGGTGTCCCCTTTGGCGTAGTAAGCGCGAGAAAGCAGAGTAATCATGCCTTGTGCTAGAACAGACACAGAGAAAATTGCTAAACACGCTGCAACTAAACGGGTATTCTCCCAAGAGAAACTTCCGGAACCAAGAATCACGCGCACGATCTGCGCTCGCACCACAATAAAAAGAAAAATAGTTGGCATGGACCAAAAGACAATTGCCCGTGCAGCTAACTTTAGATGTGTACGGAACTCTTCCATACGACCAGCCGAAATTGATTTAGCAAGAGTTGGGAAAGCCGCAACCGCGTAAGAAATACCGACGATATTGAGAGGCACTGACTGCAGATTGAAAGCAAAATTAAATATTGAAATCGAGCCACCTTTTAAGAAAGATGCAAGCGCAATAATGGCAATCAAAGAAATATTATTAAATGCTAAACCTAAAGTGCGAGGTAGTGAAATCAAAGCCACTTGTCGCATCTCTTTCCAATTAATCTTTGAAGAAAACTTTGGTGTAAAGCCACAAACACTTGAAGCGACGGCCTGGACTATAAAATGTAAAAATGATCCGATTGCAACCCCTATCGCAAGCCCCATAATGCCACAAATAGGATACAACACGACGACACCAAAGATAATCCCGACATTATAAAAGATAGGACTTAAAGCATAAATGAAAAAACGTCGGAAAAGTTGCGTGATCGTGCCAAAAAGATTCGACAAGCCCATGAGTATAGGAGAGAACAGCATGATGCGTGAAAGCAAAACTAATTGCGATTGAAAAAAAGGAGAAAATCCTGGTGCAATAAATGGCACAAAAAATGGCATTAAAATAAATGCGATTAGAGACACAGCCACCATGCCAGCAAAAAATACAGTGAAAATGTCATTCATGTATTTCTGAGCTTCTTTAGTGACAGTGTCGCCATTCATTTTCGCACTGATAAAAGGTATGAGTACAGTGATAGATGCAAGTGAAGCAATACAAATAAAAATAAGATCAGGCACACGAAAGGCAGCATAGTATGCATCCAGAGATGGTGAGGGTCCGATGAAATGCGCTATGGCACGGTCACGAAAAAGTGCCAACACTTGTGAAAGTAAAGTAAAAAAACCTAGTAGCATTGCAGCCTGATTGATACTCACAGACTCTTTGTTGAAAATTTTAAATAACTTCTCCATTTATAATTAATATAAAAATACCACCACACAAACAAGATCAATTGTATCATGAACAGATATGAAAAAATAAAATTTAGAAAATGGGGATAACTTTTGCTTTACTGTTTTTTTATTGATACAATCTGTGCATTAATAACTAATATTTTTAAAACATGAAAAATATTAAATCGAAGTTAGAGTATATTTGGTTGGATGGTTACAAGCCCACACAAAGTCTACGTTCTAAAACAAAGATCGTAGAAGATTTCAGTGGAAAATTAGCAGATGTTCCGATGTGGTCTTTTGATGGCTCATCTACACAGCAGGCGCCAGGAGGCTCCTCCGACTGTTTACTAAAACCAGTGTTTCTATGCACCGACCCCGCTCGAAAGAGTGGTTTTTTAGTTATGTGCGAAGTGTTGGGAGCCGATGGCAAACCTCACGAAAGTAATGGCAGAGCTACGATCGAAGATGATGACAACGATTTCTGGTTTGGATTTGAACAAGAATATTTTCTTTGGGATACAGAAATAAATAAACCCCTTGGCTTCCCTGCTTCTGGTTACCCTGCACCACAAGGTCAATACTATTGTTCAGTGGGAGCAAACAATGCCTTCGGCCGAAGCATCATCGAAGAACATTTGGACACTTGTCTTGAAGCTGGACTCAACATAGTAGGCATCAATGCCGAAGTCGCGACTGGTCAGTGGGAATTCCAAGTATTTGCGAAAGGGGCGAAGAATGCCGGCGACCAAACATGGATGGCAAGATATTTGCTAGAAAGAATCGGAGAGAAATACGGAGTAGCAATAAACTGGCATTGCAAACCTCTCGGAGCAACCGACTGGAATGGTTCCGGCATGCATGCCAACTTTTCAAATGGAGTTTTGCGCAAAGCTGGCAAAAAAGAAACATTTGATAAAATCTGTCGAGCTTTTGGACCCGTCGTCAAAGAACACATAGCAGTCTATGGTGCCGACAACCACATGCGATTGACTGGCAAGCATGAAACGCAGTCTATAGATCAGTTTTCTTTTGGAGTTTCAGATCGTGGCGCATCAATACGAATCCCTATTGCCACTGTCGAAAATGGCTGGAAAGGCTGGCTCGAAGACCGCCGTCCAAACTCTGCCGCAGACCCATACAAAGTCGCTGCTCGAATCATCAAAACTGTAAAGAAAGTTAGCAAATAAATTTAAATAAATTTGCTTTGAAATTATATTTCGTGTAATACTTGGTCAATAAGAACACAAGTATGAAGTTATTAATCGTAGAATCACCATCGAAAGCAAAGACGATCGAGAAATATCTGGAAGGCGCTTTTACTGTGCGCGCGTCAGTGGGACACATCCGTGATTTACCAAAATCAAATAAACAAGCGATAAACATTGAAGCTGGTTTTGTGCCTCATTATGAAATCTCAAAAGGCAAAGAAAAAGTGGTACACGAGCTCCAAGGTCTAGCAGAAAAAGCAACTGAAATATTACTAGCGACCGACCCCGACCGTGAAGGAGAAGCCATAGCTTGGCATATTGAAACACTTTTAAATGAAGACAAAAAAGTGAAAGCACCGATCTCGCGTGTCACTTTCCACGAAATCATCAAAGAAGCTGTCGAGGAAGCTTTGCAACATCCAAGAAAAATTGATACAGCTTTAAGAAAAGCTCAAGAAGCACGTCGCGTTCTTGACCGCCTTGTAGGTTATGACCTATCTGGACTTATCTGGAAAAAAGTCAGATACGGACTTTCGGCTGGACGTGTGCAATCCCCAGCACTTCGCATCATCATGGAACGCGAACGTGAGATACGTGCCTTTGTCCCAGAAAAGTATTGGAGGCTATTCGGGCTATTTGAAACACAAAAAGGTGACAAACTAAATCTAGAATGCAGTGAAGAACCTCGCGATTCCATACTAGTAGAAAAAATATTAGAAGAAGGAAAAAAGGGCAACTGGATTGTAAAAGGAATAAAAGAGTCTGAACAAAAACGTTCAGCTCGTGCACCATTTACAACTTCCACCTTACAACAAACAGCGAGCTCACGTTTGGGATATTCCCCTTCTCGTACAATGCAAATCGCGCAAAAACTTTACGAACAAGGACACATCACATACATGCGTACCGACAGTACAAATTTGTCTGCAGTTGCTCAAGGACAAATAATTTCTTTCGTGCAAAAAAAATATGGCCAAGAATACGCAGAAGCACACACATTTAAAACTAAATCTAAAAATGCACAAGAAGCTCACGAAGCTATTCGTCCGACCCATATTGAAAATATGACGGCAGGTAACGAAGAACAAGAAAGATTGTATCAACTAATCTGGGAGCGTGCAGTTTCTTCTCAAATGACAGATGCAAAATTACTCAAGACTAAAATCACAGCAGTGATTGAAGGCCATGAAGACCTGCCAGAATTTGGAGCAGTTGGTTCTCGTCTTCTCTTCCCTGGTTGGCTCAAGGTAGATAGTGATGCTAGCGGAGACGACGTAGAATTGCCTATTGTAAAAGCTGGCGAAAAATTAAAACTTCTTGATCTATCGAGTGAAGAGAAATTTACCGAACCGCCAGGCAGATATAGTGAAGCTGGACTCGTCAAAGAACTTGAAAGCAGAGGCATTGGTCGCCCTTCGACTTATGCAGCCATCATGCGAACCATCGAAGAGCGAGGTTATGTTCGTAAAGAGGGCAAGACTTTATTCCCCACTGATGTTGGCGAAGTCGTGTCTGACTTTCTAGAGAAACATTTCATGAATTATATTTCAGATAGCTTTACAGCAGAGATGGAAGACAAACTCGACGATATTTCTCGTGGCGAAAGAGAATATGAGAAAACTTTAAAAGATTTTTACGGGCCATTCTTAAAAGACGTTAAGTCAAAAGAAAAATTGGAAAAGGCAACAAACTTAGGCGACGCGCCAGAAAACATAAAGTGTCCAAAATGTGGTAGTAGTATGATAATCAAACTTTCTCGTGGAGGTAAATTTTACTCTTGTTCAAAATACCCAGATTGCGAAGGTGCACTCATGCTCGACGGCACAGAACTCAAAGGCCCACAAGAGACTGGTGAAAAATGCCCGGAATGTGGCGACAAAAAAGGAAAATCTGGTGGTGGCAAACTCGTCGTACGTGAAAGACGTGATGGCACAGGCACCTTTATCTCTTGCTCACGATACCCAAAATGCAAATTCATAAAAACAGATGAAGCTGATGCAGCCAAGAAAAGAACCGGCATTATGTGCCCGACTTGTAAGACTGGAGACATCAGTGAACGTCGAGGAAGATTTGGCATTTTTTATTCTTGTTCCAACTACCCAAAATGTAAATTTGCAATCAAAGCCAAACCAACAGGCAACATCTGCAAAGAATGCAGCAGTCTAATGATGGACGGCACTAAAACTATCCCCGAACGTTGCTCAAACAAAGCGTGCATAATGCACAACCCTCACAAAATACCCAAAATAGAGTCATAATTAAGCGCTTCACTAATAAAAAGAATAAGGCTATAATCTCAATATGGAATACACTAATGACATAAAAGAGATAACGAGTCTTATAGAAGGTGTTACTAAAGAGCAAGAAGAGTTGATTTTAAAGGCCTACAATTTTTCTAAGCGCGCACATGAAGGACAAAAAAGAATGAGTGGTGAACCGTTTATTGTTCACCCTTTCGAAACTGCAAAAATATTAGCAAAGCTAAAAATGGACACACAGACCATAGTCGGCGGCTTACTTCACGATGTGCTTGAAGACACCCCAGTCACAGAAAAAGAATTGGAGGCAGAGTTTGGATCTGAAGTGTTATTTTTAGTAAATGGAGTTACTCAGCTGGGCACGTTGAAATACCAAGGGCACGAAAGATATGTAGAAAGTCTGCGAAAACTCTTTGTAGCAATGGCAAACGATCTGCGGGTAATTATCATAAAATTCGCCGACAGATTGCACAACCTTCAGACATTGCAATACATACGAGAAGACAAAAGGAAAAGAATAGCTTTAGAGTCTATAGAGGTTTATGCACCACTTGCGAACAGGCTTGGAATGGGAAAACTTCGTGGTGAGATAGAAGACGCTGCTTTTCCCTATGCTTTCCCAAAAGAATACGCCCAAATCGAAAAAATAATAAAAGATAAAAAAAGTTCTTATGAAAAGAGTTTGGATGAAATCAAAACTAAACTGGAAAAAGAGTTAGAAAAAAACAAAATCAAAGTAGTTGAAATAAGCTACAGAATGAAACACAAATACAGTCTATGGAAAAAGCTTGTCAAACACGGAATGGATATTGAAAAAGTGTATGACATAGTAGCTCTACGTGTGGTTGTTGAATCCATCGAAGAATGTTATCGAGTGCTTGGAATTATACACTCTATCGGGAACCCACTCCCTGGTCGCATCAAAGACTATATTGCCCTGCCAAAACCAAATGGCTACAGATCTATACATACGACCATTTTTACAGGCGGAGGGGGAACAGCCGAAATACAGATACGAACTGAAGAAATGCACGCCGAAGCTGCATACGGAGTCGCCGCTCATTTCGCATACAAAGAAAAGCTCAATAAAAAAATTGCAGCCAATAAATCAAAATATAAATGGATTGAAGAACTGCAAGGATTGATGCACGCGCCTGAAAAACCGCAAGCATTCATTGAAAATCTAAAAATGGATTTTTTCAGTAGACGCATTTTTATTTTCACTCCAGGAGGAGATGTCGTCGATCTACCAGAAGATTCCAGTCCAATTGATTTCGCATATGCCATTCACTCAGACATAGGTGACCATGTAGCTGGAGCAAAAATAAATGGCAAAATGAGTCCACTTTTTACAAAGTTAGAAAACAGAGATATTGTAGAAATAATAAAGAATGATAAATCCAATCCCTCTTCAAAATGGCTAGAGTACGCCAAAACAACTGAAGCTAAAAGACACATTAGATCCTACCTAGAAGACAACAGCCTGCTCAAGAGATTAAAATCTTTCGGAAAAAGTTAAACGCTAAAGTTAGAAATATTATACAAATCCGCATCATCTGACTTCACTTCATCTTTGCTTCGATCATCTTCTGGAGCTTCTGGTAAAGTCGCTTCGCCAGAGCCTAAGGCACTGGACAGTGCCTTAGGCTCTGGCTCTATTTGAGCGATATGTTTTTCCATCATGTCTGTCATCTTCTTTTCATTCTCACCTTTATGGATCAAATCTAAAATAGCTCGTAAATCTTCGGTAGAAAAATAATCAATTTTTATTTGACCACCAGACTCCTTTCTGTCGATATGCACACGGGTACCAAGCTTATCTTGGAACTCTTCCTCGAGTTCTGTGATCTCTGGATCAGGCATAAATTCTTTTTTGCGAACTCTATCATAAGCTATCTTTCTAGCAAGCCTTTCCGCCTCACGCACTGTGATTTTCTTGTAAACGATTTCCTTAAACAACACCAGCTGTTCTTCCGGATGATCCGCGAGCATAAGTATTGGTCGAGTGTGACCCTCGGTGATCTTTCCTTCTGATAAACCATTCAATATCTCTTCTGGTAAAGACAAAATACGCAAAGAGTTTGAGACATACTCACGACTGCGGCCCATCTTTTTTTCTATTTCATTATGTTGATATTCAGATCTTAGATATTCCCTTAGTATAGGTGAAATATGTTCTCTCCAAACTCTATCTATTTCTTTTTTATTTAACACCCCTTTAGCATAAACAGAATCATAAAAAATTAATTTATTTAAAATAAAACTGCTATCCAAGTTAATGGACGCCTCAATGATTGAAGAT
>JBAXFB010000013.1:0-12702 GCA_037140115.1 bacterium | reverse complement strand
AAAGGATTGGGTGGAGGAGATGATATTCAACCTGGAGATTTTCTTTCAACCGAAAAAGATGAAAAGGGAAAAATAATCCCAAAACAAAAAACTGAGCAAAAACCTGAAATTCCACCAAATTGGACTAGCGCTGAAAGCTTCCCGGTAGGAATTCTCACAATAGAACAAACAAAAATATTATTAAATGCATTTACAACTGACAGGGATCCAATACCGCAAGGGTGGGTGGGGTGGAGAGACCCAAGAGGAGGAGAACAAATAAAATTACTTGCAGACGAAAAATCAACGGACAGCTACAGAAGATGGATTCAACCGACCGGCAATATTAAAGATGGTAATGGTGTAATTGATTATTTTAACGAGCACAGAAGACGAATAAAACATCAGGAAGTAGTAAATCATAAAATTGTAAAAACTATAAATTATGATGCAGATGGGAAACCAATCCCTGGACCTGCAGCAGGTCCTGCTGGAAAACAAGAACCAGCTAATGCTGCCCCAAAACCAAAATCTCCAGAAGCGCCAAAAGAGTGGGAACCAGGGAGTGAAGAAATAGGGAAAGATGAGAAAATAGATGCGGCAAGGGAGAGAATCGTAAGAAATCAAGCAAGAATGGAACTTCTGCTTGCAGAATTGGAAAAAAGAAGAGCCGGAGCCGCCAAAGCTACTCCTACGCCTGTATCAGCGGTAGGGCCGGAAGTCAAAACTGAACCAGATTCTCCAGAACTAGCAAAGAAAAAAGCAGACTTGGAAAAAAATCTAGAAAAACCATTTTGGAAAATAAGCAAATATTTTTTTAACCGCCCACGCGCAATAATGCAAATAGCTAAATTAGAAAAAGCACAAAAGGATAGACGAGAAGCTATGGAAAAAGATAAAAAAATAAATCCCTTCAAATGGTTTTTAGTATCCAAAATGGATGAAAAGGTTTTTCGTTTAATTTTTGGACAAGACAAATCAGAAGTTTCGGTGGAAAATGTTAACCGCATCTTTGGTAATGAAAAAGGAGAAACAGCACACTCGTGGACTCCACCACTAACAGGGCCAAATTCAGATCTTGAAATCATAACTGCAAATGGATTTGCATTACAATGGATAAATAAAAAAGAATTACAGAAAAAAAATGGTTTTGTTATGTATGATGATCAAAAGGCGCAATATAAATTGATGCGTCCGAACGGAACATATTACTATAATGCCAGTGGCGAAGTCTTTGGTTTCAAAGATGCAAAAGATAAGCTTGAAGAAGACGCATTGTTATACCAACACTACATGGAGGAGGAATTTGAAAAAACAAATAACATATAAATTATATGAGCATGAATCAACTGCCACAACTTAAAAAACCCGAGGATATGTCAGATTCAGCAATTGAGCAAGAATTGGGAGAGCTTGAGGCTTCTGTTGCTGAAGACAAAAAATACTTAGAAGAGGTAAGGGCTACTGCTGCTTCATGGGGTAGAGTAAATGGGAAATCTATTTTGAGAATGGGCTTAGCGGCTGCTGTAGCTGGTGGACTGTATGTTGAAAGAGAGGCTGTCGACAAAATGTTTACCGGAGACAAAACACCAACAAGAGAGGTGGTGCCAGGAAACGCAATAAAAACTGAAGCGCCTGGTTTTACAGTGTCAAAAGACGCAAACCTGTCAAAACTAGCAAAGGAAACTCAAAGCAAACGACCTAAAAAAGATGACACAGAAGCTCCAAAACCGACAAATAACGCAACAGCCAAAGAAACAAAAGTAGCTACTGATCCATCCAACTGGAAAAATGAAGAACAAGTTGCACCTGAAAAACCTGCACCAAAGGTAGAGATGGCAACACAAAACACAACAAAACCTGTACAAACCCTGGAAGAAATAAAAGAAAATATAAAAAGAGGAAATGAAGCTAGAGCGAGGGAGAATGCAGAGATAATAGCGAAAATGAAAAAAGACATCGAAGCACAATATGCAGAACAAGTAGAACTCCAAAGAGCAGAACTTATTAAAAATAAAGCTGAAATAGCTAAAATGCGCGCAGATAAAGCTGCAGCGGATGCCACCCCGAACTTCGACAAAATGAGTGATGACGAATTTTATAAATACTTTCATGAGCGCCCTGCATTAAGGAAAAAATTCACAGGGCCACAAGCAGGCAGATGGAATGACCTAATGCAAAGCAGATAGAAAAGTTAAAGTAAGAAGAACAAAAATTTTGTGTTATATTTAAAGTGTGACTACTGAAACAGAACACTTAAACGGACTAAATAAAGAACAAAAAGAAGCGGCGCTACATAAAGATGGGCCGCTTCTTATTATTGCGGGTGCGGGTGCAGGGAAGACAAAGACAATCACGCACAGAATAGTAAATCTAATAAAAGAAGGTGTAGCGCCTGAGAAAATCTTGGCTGTGACTTTCACAAACAAGGCAGCGAAAGAGATGCGAGAGAGAATTATTTTAGAAATAGAAAAAAACGTGAAAGGGCAGGAAAAGGTGCCATTTGTAAGCACTTTTCACTCGCTTGGAGTTTATATTATTAAAGAAAATGCGCGCCTGCTTGGACTAACAAGGTATTTCACAATACTAGACGAGGGTGATGCAGTAGGATTTATAAAAGATATTCTTAAAGAGCTCGGTGTAGACCCCAAACAATATGAGCCAAAGAAAATAAAAAATATAATCTCTAGAGAAAAAGGTAAATTCACACACCTGTCTGATTTTTCAGAGAGGGAGGGAAATAGTGCAAACGCACTATCAAAAATAGTGGCTCAAGTTTGGAATCTCTATGAAAAAAGAAAGATGAAAGAAAATAGTTTGGACTTTGATGATTTACTTTTGAAAGCGACTAAACTATTGAAAGATAATCCTGAAGTAAGAAAAATTTACCAAGAAAAATGGGAATATGTACACATCGATGAGTATCAGGATACAAACGAAGTGCAGTATTTGATGTCGAAAATGCTTGCGGAAAACAACAAAAATATCTGCGTGGTGGGAGATGCAGACCAGAATATTTATTCTTGGAGAGGGGCAAACTTAAAAAATATTTTAAGTTTTGAAAAAGATTATCCAAACTCCAAAATAGTTTTACTGGAAGAAAATTATCGTTCAACTCAGAACATCCTTGAAGCCGCAAACACTATAATTAAAAAAAATAAATACAGGCCAGATAAAAATCTTTTTACGAGAAAAGAAACCGGAGAAAAAATCGGCTTGTATGAAGCACTCGATGAGACCGATGAAGCAGAATTTGTGGCAACAAAAATCTTGGAGATAGTAGACGGAGCTGGTGGTGCTTTTGAGAATGGTCTGGCCGGGGGAGGGACCCGGGGAACCGAGGACCTGAACAAAAGCACCGTCAGCTCTACAATGTCCGAAATATGTGTGCTATACCGTGCAAACTTTCAATCTCGAGTATTAGAAGAAGCGATGCTCAGGTATAATATTCCTTACCAAGTCCTCGGTGTAAAATTCTTCGAGAGACGCGAAATCAAAGACACTCTCGCATATCTACGTGCGGCACTTAATCCTGAAAGTTTGTCAGACATAAAGAGAATCATAAACTTTCCTGCTAGAGGAATAGGAAAGGTAACACTGGTAAAAATTTTTGCGAAAGATACTGAGGACTTACCGATAAAAATGAAAATAAAAATAAATAATTTTTATGAAACCCTTGCAGATATAAAAGAAAAAATTCAGACCCTTAAGGCAAGTGAAATAATAAAATATGTAGTCAAAAAGTCCGGCATCGAAAACGAACTTTCTTCCGGTACAGAAGAGGATGCGGAGAGATTAGAAAACATAAAAGAACTCGCGACTCTTGCTTTAAAATACGACAATTTAGAAGAGGGTAAAGGCGTGGAAAAGCTTTTGGAAGATGCTTCTTTGGCTTCTGACCAAGATTCGCTAATGATAACCACAGAGAAAAAAGAAAAGGTTAACGCGGTAAAATTAATGACCGTCCACGCAGCAAAAGGTTTAGAATTCAATCATGTTTTCATCACAGGACTCGAAGATGGACTTTTCCCACATGAGAGACGCGACCAAAGTGAGGGCACAGACCAAGAAGAAGAACGTAGACTTTTCTATGTCGCAGTCACTCGCGCACGAAAGAAATTATTTTTATCATTCACCAATTACCGCACCATCTTCGGCTCACGAAACATCAACGCACCATCAGAATTTATTTCGGACATTCCTGCTGACATCATAGAAAAGGAGGGAGGTGACCCAAGAGTAAAGACTATTTATATATAAGATAAGTAGTGGAAAGTTTATAAAGTTATAAAGTTCATAAAGAAAAATAAAAAAAATGCATAAAACAAAAAAATCTTTAGGACAAAATTTCCTAAAATCCGAACTTGCACTTCGGAAGATAATCGAGGCAGGGGAGTTGAAAAACTCTGACGTAGTTTTGGAAATAGGACCAGGAAAAGGAGCCCTCACAGAGAGGCTTCTAGAAAAAGCCGGCACGGTAGTCGCAGTAGAAAAAGATTATGAACTCTTTGGATTTTTAAAAGAAAAATTTGCACAACAAATAAATTCTGGAACACTTGTTTTAATACAAGGCGACATTTTAGAGTTTGATGTTACTAAATGCGCTAGGCAAGGCCTAACGCATTATAAAATAATTGCAAACATTCCATACAACATCACAGGAGCAATTTTGAAAAAATTCTTAACGGAAAACAAACAGCCAGAGCTCATGGTGCTGATGGTGCAACACGAAGTCGCCAAAAGAATCCTAGCTCGAGATGGCAAAGAAAGTATACTTTCGATTTCAGTAAAAGCTTATGGTGAGCCAAAAATGGTAATAAAGGTGGATAAAAGATATTTTTCACCAAGCCCCAAGGTAGACTCCGCGGTAATTGCTATAAAAAATATTTCGAGAAAGAGTTTTTATTCTCCTCTTGAGGAGTACCCTTTAGGGGGAGGTGGAAATGCATCCACCCCGTCTCGCAAGCGAGCCACCCCTCAAGAGGGGAAGGAATTCGAGGAGAGATTTTGGGAAATAGTGAAGGCTGGTTTTGCACACAAAAGAAAAAAACTCTCATCTAACTTGAAAAATCTACAAAATTACAAAGGATTACCCTCTGTAATTTTGAAACAATTAGGCAACAAGCGGGCAGAAGACTTAACACTTAAAGACTGGATTGCACTTATAGATTAAAGACCTTCACCCCAAGGAAGATTGGGCAAATTTACCTTTGGTTGAACATAACAACTTAGCCCAGACTGCATCAAACATATTCCAGCATTTGGGGTAAAAAAACCAAGCTGAGGACCAGCAATTGCTGAATTTCCAGCATTTGGGGTAAAACCTGGTGGCCACCACCAAAATCCAGATCCACCATTAGAGGAAATATCCGTAATAGTAGTTATATAGCCTGGTCCACAAGTGCAGTAGAAAAGAATCCCGCTATTTGTACCACCCTCAGGTACTTGCGCGTAGGCCTTTTCTGGTTCAAGAAAATAAAGCCAGGAAGAAATTTTTTCAAAAAAACTTTTCTGATCTGCCTTTGCTAAATTAGAACCAAATGATAATTTTCTTAAACCAGCCAAGATTGGACCGGCAGAAGAACCACGGCCATTCATATTTTCAACTGTTACATAAAATTTGTCATACAAATCATCAAAGCTATGACCATTTTTAGCTAAAAACTGGCGCAAGTCATCCTCATTATTCATGTTTCGATATGGGTCAATGATATCATCCAAGGAGCCGCCAGCTTTGTTTAGTGGATCTGTAATTTCTTTTAATGTATTTGATGGTAAATTTAGTAATTCTTGTTTGCTCATAGCACCAATTTCGGCCGGTTGGTACACAAATGAAATAACTTTTCCATCTTTTGAAGACAAATTTTCGAATCTTGCTTCTATTTGGGCATATCGTAGACGTACAATGTTGCCCGTAGAGGCAAACCCCTGACCCGATATTGTAACTGTGTCTCCAGATCGCACCTTCTCAGGTGAAACACTTAAAACTTTTGGTAAACCTTGTGTTGGGTTGGTCACAGACACTGAAGATGGGACGGTTATACTTGCACTTCCGTCACATTTGACACCAGTCGTAGTGCTGTATCCTGTGCTAGACGTACAGCCTACAGGGTAAAAAGCTGTTATATTATAAGCATTAAACGCTGCTTTTGAGCGTGGACCAAAAATACCGTCAGCAACCAAAGGATTACCTGACTGGAAAGAAATCACTGCAGATTGAGTTATGGGTCCAAAGCTACCATCAGCAGTGACACCTAATTTTGCCTGTAAACAAGCAACTTCAGAACCTTGCATGCCGATTTTTAATGTTCGATTTATTGAGCAATCAGCAGGAACTGCAGAAATTGCAAAAACTACGTGCAAAGATAAGAAAAATAAAGTAAATAAAGTAAAAATAAACAGGTAAGGTGACTTCATGGAAAGAATTATACCAACAAGGTACTTGTAAAGCAAAAATTGCTTGTTTATCATCTATGTTTATTGGTATAATTATCTTGCTATTAAAATATTTTGGTTAAAATATAAAAGGATTATCTGGGTCGCTAGTGCGATGCTGTTTTTGCTTATTATTTTTTTACTAAACAACACTTCAATATTTAAAAATTCAGAAACATACCAAGCTGTAAATAATGACGATAGCACGTTGACTATCGGTGATGAAACAATCGAAACCCTAGTAAACAAAGACACTGATGGCGATGGTATACTCGACTGGGAAGAAAATTTATGGGGGACTGATCCAACCAAAAAAGAAACCACACCAGGCACACTAGACAGTGTGGCAATCAGCAAAATCAAAGCTACCAACGCCAATAGTTCGAAAAATGCAACCACGGGAACTGAAAAAATAGAAAACCTCACAAAAACCGACAAATTCTCACGGGAACTATTCGCGACTATTTCATCATTAAGCCAAAATGGCAACATAGATGCGACATCAGCAGACCAGCTCGGTAGTGCCCTTGCTGACCAGATCCAAAATTCCGTACAAAGAAAAGTTTTCACAATTGCCGACATCAAAGCAAACAGCGACGACTCTATAGCGGCAATACAAAAATACAGCGATGACCTAAATAGCCTTTATTTAAAGCACCAAACAAACAAAAAGGTGCTAGACATTATCCAAAAGTTAGTAGCTGACGAACAAAATGTTTCTGTTTTGTCTGAGCTAGATCAGATAATATCCGCAAGCACCGCAGTCATTGCAGAGTTAGGGAAAATAAAAGTACCACAGACACTTTCGTTCTTACATCTTGACCTTATGAACAGCACCGAGGCAGTCCTAGAAAACATCACTGACATCAAGCTCCTAGACAGTGACCCGATCGTGGCCATCAGTGCAATAACACAATACCAAAAAAATACAACGACGATGGAAGCCGCAGCGATCACGCTCATACAAACCATTCAGCAAAAATTAAATTTTTAGAAGAAAATTAGAACAAGAAAAGATATCAAGGTTTTTGGGGTAAAAAGTTTTGTTTAAAATCGCCCTACATAGTACAATACAAAGAAGAAAATACAAAAATTATGTTACTAACAAATAAAACAATTCAACAATTTACTTCTTCTCTACTAATCATTTCTTTTCTAGTACCAACTATTTTTTTGTCTTCAGGTGCTAAACAAAGTTACGCTCAGGCTGGACAGGTGCCAACTTTTGACCTTGAAGCTAATACGACCCTAACAGCAATCTTAGGTCCAACTGGAACCACAGCAGCAAAAGAAATTTTGAGTTGGGGACAGAAGCTTCTTGAGTTGGCCCTCAAAATAACAGCAAAAAAGATTTTGGCAAAAATGACCCAAGCTACAATAAACTGGATCAACTCTGACTTCCACGGCTCACCACTTTTCATCGAAAACCCAGAATCATTCTTTAAAGATATAGCGAAATCCCAACTAAAATTCATCGTGGATGCTATAGGTTACGACACTTTTAGATTTCCTTTCGGCCCACAGACAGCATTAAATGCTATCGCAAGCTACAAAGGCCAGCTACAAATCAATGCGCAATACACTTTGAGTAAGGTCATCAACGACCCTGATTTCTTGATTCGATACAGAAGCAATTTCAACTACGGCGGATGGAATGGATTCCTCATCAACACTCAATATCCACAGAACAACTACATAGGATTTCAAAACTTAATCCAAGAAAATCTAGCTAGTAGACTGGCTGGCACCATAGTAGCACCAGCCCAAAAAGTACAACAAACTTTACAACAAGGACTTGGCTTTTTGTCGCCACAAAAATGTCCAGACAATCCAAACTACAACAATGGTGTAAATGAATTCTTAAAGCCAACTTTCACACCTAAATCTACATACGTTCCACCGACTGGAGAAAATCCAACAGAAGCACAATATTTAAAAGCTGATAATGACTACAACAGCGCAGTAGCTACCGAAAAATCGACATTTTATGCAAAAGACGGACCAAACTACTGCCCAGGTGGCCTCGTGTCCACTACTCCCGGATCAGTGGCTGCGAATCAAATATTTAGCGCCCTCGACACTCCTAGACAAACTAACACACTTGCTGGAGCTATTGGAAATAGTTTAGAAGACAGCGTAGCAGCTATCTTTGACGCCCTCATAAACCATTTCCTAGAAAAAGGTCTAAACGCTCTTTCAGAGACAATCTCAGGAAAACCTTCTATAGACAACTGGAGTTACCAAGGTCAAGGCGTGGGTAGCGGCGGAACTATAACCACATCGACAGCTTTTCTAAATTTGCCAACAGATGTTTCAGTGAGCGTTGGTCAATCCTCTAGCATCGATATCTCTGGAGGAAATGGAATTTACTGCTTGCAAAGCATTACAAACTGTCCATCAACGGTAACAATAGGCGGGGTAGCAACAGTAAAAATATCTGGTAATGCGGATGCTAGAAAACTTACAGTCACAGGCCTTGCACATTCCCTAAAACCTACACAAACTCAAGTCTTTGTGACAGACACCATGGGCACATCTTCAACAATCCACATCACAGTCAATGATGTAGGAGAATTTGCAATAATCCCGGCTTCACCACTAAAAACGACAGTCAATGGCTCAATCAGTGCGACACTATCTGGCGGCAAAACACCATATACTCTAAACACAGACAAAAACAAAGGAAGTGTGGTGGATCCATCCATAGCGACCATAGCTTTCGCTGGCACAGATTTTGTAGTCACGGGACAATCACGAGGTGTAACTTATGCCACAATCTTAGACAATGCAGGCCATAGCATACCAGTAGAAATTGACATAGCCTCCAACGCTTCTTTTGCCTTGGGTGTAGATCCTAAAAATATTCAACTTGATGGTCTTGGGGATACTAAAAATATCACAATCACAAATGGAAACCCTCCTTATACAGCCGAAGGTTCAGACAAAATAGCAATTGGTGTATGGAACGACACTACCAAGACATTCACAGTCACAGCAAAAGGGGGTGGCGCAACATCACTCTATGTCACAGACTCTTCTGATCCACAACGTGCTGGATTCGTGAATGTAGATGTTAATGCGCCAGTAACAGGCCAAGATGGAATTTGTACAGAAAATGGTACTGGTAGTACTTTACCCAAAGATTTGTACCCAACCTGGGGCACAAGATACCTAATTACAACAAAAACCAAAGCAGAATGTGACCAGACCAGAGGGGGCTGGGAAGCACGTAATATCACTGCCGAGAGAGCAGGACCTCTGGGAATTTGTCAATATAATGAAAAGGCTTATAGTTGGTGTGGAATCAAGAGCAGGTGTGCTGATGCAGGCAAATGGGGAGCATCCAACGGAGATGGTGCTTGGGGTTCTTGTTTAATTAAGCCACCGTTAACAACAAGTGCACAATATCTCAATCCTAAAAGAGCACAGTGGCCAAATCCCGCAGTCGTAGCTACTGCAACTATCTCAGGCGGAACTGCTACTTATAAGATGGACACAACAAGTCTGAATACCAACATAGCAACTGTCACGTTTGACGGGACTACTGTCACAGCAACTGGACTTAAGCAAGGTAGCACTGGAGTTACTATAAAAGATTCAGCCTCACCTGCTGCAGGTATCCCAATTTACATTATTGTTCAACAATAAAGGAGAAAAATGCAGAAATTAATTAAAAAAATAATCCCGTACTTCTTTCTCCTGATAATAATCGCAGGGGTTTTTGCACCCAGCATGGCATCCATAGCAAATGCACAAACTGGACAATCCACATTAGGGGATTGCACTCTTATCGATGACAGCCTAATTGAACACTCCGCAGGAAAAATGACTTTCGATCAATGTAAGGCAAAAGGAAAAAATCCTGCTGATACTTACTGGAAAGCAGATACACCACCCGACCCGAGTAAATCTGACTTTGAGAATAAAATAGATAGTGGTTGTGGAGTAAACCCACTGTACTGGTCATTTAAAGGATGCTTGCTGATGTTAGTTTACTACATAGCATTCCTGCTACCATCATTCATGCTCTGGCTTTCAGCTCAGTTTTTTAACGTAATGATATCTCTGGGTATAGACAGCAAAATCACCTCAGAGTCACAGTTCATACCAGCTGCATGGGCAGTAGTACGAGACATTTCGAATATGGGCTTTATTCTGATATTACTTTATATAGCAATAGAAACGATTCTAGGTATAGGCCACGATGCAAAGAAAATGATAACGCAAGTGATAATCATTGCGCTCATCATAAACTTCTCAATGTTTTTCACAAAAATAGTTATTGATAGCTCCAACATCTTGGCTCTGGTTTTCTACAATACGCTAAACACTAGTACTAAAAATGACAATGGCGAGCCTAGACCAAGTGAAAGCGGAAAAGATGTATCAGGAGAAATGTACCGAAAATTTAATGTACTAAATCTGTTAAATCCTGAAACCTTAACGGCCCTAGGCACAAGCCAAGCAAAAGATAGTGGCGGAAAAGTCGTAACAGTTACAGAACAAAATCTACCACTTGGTTTGACTTTAGGAATGATGTTTCTAGCATCACTTATCATGCTGTATGCAGCCTACACATTATTTGTGGCAGGGCTGAGCTTCTTAGGAAGAATGATGGAGCTTTGGGTTCTAATTATATTCTCTCCTTTTGCTTTTCTTTCTTCAATAGTGCCACAACTTTCGGGTGTGGACTATTTGGGCTGGAAATCTTGGTTTCAGCGCTTGATTTCGACTGCATTTATGGCACCGATTTTCATGTTCTTCATGTATTTAATCTTCAAACTAATCCAATTTTTCCCTCCAATTACTGCAGGCTCAGGTGTAATCTCCAAAATACTACAGATGCTTATCCCAGCACTCATAATTCTCGGATTATTACACAGAGCTATCAAATTCGCAGAAAAAGGCGCAGGAGAATTTGGAAAAGTTATAATTACAACAGGAAAGGCGGCATTGGGAGCCGCAACGGCGATAGGAGTCGGAGTAGCCACAGGTGGAGTATCGGCGGCAATGCAGGGAACATTGGGCCACTGGGGTAAAGATATGTCTGAATCTGGAACACTGAAAGACTGGGAAACAGGCAAGGCAGGTAAATTCAAAAAGTTTGTGGGTACTAAATTGAGAACAATTGGAGGTGGAAACGATGGCAAAGGTGGAATGGCTGCTGCAAGCTTTGACATAAGAACAGGAGTCGTTGGTGCAGGCTTGGGTGCTATATCTAAGATCACAGGTGTGGATATGGGGCAAAGTTCAAAGATAGGTCACAGAGAAGCTGGTGGATACTTAGCAGATCTAAAGAGACGAGACGAGACGAGAAAGAAACGAGCTGAAGGATTAGAAGTATCAGAAAATGAAGACGAAAAGCAGAATTTAAATAAGCTTAACGATGAAAAACAGACACTCAGTCTTAAATATCATGATGATATTGAAAAAAATAAAAAGGCGATTGAAGCAGCAGAGGCTAAAAGAAGTCGATTTGAAAAAGAGTTAAGTCTATTAAATAAGAGTGAAGAACCTAAAGATTCAGACAAGTTCATAGCAGCGAAAGAGAATGCTAATAAGGCCAACGACGACCTTAATAAATTGTATAAAGCAAAGGGTGAAATAAAAAATGGAGGAGCAATCATGGAGACGGTAAAAGATCCTGTAACAGGAGAGGAAACACAGAGAGTTAAAGTATACAGAACAGACAATGGATTGATTAGTGAAGCTGTATTAAATAATCAAGCGGAAGAAGCTAATAAAAAAGTAACTACAGCCCAACAAGCAGTTCAAACTGCATCTAAAGCTGAAGCCGAAGCAGTAGAGAGCTTGAAAAAGATTACTAAAACAGCAGAAGAAACCATGAAAGCAGAAATGGCTGCGGCTGAAGCAATCAAAAATAAAACTTCAGAAAGTATTGATCCAGCAAAAACTGCAGTTGAAGCAGCTAAAATAGCCGCAGACAAAGCTAAGCAAGATGCTGACACAGAAGAAAAACGTGCTGGTACTTCTCTCGCTCCAGCCGATATAGCTGCACGTGAAGCTGCAAGGGACAAAGCAAAGAAGGCATCTGATGAAGCATCTAAGGCGCAGAAACTACTAGATGATGCAATACAAGCAAGTGATAAAGCAAAGAATGATTTTGAAACACTCAAGGCAAACGCAGATATAACTAAGAAGAAAGAGGTTATCGAAGCGACTACAGCTGTTACCAAGACTCAAGCAGCTATAAGCGCAGCGAATGCAGAAGTTGTTTCATTAACTGAAAATGAAAAACAGGTAAGAGCTTCTATATTTAAGCAGATA
>JBAXFB010000012.1:0-12954 GCA_037140115.1 bacterium | reverse complement strand
AACACCACCAAAATTGATTTGCATCAGAATTGACCGCACCCGCGCCGAAGGCGCGGGCTTGGGCTGGCATTTCCGCCAAGAAATTCCAAGGGGTTTTGAATTCCGCCAAAAGCATTCCCGCCGAAAGTCGGCGGTTCCACAAGCTGAAGCTTGTTCTGTGCTTCGCACAGGAGCCGATGCGGAGAGATTACAAATTGTCGGTGTAATGCAAAACCTTTTATCAATTTAATTCCCGAAGCTATGATCAAATATTTTATATATTGCCGTAAATCAAGCGAAGACGAAGAACGCCAAGTTTTGAGTATTGAGGCGCAATTGACGGAGCTTCGGGAATACGCCAAGCAACAGGGCTTATTTATCGTTCGTGAGTATTATGAAAGTAAAACAGCGAAAGAGCCTGGTCGTGTAGTTTTTAACGAAATGCTTGGCGAAATTGAAAAAGGTGTTGCATCGGGAATTTTAGCGTGGAATCCAGACCGTTTAGCGAGAAACTCGATTGACGGAGGCAAGGTCATATATTTTGTGGACACGCTAAAAATTGTTGCGCTAAAATTCCCGACATTTTGGTTCGAAGCGACACCTCAAGGAAAATTTATGTTGAGTGTCGCTTTCGGACAAGCAAAATATTACACCGACAATTTGAGAGAAAACATTTTGCGCGGTATTCGGCAAAAGATACGCCGTGGTGAATTATCGGCAAAAGCTCCAATCGGTTATTTTAACGAACCGCGACTTCGTACGATTGAACCTGATAAAAAGACGTTTCGTAAAGTAAAGGAGTGTTTGGAGGCTTTTGCTACGGGACAATTTACACTCACTGGTATTCAGCGCAAAATGTTTTCTGTCGGCTTGGTTGGCAAGACCAGCAAACCACTGCACCTCGCCAGTATTGAACATATTTTAACTAATCCTTTTTATTACGGACATTTTCAATATCGTGGCGAGGTGCATGTGGGTTCGCATAAGCCAATGATTGCAAAGAAACTTTTTGACGAGATACAAATAGCACTTGTTCAGAATGGCAAACCCCGCAAAAAGCGAGGACCAAAGAATTTTCAGTTTTTAGGTTTTGCTACTTGTGGGGTATGTGGCTATGCCATAACCGCCGAGCGACATATAAAGAAAAGTGGACTAAAATTTATTTACTACCGTTGCACCCACAAGAGCAAAACTATTTCGTGTACTGAAAATCGCTTTTTGCGGGAAGAAGTTTTAACTGAACAAGTGAAAAATCTTTGTCAAAAAGTTTCTTTGCCTGACGAATGGCGGGACAAATATCTTGCTCGTCTTGAAAGCGAGCAAGTGGACTCCCGCCAATCATCAGACCTTTTCGCTCAAAATCTCCGCGATAATATTTCCGCCCTTAAAACACGCACAGAACGACTGACAGATGCATATCTTGGCGAGGCGTTGGAACTTGTCGAGTATCAAGAAAATAAAAATGTTTTAATGGCGGAAAAGAAAACAATTGAGGAGAAATTATCTGATTTTGAGCGGAAAGGTAATCATTGGCTCGAACTCATGCGAAACTGGATTATTGAAGCCAACCAAGCCGAAAATCTCTCCAAACAAGAAAATCCCCAGGCGGTCAGGGATTTTCTTGTTTCCATCGGCTCGAACCGCCGACTTTCGGCGGGAATGCTTTTGGCGGAATTCAAAACCCCTTGGAATTTCTTGGCGGAAATGCCAGCCCAAGCCCGCGCCTTCGGCGCGGGTGCGGTCAATTCTGATGCAAATCAATTTTGGTGGAGATGACGAGAATTGAACTCGTGTGCAGAAGGTTTTTGTGCTGAAGTCTACATATATAGCTCGCTTTTTTGGCAAAGAGCCATTTGAATTAAAAAATTCTTAAACGAGCCAAATATTTTTTAATCGAGTTCTAAATTTTTGTGAAATGTTCGAACGGACATTTCCTTATCCCGATAATATTATGCCTCTACTTATATATCGGAAGTCTATAAGAGAGACACCGGCCTAGGCTTACGCGAAAGCTGGAGCAAATGCTAACTCATTACTGTTGAAGTAAGGAGAAACCATCGCTGTGAAAGCTGATTTTGCAATTAGCTATTGAACGAATTTTTACGAGATTACGTTCATACTCGATATGCATCAACAACAAAAGGCCTACTGTCTATGCCTTGCATCCCCATTTTCTGTTTTCAAAGACTATTCTTTACCACGAACATCTCTACGGATTTCTCGATCCGTGTCGCGCTTCTTGAGCGTCTCACGCTTATCAAATTTTTTCTTGCCTTTCACTTGAGCAACTTCTAATTTGATTTTTCTGCCTTTATTATACACCGCAATTGGCACTATTGTCAAACTCTTATTTTTCTCATTTTCTGCAAGTTCTGCAATCTCTTTTTTGGTAAGCAAAAGAGTCCGGTTTCGAAGCGGATCATAATCTTTTGGTGTATTTTTAGCCTGATAAGGTGGAATGTTTGCATTAATGAGGAACGCTTCGCCACCGCGCACTATAACAAAGGCACCTTCGAGTGACATCTGTCCACCACGAACAGACTTAACTTCCGTGCCCAAAAGTTCAATACCTGCCTCGTATTTTTCTAGGATCTCGTAGTTAAATCTCGCCTTTCTGTTTTCTGCATAATTCGACATGATTCAATTCTAGCATATTGACATATATTTTCCAGTTGATATACTGTATATATAATAGATATACAAAAGATATATGACCACACAAGTGATTTTTAGAATAGATAAGAAAATTAAAATCCAAGCACAAAAGAAGGCCAAAGGGAGTGGTTTGACGTTTTCTGATATTTTACAGATGGCGACTTATGCTTATGTGAAAAATGATTTCGAGCCAGTTTTGATGCGAAAGAAAGAGAGACTCAATATGAAGACACGTCGCGAACTTATGAAAATTTCAAGCGACATCAAAAAAGGTAAAAATCTGGTTGGTCCTTTTACTTCTGCCGAAAAAATGGATAAATTTCTTGATTCACTGACATAACATGCAAATCGAACTCCACAGGAAATTTTTGAAGGATTATGTAAAGCTTCCCAAGAAAATCCAAGAAAAATTCAAGGAAAGAAGGAATTTATTTATTGAAAATAGCTTTCACCCCCTTCTGGAAAATCACTCAGTCGAACCCACATATCCAAACTGCAGAAGTATCAATATCACAGGAGATTACCGGGCGCTTTTTGAAATCAAGGATAAAGACACTGTTGTTTTTGTGAAAATCGGCACGCACTCGGAGTTATATTAAAAAGAAACTCAGCTCAATTCTCGCCACTTCCACAATTGTGATACAATATTTATTGCATGAAAAAAGTATTTAATTATTTTTGTTTAGCAATCATATTGGGTACATTTATTTTTATAGGTGTTGTGGGCTATATCACCATTTTTCATTTGGAAAATATATACCAACAGGATTTCGTGGATAAGACAGAAGTGATTTTGCCGAAAATAGCTTTCCAAAAAATAACTGGAGACTATATGAATATAATTGTGATGAAACACAATAGTACTGGAGAGTACAGTGGTCAAATAAATGACGGAAAAGATGTGCAAAATTTCGCAGGATACGTGGGTTTCCGCGGAGCTATCAAGGGAGGAGGTGACACTATCATATCTGAGATCCGAGTAAGGAAAACGGAAAACTTCAATATAACCATGAACCAAAAGGGGGAATATAGTTTAATAGTTCAAATAACTAAATAAGAAAGAAATCTAGGGACCCTAGAGTGCCCTAGAAAAAATGTTTACATTTACGGTTGACTTTAAGCCTCCAATAAGCTATATTCTACTAGTCAAATGTTTCTTTGGCGTAGCTTTAATTTACATTGCGAGAAAGAATAAACAACCAAATACGGGCGACAGAACTTCGAGTTTTGGACAGTGAAAACAAAAATCTTGGTATTCTAAGCATAAAAGAAGCTCTAGAGATGGCACAAGCCAAGGGCTTGGACTTGATTGAAATAGGTCCGAATGCGAATCCCCCATTAGCCAAGCTGATGGACTTTGGTAAGTATCAATACGAAGCAAGTAAGAAATTAAAGAAAGCGAAAGCAGGTGCCAACAAGACAGAGACAAAAGGTATTCAGATTAAGATCGGTACCGGAGACCACGACCTAGAATTGAAAGCAAAGACTGCTTCAAAATGGATCAAGGACGGACACAGAGTGAAGGTAGAGCTTTTCTTGGCAGGACGTGCAAAGTATATGGATGAAAAGTTTTTACGAGAGCGTTTGGATAGAGTGTTACATTTGATTACTGAAGAATATAAAGTATCAGATAGTTACAAGAAAGGGCCAAAGGGTTTAACAACGACAATAGAGAAGAAATAGTTAAATATAAATAACAAAAATTTTATGATGAAGACAAACAAATCATTTAGTAAGAGATTAAAAGTTACAAAGAATGGAAAGATTCTTGCTCGAAAGCCTGGATTCAACCACTTCAATGCAAAGCAATCACGTAATTCACAATTAGCTGGTAAGAAGGCTGCTCACTTTGTAATCAAGAACAAACCAAAGAGCTACTTGATGCCGTTTGCTTAATATACTTTATAACTTTAAGGACTTTATAAACTTTATAACTATTTAATATGACAAGAGTAAAAAAGGGAGTACATGCATTAAAAAGAAGAAGAAGCGTCTTAAAACAGACTAAGGGTTTTCGTCATGGACGAAGTACAAAGGAAAGACAAGCAAAAGATGCCCTTCTCCACTCAGGCAACTACGCTTTCGCTCACCGAAAAGACAAGAAAGCTCACAACCGAACTCTTTGGAATATCAAGATCAATGCTGGCGCAAGAGAGCTAGGCATGTCTTATTCCAAATTCATGGGAGCAATGTCTAAAAAGAAAATTCTACTCGATAGAAAAATCCTTGCAGACCTAGCCGAAAACAATCCTTCTACTTTCGCTAAAGTATTGGAAGCAGTAAAATAAAAAAAACCCCCCGCTCGGGGGGTTTTTCATTTGTATTAATTTGTATCTGAAACAGAATCCTTAGTAGTGCGATATTCTGAGATTTTGTCTTTACGGATTAGGACGATAAGGTCTTCTATCAGCTTCTTTGGGTCGTCACCGACGATGATCTTTGCATTTGGACGATGACCTTTGGCTACGATTTCTTTCAGCTCATCTCCCATTTCCCAAGGTCCTTCGAAAATGCCAATTGGCTTACTGTCTTCGAATGCAATTGTAAATTCGTGAATAGTTCCAATACGTCCACAGCCACAGATGACCGCGTCAGCGCAACGTGTAAGGAGTATGTCACGTCCAGCATAACCGAATCCTGTGTACATGATCATATCCATATAATCAAGCGGAAGTTTGTATGTTTGCACGTGTTCTTTTTCGGAGACTGCTGGTGAAATACCAATACAAATACCACCGAGCTCTTTCACGCCCATTGCTGCCCACAGCGGAAAGCCTGTCGTCGCACCTGTAACCAAGATGGCTCCCTGACGTGCAATCTCGCGTCCGAGCTCTTTTGCTTTATCAAGCGCATCTACTCCGCAGTGCCCTGTCTCAGCGGCGCCAGAAACACAAATTTTTATTTGATTATGTCCATGCTTAGTTGAAAAATCCATAGTTTAGTTCATAAAGTTATAAAGTAGAAAGTTATAAAGTTGAATTAAGAATGTATTTACTTTACAAACTTTATGAACTTGATAGCTTTTTACTGTTTCATTATACACAAATCAACAGGATAATGAAACCGTGCTTCCCTGCTCTGGCGCATACGCATCGATGCCAAGATTGTCGCGAAGTTTTTGCACCAAAAACATTTCTGATTTTGGTTCACCCATCACGACGAAAACTTTTTTCAAAGAATCCTGAGTATCTTCGACAAAGTTGAACAAACCATCCGAATCTTTATGACCAGAATAACCAGAAATGGTGACCACATGTGCCCTCACAACAATCTCTTCACCTGAAATACGAACCTTGTTGATGCCTTCTTGGATCAGACGTCCAGGGGTGCCCACAGACTGATACCCAGTCAAAAGGAGTGTATTGTTCGCATCTGGCAAGTAATGCCTCTCATGATGCACCACACGTCCACCGGTCGACATGCCACTACCAGCGATGACTATCTTTGGGTTTGGCACATTGGCAATCATACGTGATTCTTCGGACTTCAAAGTACTATGCAATCCAGGGAAATCAAACAAATACTTTTCGTGCACCATAGCCTTTTGAGCATCTTCATTAAAATAGCTTTTAAATTGTTTGAAAACTTCTGTGAGGCGGATAGCCAGTGGAGAATCTAAAAAGATTGGCATAACTGGAATTCTATTCCCTTCTACTAAGGCATTTAATTCAAAAAGTAATTCCTGAGAGCGCTCTAATGAAAAAGTCGGAATGATAAGTGTACCTTTTCGTTTATAATTATCTTCTATTGTTTCTTCGAGAAATTTCCGACGATCGTCACGTGATTCATGGTTGCGGTCGCCATACACAGACTCCATAATAAGATAATCGATGTCAGTGACTTTTTCAGTGTCAGGCAAAAGCATTGATGGCGAATTACCTAGATCACCAGTAAAGAGGATTTTTTTACCATTATATATAAACTGCACCATAGCAGAACCAAGGATGTGTCCAGCATTTAGAAGAGAAACTTGCAAGTCTGGAGTAATTTGAAAAACCTGATGATATTCAAAACCTTCCCAAAATGACAAGCATAATCTTATATTCTCCGGAGTGTAAATCTGATCCAAGCCAAGATCAGTATTCTTAATGAGTATGCCCGCGGTGTCTTCGAGCATCGGTAATGCTAAAGCTTTGGTAGGTATGGTGGAGTAAATTTTTCCTCGAAAACCTTCTTTGATAAGTTTTGGTATACGTCCAAGATGGTCCACGTGCGTGTGTGTCACAAAAAGCATATCCACCGTCTTGGAATCATACGGAAAAGGGTCCCAGTTTATATCATCTGCCACTTTTGTGCCTTGCGTCAGCCCGCAATCAACTAAAATCTTCTTACCATCAACTTCTAATAAAAAGTTGGCCCCTGTCACAGAGCCTGTACCGCCACAAAAAGTTATCTTTATTGTTTTTTCTGAATTGTTTTCCATTAGCTTAATTGTAACATAATTCTTCTAAAGAAATACAAAATAGCAAAACAGCCACCAGCCAAATCAAAACATAAATCAGAAATAGTATCTAATAGATTAAAAGGATTATCAGCCAAATGGTTCACAAAGTAAAACTCAAAGAACTCCCAGCCAATTCCACACAAAAACACTAAGGAAATTATGCGAAAAATATACTTATATCTGTTCCCCGCCCCGCCAAAAATATAAATAAACAAAAGTCCTAACCAAAGACCTCCTAGAAAATGCACAGGCATATCAAACCACCAAATAAGTGAGTACCAAGCAAGTTTTGTTGCTACCAATTGAATAAAAAATATGATCGAAATCAAATATGCTAGAACTTTCGTGAGCTTTTTCCTGTCCATGTACCCATTTTAGCACAAAAACATTCCAGACAAGAAAAAACCTCCACATACGGAGGGCTCTTCTTAGGACTATCTCTGATGTATTACCATAGCTCATTGCTAGGTGGGTGAGAGACGTTCTAGACCAAGGTCTAAACCGATCGACTCTCCCATTGATTAGTGTTCTAGGTAATAATCGGAAATAACCCTACCTAAATTATATACCCCTGCAATTTTTATGCAACATGGACAGAAACTTTTTTATGTTTTTGAATTAGTTTTCTGAAATAAAAAATATTTAATACATTTCTTTCTTGTAACAGGCCTCGCAATATATAATCTGAGGGTTTTCTGGAGAATAATTTGTTTTAAACTCAACCAAACACTTATTTTCATGATTATGATTATTATTTTCACACATACATACTCTATCCCAAGTATTTATTGGATTTAATTTTTGCATCCTAGTGTAAAATCTACAATTTGGACACACCCTAGGAAGAGGAAGATTAAAACGTTTATAAAATTCAAACTCCATTCGAGTTATTTTGAAAGCACCAATACAACGGTGAGCGCATTTTTGAGCATCCACACATTCAATCACCTTTCCTATGATCGATTCATCTGTATCAGATATCTTTTCAGATAATTCCGACGACTTCACCTCAATAGCGTACTCATTCAGTGTCTTTGAAATGTTTCCGTTTGGAAAATAATCGGAAGCAGAAGAATCTTCATAAGAAAATGGAGAAAGTTCAGATGGAAAAAACTCTCCATATTTATAAACTAGACCCTCACTAGTCACATACGGCACAGCATTCATGTGCTCGATAATTTTCGATCTAAGTAGAAAATACTCTTCTTTAGAATACTGCTTATTGAAAATACAATACTTCCCTTTTTTCAATCCAACACAACCAAAACAATAAGATGAAGAATGGCACTCAACGCAATATTCAAGATCGTGAGATGAAGGCCAACACTCAAAACAAAATTTTAAATTAGTACAATTTTCCCCACAGTTTGCAGACTCGTAAATGAGTTCACACCCAAGGCCCCAACTAGTAAAGTCATAGATGTCTTTAGAGTGACGCACAAATTGTGAAAAACGAGCATTGTCTATGTTGTGAACAACAAAAGATTCTAGAGCATTATTTGAGGCATATATATAATCCCCTGTTACATCTTTATTCTTGTTACCGTGGATATACTGGACTGGGAATTGTGTACTGAAAATTTTTATCTTTTTTAAGATATCTTCAACTCCCGAAAAAGATCCATCATACAAAATCTTAAATTGTTTCTCGTATTCTTCTTTGGTGTGCTGCTTATTAAAGATGCAGTATCTTTTATTTCTTAAATTTACACAACCAAAACAATCGTTGCAATTTCTACAGTTGTCTGAAAACCATAGATTATAGCAATTCGCACAGTTGCTACTCCAAAACATACGCTCACAATCAACGATAGAAAATGTTTCAAAACACAACTGTGAATCTTTTGTCTCATAAAAATCTACACAATCCTTACACCCACTAAAACGGAAACCAAATGAAATGTTTTCACTATCATCCCCGTTAAAACAAAGATAAGCATTCTTTATATTTGTTGCGTGATCAGAATAATCACTGTTGATAGAAGTTTCTATTGAGCGAGCACATAGTGGTACCTTACACAATAAATCGGAAAATTGTTCAAAAAATGTTACTTCAAAATCGTAATCTACACCATATGATTTTGGATCCCATGCATCACTCCACCAATACGCGTGCTCATAAATTTTTACTTTTGAAGAAGGTGGGTATGAAGAAAATATTAAATTGCCAGTACGTTCTTCCAGTTTCTTAAAAAAGAAATGTTCATTCCGCCACATAAAACGACGAAACATCCTACAGCGAGGACAAAAAGTCGGCGCTGGGACTTGCATTTTTTTATAGAAATTCAAATCACCCTCTTCAACAAGAAAATCATTTTTACACTTTTGACATTTTATAGATAAGGACATAATTACAAACCATATTTTAGCATTTTCTTTCTAAAATCATCCCTGGATGTGTATAACTCAGCTTGAATACCGAAATCTTGTGCACATTTTATATTTTGAATGTCGTCATCCGTAAAAAGTATTTCTTTTTTTTCTATACCTTTTAAATCATCAAATATCTTCTGAAAAGCTACTGGATTTATTTTTTTATATCCAAGAAGTGAAGAAGAGTATGCTTTGTCAAAACTTTTAGAAAATCCCATTCTTGCTAGCATGTGCTCAAAACGATATTTTTCGTTATCAGTTGAAAGGAGACAAAGTACACCTTTAGCTCTTAGTTCTTGTACATAATCCATTAACTCTTTGTCCAAGTTGTAACCTATTTCAAACCAATAATCCAAAATTGCATCTAGCCCCTTAGTCCAACCCCACTCATGAAGGTAAGGAGTTAAGATTTCTTTTAAGTCCGCCTTACCAATCAAGCAATCTCTGAAAGGACCATTAAAAAATGGCGCAGTTATTGCAGTAGAAATTCCGTAATCTCTTGCGAGAGCATCACTAAATCTATCTCCGTTTATTAACACCCCATCTGCATCGAAGATAATTACTTTAATCATAAATTTATTTATAGTACCCCAACTTTTCTAAAAATTCTTCTAGGATTCGCACAGGAACACCTATCACAGTATCAATAGAACCATCTAGCCTTTTAATATAGTGAAAAGAAGATCTATCATGAAATCCAGACGACTTATATGTCATAGGATCATCTACTATTTGCACAATAGCTCGATCTGGAATCTTCCTCCAGATTATAGATGCTGTGTCGACGGCTTTTAGAGTTTTATTTAATCCGACATGATGCACAACAATCGAACTATACACAACAGTTTTGCCTTTATGATAACTTTTATGCCACTTAATAACTTCTTCTTTAGAAGTTGGTTTTTCTCTCAGTTCCCCATTGTGACCAACAACGCAATCAAACGTTATGAGTATGGTATTTGGATCAAATTTATTTTTTGCAAGTATGGCGTCCCTTTTTGCTAGAGCGATCCGTAGAACTAATTCTTTAAAATCCTCATGCCGTATCCCACCCTCATCTATGTCTGCGGTTTTCACATCGAAAACAAAACCGGCATCTTCTAAAAGTTTTTTGCGAAAAGGAGAACTAGAGCCCAAGACTAATTTAGTTTTTTTCTTGGTTCTCTGCATACAATTATTTTATTCCTAATTTTTCCTTTATTTCATATAGCATAATGTCATATTTCCCGCCAACGACATGATCATCTTTTTTCACACCTAAAGTTTCCAGAAAAGCATACAATTCCCTTTGGATTTTTTTCCGGTTTTCTGGGTTGGTATCTGTCACAATTTTTTCTGCTTCCATAAATTCGCCTAGATTTTTGACATCATCAAGAACGATTTCCATATCCTTGAAATTTGTCTTGATTCTTTTTTTATCAACAACTACCACCTTCTTCCAGTTTAGAAGTTCTAAAATTTCAGTCATTTTCTTTGGGTCTTTTATCTCTAGCTCTCTTTCTATACAGTCCTGTCTACTTGATTGAGAAATTTTTAATGTAAAGAGAAAAATACCATTTTGTTCACGTATACGAAGAATTGGCACCGAAAGTGGAGGTGGAAAAGAAACTTTATCTGGAATAAAAATGCTATCAATTTGGTGAAGTTCTTTTCCGAATTTACAGCCCAAACTTTTTAGTTTTTTTATTATGGCCTTTCTATCTTTTAATTTTGCCTTTACTTCTACTTCGTACATGAGTTACGTGTATTAACTTTTGTGTTCAGCATAAATAAAATCTGTGTCGATTTTTTTATACTCAAAGATTTCATCTTTCTTGAAAAAGCGGGCTACTTCAGCAACACCAGCTTCGACAGACTCTGACGCATGCACAATGTTTGACTGAGTAGACAATGAAAAGTCTCCGCGGACAGTGCCGGCATTTGCCTCCCAAGCTTTGGTCGGACCAACGATAAGTCTGATTGCTGAAACAGCATTGATGCCTTCAAGTGCCATCACGATGACAGGACAGATTTTCATGAAGTCTCTCACTCCAGGATAAAATGGCTTATCTTTAATGTGTGCATAGTGCTCGTCTAAAGTAGCTGTCTCTATACTCATCATCTTCATACCGATAATCTTCAAACCTTTTCTCTCAAAACGAGAAGTTATCTCCCCTACTAAGTTTCTCTGTACTGCATCTGGCTTCAATATTATTAAAGATTTCTCTTGATTTGGTTTTGTCATAATGGATTTATCTTAGCACATTAAAAATAATTTGCACCCCGCCTAAAGGACGGGGTAAAAAACTTATTTCTTCACCATCCCCTCAAAAGTTATGGAAGAATATTCGTCTTTATTAATGCCGTATTTTTTATATACGTGGGCGGCAGTGCCTATGATCCCAGCTTCTGGATCAAAACCAAGCTCACCTGCTGCAACTTTTGCTTTTTCGTAAGAGCTCGATTCGATTTCAACATATGTGGGAATAAAAGGCCAAGAATCAATATCAAAAACCACGTCACCTTTTTCATATCGAGTGCGTTTATTTTTCTCCTCTCTTTTAATCACGAGCCCCATAGCTTTAAGTAGTGCATAAGTTTTGTCATAGCTACTGACGTTCACCTCTATTTCTTCCATGCCTACGTCTTTAGAACTTTGATCGCCTGGAATTTCTTTGATGCTTTTTTTATAAGTTAGTGTGGTTTCTTTTCCATCAGTTCTTAGTCTTATCCATGATTCAACTTTATTAATTCGAAAATCTGGATAATCAAAAAGTGCTCGACTGTAATCGTACTCGCCTACCTTTTTTGCTCCAATCGCGAGAAGTTTTTTCTCAAGCTCCGGAACATTCACCTCTAAAAATTTTAATTCAAATTCTTGCATAATATTTTTTTATGCTTCTAATGTCTTGTACCTCCCCATAATCTCCGACTCTACCTCTTCCCTTTCACGACCATACTTCATATAAGAAAGCTCTTTCAAGTTGTCCACGATATCCATATTTCCTTTCTCGGGAGCCATGGTCTTCAAGTTGAAAGGCTTCACCGGCTGGCCAGCGACAAGCATGTTCATGTATGCATTGTAGTTATCTAGTTTAGTGATGTCTGCTGCAGTAAAAGTGGGTTTAAATTTTGCCTCCAAAAATGTCGCATCTTCAGTGCCGACACGAAATACTGCCATGGATCCTACGTTTCCAAAAACAGCATTTTTAATTTTCTCTTCAAGTTGAGAAATATATTGATGCGCAATGTTAAGTGAAAGTCTATATTTTCTCGCCTCCGACAATATAGAGGCGATAGAGTCTGTCGTCACGTTCTGGAACTCGTCGATATAGAGATAAAAGTCATTCATTGGCTTACCAAACATGTCCACACGCGATAGTGCCGCCATTTGGATCTTACCTACCAATACCAAACCGATCAAATTCGCATTTATGTCGCCAAGTCTACCCTTCGACAGGTTCACCAAAAGGATTTTCTTTTCATCCATAATCTTGCGGAAATTGAAAACAGAATTCTGTTGC
>JBAXFB010000011.1:0-14553 GCA_037140115.1 bacterium | reverse complement strand
AAGAAAAGCCAAGTTGTTCGATAGAGTCTGCGAAGCCCATCAGCCCCAAGCCAACTGCGCGGTTTTCATTGTCAGCACGCCTCGCTTCAGGAATAGGAAGTTCGTTGATGTCTACTAGGTTGTCGAGTTGGCGAGTAGCTAAACGTACTGATTCTTCGAGTCTGTGCCAATCTACTTGACCGTTTATAACGTGTTTTGCGAGGTTGATTGAAACCAAGTTGCAGACTGCGACGTTGTCTCTGTCTGTCGGCAATGTAACTTCGGTACATAGGTTGGAACAGTGTATGGTGCCTGTGTTGTTGTTTAAAGCACGAAGGTTTATGGAGTCCTTCCATGTTAGCCATGGGTGAGAGGTGGTTTCTAGGGAGATTAAAATGTTTTTGTATTGCTCACGAGCTGGTAGGACATTGAACATTTTTATTTTTCCAGCCTTTGCCATTTCTACGTATTCGTTGTATCGCTTAGAAAACTCTTTACCGTAAAGCTCGTTTAAGTCTTTGACTTCCTTTGGGTCAAATAAATACCATTCTGCGCCTTCAAGAACTCTTTTCATGAACTCATCAGAAATGAATACTGCGGTGTTGGCTGTACGAGTGCGGCGGTAGTCATCACCACTGTTTTGTTTCAAATCCAAGAAATCTTGGAAATTTAAGTGCCAGTTTTCCATGTAGAAACAAAGTGCACCTTTTTTCTTACCACCTCTTTGCACTGCACGGACTGCTGAGTCGATGATGTGCATGAAGGGGATAGGTCCAGAAGATATAGTGTTGTTGGATTTCAAGACAGATCCTTCTGCGCGAAGTTTGGTAACAGAAAGTCCAATCCCACCTGTAGCCTTTGATAAGAGTAATACATCTGAAACTGTCTTACCGATGTGCTCCATGTCGTCGTGGATTTCCATCAGGAAGCAGTTTGAGAGTTTTGGGTGAGGTGTGCCTGCGCCGATGTTTGAACTTCCAGCTGAAAGGTATTCTAGTTTGGACATTTTGTCATAAAATTTCTTTGCCCATTCTGTCGGGTTTTTCTCATTCAAAGTCATACCCATGGCTACTCGCATCCAGAAGTATTGTGGAGTTTCAAGTGGTGCTTGTTTCTCGTTCTTCATCAAGTAACGATTTTGCATTGTGGAAAGACCAGAATACTTGTAGAGTTCGTCGTTTTCCATCTTAAGATGTTCAGCTAGAGCATCAAGGTCGAAAGTGGTCGCCATTCTTTTGTCGAGCAAGTTCTTTTCTACTGCGTTTAAGACGTAGTTTTTGAAATGTGCGTTATGAAGCCTAGAAACTTCTTCTTTGGTTATCACTCTTGACTCATCGTTGTCATAATCACCAATAACTTTTTTATAAATCACCTTTAAAAGCAGGCGAGTGGCTATTTTATCGAACTCCATACCGTATTGAGCGTTCTGGAGAGCAGCGTTTATCGTCGCTGCGTCCATTTCATCTGTTGTAATGCCGTCATAGAGAGTGAGTCGTGTCTCAGAAGCGATCTGAATGACCTTACTGATCGGATCTGGAAGACCATAACAAGCACGTTCAATAGATTTGTTGATTCTATCTGCGTTGAATGGTACTTTTGTGCCGTCTCTTTTTGTGATTGTTAGGGTCATGTTTTTTAATTTATTTAATAATTTTATTTATAACTGTACCTGATATTATACACGAAAATGACCCCACAATGTAAAGGGGATAACTGCAATTTTTAGCATTAAAACACAGACAAAAAAAATATTAAATAGGAAAAAATTTGGACTTGTTTTGAGCCACTATTCTTCATGGTTTTTTGAGGAAAAAAATTCAAAAATTTTAATTTTGTGGTCAGGCATAATTTTCTGCTGAAAATTTGCACGACCCCGGCTCATCCTCCAAAAAGGACTCCACCCAAAGCACCCTTATTTTGTGGTCAGGAATAATTTTCTGCTTTTGATTTTGGTCACAACTCTCGGCTCATCGACATTCGCCTCGGTCGCGACCCCACCTCGCATTTTTTTTCTGCTGAAAAAACAGTGCTCCGGCTCACAAAAGCGAAAAAGAATACCGAAGGGTATTCTTTTTGGGTTCCCGCTTTTGTGCTCCCGCCAAGAATCGAACTTGGATCGCCAGCTTCGCAGGCCAGCATTCTATCCGTTGAACTACGAGAGCAACTCATCTACACTAGCAGTTTTTGTTGAAAATTAAAAGCCCAAACGTTCCATTATCTGGATTGAAGGATGTTCCTTCATTTCTTCTTCTGGCACGTTTTTTGCAAGGAAAATCTCATGGACGTCATTTGCTATGTCGTCATTTATTACAATAGATACAATAGGCATGAATATTCGCTCAGATTTTACGAAAAGTAGTGGTTCTAAGCCATTTTCTCCTTCCGTACTATTTTGTACCCAAAAAGATTTAATCCTGTCGTAAGAGTAGACTAGCGTGCGGATCTTAAGTCCTTGGTCATTGAGCTCATAAGTAATGATTTCTGGTTTTTTTACAGAGAAGAATCCAAGCAAAGCTCCTCCGAGCAAAAGGAGCGCGGCGAAAAAATAATTCCCAAAGATTATCGAAGCGACCGCGCTAGTCACAACAATAATCCCGAGCGCCCAAAACCAGTCTGTACTGCGTTCTTTTTCTTCGTATTCAAAAGCAGACCACGTTAGTTTTTCCATGAGTTAATTATACCAGGGATAAAATCCTAATACAAACACTTGTAAAATATAAAAATAAAAAACCTTCAAATGAAGGTTTTTTATTTGTTTTATTCTTATTTAAACCAAGTTTTTTGCCAATCTTGCATCATTGTTATTTCTTTTGTTTGGGCAGTGATGATATCAGTTGCCAACTTTAGAAGTTCAGGTCTTTTTGATGTTTTGAGTACAGCTTGCGCCATCTCTACTGCACCTTTGTGGTGCGCAATCATTTCTGCAAGGAATTCTTTATCAAAAGCGTCCCCAGTTTTACCTTCGAGTCCTGACATCATGCCTTGCATCATGTCATCCATATTATTCATTCCTACGTTGTTCATCATGCTGCCGTCAGACATTTTGTGCATCATGTTTCCAGAATAGCGGTCTTCCTGGTTTCTGTAGTTATTCCAAGAGCCATGAAAAGAATACATACAGTTAACTATGATAATGCCAGCCAAAAGACCTATCACACCATAAAGCAAATTTTTATTTTCCATATATTTTTTATGTTTAAACTAATAATTAATGATTAATAAATAAAATGATCATAACCATGGCTTCGACGGCCATGAGTAAATCCTCCGTAAGTGTTACCCATGTCATAGGTACTTTGAAAACCATTCCCAGACACGCACACGGGACTTCTTCTTTTTGATTTAATTTAATAATTACCCCCACAGAACTTACTAGCATAATAATTAGAGCAAAGATGTCTCGATAGATACCACCTGAGTTGGTTAAATAAAGCACTGCAAGTAAAATTTCAATAAAAGGGTAGGTGAGTGCATAAGCACGAGATCGCATCGCTAGAATATCATAAGTGCTATAGGCTTCAGCAAAGGCGTTTAAATTAAATACTTTAAAAGCTCCAAAGATGCCAAAGAAAGAACCCATCATCATACGCATCGCAAATTCTAAAGAAAATCCGTGCAGGTATGTAGTAAAGGCGGTAAATATAATGATCAAAGAAAAAATGATAGTTATTGGTAGAAACTTTCTTAGTTTATTTTCTTGTATATGTGTTGCGTGTTCCATGTTATTTTTTCTTTAATCGATAAACTTTTAATATTTCTTCTGTGGCTTTTTTGGTTTGCCCTTTTTGGATTTGAGTTACCACACAATGTCCTAGGTGGCTCTCCAGGAGTACATCCTCAACGTTCGAAAGTCCTTGTTTGACTGCAGAAGTTTGGGTTATGACGTCTATGCAATACGCACCCGCGTCTATCATTTTTTGTAGGCCGCGAATTTGTCCTTCAATTATTTTTAATCTTTTTATTAATTTCTTTTTCTCTTCATGCATATATAAAGCATATACCCCCTAGGGGGTATTGTCAATAGGTAGGCGTTCTTTTTAAGCTGATGTGTTCTCATTAAATTCTTTGTACATGTTTGCGCCTTGTACACAAAAACTTCTAAGTGCTGTATGGAATGCATTGCAAGATTGTTTCCCTTTCTCATAATCAGGTAGAAGGTATTTTGTAAACATATGCCCAGAACCCATCGCACAGATTGCTTTAGCCTTGGGAAATATGTGTAACGTTTCGGCACTAATTGCTATGCAGGATTGAACAGAATTTTTTTCCATGTCCCTTTCTTGTGCAAAAATGCGTGGACTATAGAAATAGCAAGAATCCATTTCTTCAAACGAAACATTTTTGCAAAAATTTAAACCTAGCTTGTGTTCGGGAATATTTTTAGCAATACCCGTTTCTTCATTGTCGAAAATGTGCATGAAGATACCATCGTAGCAGTCATTGCGGCCCGGGTGGGGAACACTACTGCATACTTTTAAGGCTTGCTGTGAATCATTATGTAAAAGAATCATGAGCCCATGTCCGACTCCATGGTAGCAAATCTGGTTTTCTGGAGAGTCGCAAGCCTCAGCCATGGCCTGAGCTATTTTCTCCCCATTGTTTAGGGTTTTCAGTGTGCCAAATTTTTCTTCAATGATTCCATGTACAAAACCGCCTCCGCATAGATTTTGCGAAATATTCATTGCTCCAGAAAAGCCATAAATAGTAAACGCCGTATGTCCTAGTTTGTGTAGTAGTCCGTGACAGGTGGTGTAGTCTTCTTTATTTTGTGCAAGTTCGGCTTTGTATGTAGTAAATAATTCTTTAGGGTTGTTTACTAGGAGGTCCATAAGTTTAGCTTCCAGGATTTCTTGTGGAGATTCTTTTGTGGGTACTTCTTGAGCACTTGGTGGCTTTTGCCATACGAGTAGCAGTTCGATAGATAGTGCAGCAAGGATCACTAAAAATTTAATTATAGTTTTCGATTCGCTAAAATAGTTGCTCATTTGGCCATTTTTCTTTTATTACTGATTGATTATAATACTAAAGTAACCAGTAGTTTATCACACCAAATAATACAATCATCGTAATCAGGATAGTATTAATAAATATTCCAATTTGGTCTGCATTTTTCCAAGCTTTGTATGAACTGTATAGCCAAAATATTTCCGAGATTAAATTTGCGATGAGTCCATATTGAGGTAGCTTGAGAGATGTAAGCAAAAAACCCAACATTGTGAAGACCACGAGTCCGATCTGCATGAATATGTTTGTTGTCAGGTACTTTTTCATAATTTACTTTGACTAAAGTATCCCGTAAGAGTGTTTCTTTTCCTCGATAACCTCCAAGAATTTCTTAATGGTCGGGAAATTGTAGGCGTCTAGCATGCTAAATACTTTTTTTATGTGCGAACCATGAGCGACTTCTGTCTCTAGTCCAAGGATTTCATGCACATGGGTTAACATTTCTACGCCTTCCTTTCCAACCCAAAATATCTGACCCTCAAATTTATCGATAGCTTTTGCATATTTTCCTTCTTGCGTTTTCGGGTCTGAGAATTCATCGTACAGACTTTCTATTTCATCTGCGATAAATTTTGGAGATTTTGCTCTGACCGATTTGATGGCTTCTCGTTCTGTTGCCTCATGGGTTTCAGTCTTTTTGACTATAACGATGTCGCCCGTTTCTATTTCTCCCATGTCATGCATCATGATCATTTTAACCACCTTATTGAAATCTAGCTTATACTTTGGATCTTCAAAGTCTCTAAAATAATACGCGAGGAAGATCATGTTTGTGACATGTTCAGCCACTGACTGAGTTTGGAAAGGCTCTTTTCGCTCTAGGCTGTACCTGATGACACGATTGAGTCCATAAGGGTACATCAACTTTTCTATTTCGGTCCAGATTTGTTCTTTAGTCAGCTCTTTGGTCATAGGGTTTGATTATAAACTTATTTCTCTTCCCAACCAAATTCTAAATATTGCTCTTCTTTTTTGTAGCTATCAATTGCTGCTCTGATGTAGGGGATTGTGTTGGGAGGTAGTTGATCAATGGGGAACCAGGATAAATCGTCGCATTTGTGGGGTTCAGTGTTTTTTATTTCACCTTCCCATTTGTCTACTTCAAAGTAGAATCCGACCCTCTCGTCATCGCCACCCCACCTGTGCATAGTCAGCAGGTGCTTCAGCGTTAGGGGATTTATTGTGATTCCTGCTTCTTCTTTGGCTTCTCGAGCGATAGCTTCGCGCATGGTTTCATTTCCATCAGCGTGGCCGGACACAAAACCATAATTACCGTCTTCGTATCCAGTTTGAAATCTTCTTGAAAGTAAAATTTTCCCATCCCTAACGAGTATTAAATAAACTTCGGGTATTAATTTGAATCTTTCTTTTTTCATAATATTAAATCTTTTGCGCTAATTTCAATACGACCGTCTCTGGCTATCTTGCCATTTGCATCTCGCTCGATACCGTTTACCCAAAGATTTTTTATTTCCGTAGACCACATTCTTTGAGGGTTGTTTCCCATATAGTAATCAATTGTTAATGGTGCAGAATTTTCCTTTATTCTAAAAGAATTATGGACTTCGAGCGCTTTTTGCAATTCTTCACCTTCGACCATGTGTGCATTTTCACATTTGATATATAGACCACTTATTTTTTCTTTTTTATCATATAAGACTACAAATATCTTGCCGGTTCTCATTATGTTTTTAGAGTGAAGTGAGTCTGGGTGTGATCCCCAATAAATAAATTCGAGTTTCGGGTCGTACAACAAACGGAAAGGAGTGCTGTGAGGGGAGCCGTCTTCATTCACTGTGGCCATCGAGGCGTGTCTAGAGGTGAGAAGTAGCTCCTGTGCCTGTTTGATTGTCTTTTTTAAGTCTGCTTCCATAAATTAATATTAACTTTTTTTGTACCCCTCCATCCAGTGTTCTGGCAGAAGTTCAGAAAGTTTTACAGCTTTCTTATTGGAAATGTATACAACTGTGTCTTTATTTTTTGGATCAATTTGTAGCATTAGTTCTCGACATCTACCACAAGGTGAGATGACGGAATTATCAAAACTTTCTTTAACAGCAAGTATTTCTTTAATTTCTGATTCACCATTCTTTAACATTTCCGCTATCGCAGAATGCTCTGCGCAGAACCCCAAACCACAATATGTATCAATGCATATTCCTGTATATATTTTACCTTGTGCGGTTATCAAAGCTGCCCCGACGCCACCGCAGTTGGCAGAAATAGAGAGTTTTCTTGAAGGGCTAATCTTTGAAGCTTCAGCAAATAGTTTTTCAAAATTCATACCAAAATTATATCATAATAAAAATTGCGGGCAGTTTGGTACACTGTTGGAACCAGTTTGTTGGGAAATAGGGATATTTTAGGGAGCGCCGTGATATAATTAACTTTATGGATAAACCAAAACCTCAGGTATTCTATGAAATTCATAAAGATATACCTCGTGAAGGACCAGGTGATAATGAATCAACTCGTCAGGCATTTTCAATGTTGAGTGAACTTTCAGATAGTCCTCATATTCTTGAGATAGGATGCGGTCCTGGAATGCAGACAATAGAATTAGCGCAAATGACTAATGGTTTAATTACTGCTTTAGATAATCAAAAAAGATTTCTAGATGAATTAGAGAAAAGGGCAAAAGTAGCCCATGTTGAAGAGAAAATAAAGACCGTTGAAGGATCAATGTTTGCCTTACCTTTTTCTGAGAAAAGTTTTGACTTAATATGGGCTGAGGGAGCAATTTATATTATTGGATTTAGGGAAGGCCTAATTTATTGGAAATCATTTTTAAAAGAAAATGGATATATTGCAGTTACTCACATATCTTGGTTGAAGGATAACATACCTGATGAACCTAAAAAGTTTTGGGCGGAAGGATATCCTGCTATAGCAACGGTTGAAAAAAATTTAGAAATTGTAGAACAGTGTGGATATAAAAATATCGGCCATTTTGCTTTGCCAGCATCAGCTTGGTGGAACGATTACTACACTCCGCTTGAAGCTCGATTAAAAATGCTAAGGGAAAAATATAAAGACGATAAAGAATCCTTAGATAGGATAAACCAAACTCAAAGAGAAATCGATTTGTATAAAAACTATTCTGACTATTACGGATATGTTTTTTATTTAATGCAAAAAGCTAGCTGATTTTTTTAAAAAACTTCTGCGGACAGTTTGGGACGCTGTTGGAACCGGTTTGTTGGGAAATAAGGCTATTTTAAAAATTTAATATATACCAAAACTACTTTTGGACAACTCCGCAGTTCCATAAGGTTTTTGAAGTATTTGGCAGGTTTTCTTTAAAAGGAACTGGGGATGTGTTACATAATTCTGCGGTTATATCTTTCTCTGCAAATTTATTGTCTAAAGATCGTTTATATACTAGATCTCCAATATCACTACTATGAATCCATACAGAACCTTCTGTGTCAGACACGATGTACCATCGCTGATAGTCACTAAAATTGTACTTGTTTGATATAAGTCGATTTCCTTTTGAATCAAAAATGGAATAATTAATATGACCTTTTACATTATCAATTTCTAGCTTATTTCCATATGAAATATCAAATATTCCTGCAGCTACATACATATTACTAGGTAAATGTAATTGTTCGAGTTTGCCTGTTGTAAAGAAAAATAAAAATATAATTGATAGTACCAAAAGTACTCCCAAGAATAGTCGCCAAAAGGATTTTAGTATTTTCATAATTTGATTATATCAAAGTTCCAAAGCGCTAAACAGTCTCCGAAATGAGACTTATTAAATAAGGTCAAAAACTTTTGGCGGAGGGCAGAGGAGTCGAACCTCTAAGGGTTTTATCCCGGTAGTTTTCAAGACTACTGCCAGACCATTAGGCGAGCCCTCCGTATATCTTTAGGACAATATCACTATACCTTATTCTGTATTTTTTTCAATCTTTTTTCTTAGCCAACTTTTTTCTAAAAAATGTTCCTCGTAATGACAGTTTGGACAAATAAGTGCCAAGTTTGCTAAATTGTTGTTGTTTCTATCTCTATCTTTGTGATGAACTTGTAATATTTCATACTTTTTGTATTCACATCTCTCACATTTTTGCCCTCTTGCTTCCAGCAATCTAAGTTTCAAAGACTGCAGCGATTTTACTTTATCCTTAGGTCTACCAAGATGGTACTTAATGCCTTCTCTGTTTTTGTTGGCACAGGCTCTACTGCAAGTTTTTTTATTAAATCCTGCCAAAATGAGCTTTCCACAAACCAAGCAGGGGATTTCTTTTCTTTGAGATATGCCATAGCAAATTACACTACAAAAAGTTCGTCCCGTATTTCTTTCGATCTGGCTTGGCCTTTTGTAAATTAATTTTTTACAAATAACACAACTAGTGTTTGGTTTTCTTATGTAATTATCGCTCACTCATCCAGTATACCATATTTTCACAAAAAATGCATTTAGTTTGCTTCTGTTGTAGACTATAAGTCTATGAAATTCCTCGGCATTGATTATGGGACAAAACGAATCGGAGTCGCAGTTTCGGATGAAAACGGCACGATCGCTTTTCCAAAAGAAATTATTTTAAATGATTCTGACCTTTTTAAAATTTTTGAGGACATTTTAAAGAAAGAAAAGATTGATGAGGTGGTGATAGGGGAGTCGGTGGATTTTTCTGGTAAATTAAATGCGCTTTCGGCTCGCATCGAAGTCTTTATTTTGGAGTTTACGGAAAAGTTTGGCTTACCGATGCATAAGCAGAAAGAATTTTTGACGACAGTTGAGGCACGGAAGTCGAAAGATACTAAAGCTAGCCTAAGCCCGTCTCAAGCACACAGTAAAGTGAAGCAAATCAAAAGTGGTCGAGCGGATGCTTCTGCCGCGGCTTTGATTTTACAAAGATATTTAGATCGTAGGTCTCGGCAGGATGGGGCAAAAATGCTATAGTTGGCTTATGATTTCCTTTGATGATTTCAAAAAAGTTGATATTGCAGTGGGGAAAATACTTTCTGTGGAAAAAGTACCCGATACGGACAAGCTCCTAAGGCTGTCTGTGGATTTGGGTGAACCCACACCAAGGCAAATTGTTTCAGGCATTGCGCTGCATTTTCCAGATTTTACAGTTTTGGTTGGCAAGAAATGTATGTTCGTCGCGAATTTGGAACCAAGAATGATACGTGGCATTGAAAGCCAGGGTATGATTCTTGCGGTCTCTAGCGAGGATGGCAAGTTTTCTTTGCTCATGCCAAATGATGAAATTGCTGTTGGCACAAGAGCAAAATAAAAGGTATAATCATATTATGTCTTCTAACGTTTTTGACAAATTTTTCAACCGATTTTTTCCTGTACCTTCTTTTCTTGCGGCGTCATCATTTGGTCTGGATATTGGAGATGAGTCAATTAAATTTTTAGAACTTATCGATACCAAAAATGGTTTACGTGTGGGCCGTCATGGCGAACGTGTAATTCCTTTTGGCATCATCGAAGCAGGTAAGATCAAAGATGTGAAACGCATGGAAACTATCCTCTCATCACTCCGAAGTGAGATAGGTATACAGTCGGTGAGAGTGTCAGTGCCAGAAGAACAAGTATATCTTTTCAAAATTCGACTTGAGAAAGAAGGTCTGGTGAGTGTCCGAGAAAGTATTGAGCTCGCGCTCGAGGAGCATGTACCTATCCAGGCATCTGAAGCTATTTTTGATTATGAGTTGATCTATGAAGATGGCAAAAGTTTGGAGTTTGAAGTCGCAGCTATTCCTAAAAATGTGATCGAAAGTTATATTGCAATGTTTAAGAATGCCAAAATCATGGTGAAGTCTTTTGAGCTTGAAGCGCAAGCTATTTCGCGTGCTGTGGTAAAAAAGGGAGACAAAGAGACTTATATGATTGTAGACTTTGGCGAAAAACGCACTGGCATTTTTATTATTTCTGGCGGAGTGGTGATGTTCACCTCCACCCTTGATGTGGGAGGTGTGATGTTGGATGAGATGATCGCTAAAAATTTCAAGATAAGCCTTGAAGAAGCCGAAAAAATTAAACGACAGTATGGTCTCGAACGCAATTCACCAAACAAAGAGTTGTTTTCTGTACTTTTGAATAGTGTTTCTATTTTGCGTGATGAGGTAGCTAAACACTTTTTATACTGGCACACCCACAAAGACGAAGAGGGGAACAACAATCCTCTAATTAAAAAAATAATTCTATGTGGCGGTTCTTCCAACCTGATCGGTCTTGTTGATTATTTTTCAATCAGTATGAAAACTCCAGTAGACATGGCTGATGTCTGGGTGAATATTATGGATACAAAAAAGACTGTTCCTGAGCTCGGTTATAGACAAGCGCTTTCTTTTGCGGCAGCGCTGGGACTCGCCTTGAGGAATTTTAATGATGAAATCTTAAGTTAATTAAATTCATTTATGATCAACTTATTTCCCAGAAAAGAAAAGAAGGAATTAACTATAAATTTTTACATTAGATTAATTGTATTACTTTTTATTACGATAGGATGTGCTTTCTGTATACTTTTTATGGCTGTCGTGCCTTCATACTTTCGTGCTTCTACAAGGGTTAACATTGTTAATGCAAAGTTGGAAGCTCAAAGCAATGAGCCGGTGCCGCTACCTGATCAGCAGACTCTTTCTATCATTAAAGATTTAAATAAAAAGCTAACACTGGTTGAAAAGACGGAAAGCAGTAAGTTTCTTGTTTCCGAACAAGTGATAAATGCTGTTATTCTAAACAAGCTTCCATCTATACAGATTACTGATATTTCTTATTCCAATGACCCAGTAGCCGGTGCAAAAGGCGGCAAAAAAATTAGCATCCAAGGCAATGCACCTTCACGCGAGGTTTTACTTTTCTTCCGTCAGGCACTCGAATCCAGCACGAGTTTCAAGAAAGTCGATCTGCCTGTTTCGAATTTCATAAAAGGGTCAAATATACAATTTTATTTAAGTTTAATTCCGGCATAATTTATTTAAATAATATGAAAAATAATTTCCCAAAAATAGCACTAGCCACCTCGACCATCTTCTTGGCTTTTTCGTGTGTATCTTTTTGGTATTTTTATAACATGATAAATACTAATGAATTAGAATCACAATCCAAAGAAAACGAATGGCAGAATGAAGCAAAAAGACGCGATGATATAAAAGCGCTCGATCATTCAGTAAAAATAATAACCGAAGAACGAGGGCTTCTTGAAACGCATTTCGCACAAAGATCTGACGTCGTGCCATTCTTAGATACGATAGAAAAATTGGCGACAAAAGTGGGCGCTATCGCTTCCGTGACTTCTGTCGATATTTCTAAGGACAGTGCTGATTTCTATGTTGGTATGACTGCATCTGGTACTTTTGATGGGCTGTATCGGTTTTTGACACTTCTAGAGAATTCTCCATATCAGCTTGATTTTTCTAGTATTTCTTTGCACGCTGAAACAGCTACAGGCGCAAAAAGTTCGGCTTCCCCAAAATGGAACGCGACTTTTAAAATTAAACTTTTAACTTTTATTCAGTAAATTTGTAAATTTATGAACATAAAAAATTTATTAAAAAAGAAAGAAAGAAGATTCAAGAAAGAGAGGGTCGAATTAAGCATCGATCGCTATTGGAGGACCGCAATTTGTTTTTTATTTTTGATTGCGGTAAGTTCCTCTTTTTTGGGGTATTATCTCTTTGCACAAATAAATAGTGAACCAAAGTTAGATGTTGCTGAGGCGAATAGCCAGTTTGAGACGGTCAAAAAAGAGAGGATTGAAAAGGTCTTGGAATATTTTTCGAAACGAGATGCTAAATCAACCGTTATTGTGGGTTCTCCGGCGCCAGTGTCCGACCCGTCTATATAATTCCTAAAGCAAATTTGGCTCGCAATCTTGTAAGGTGATTGACCCGTTGCTGTAAACATGTTAATTTAAAAGGGTGCATAAGTTGTTTATGCGCGATTAGCTCAGTTGGTAGAGCGCTTCATTTACACTGAAGATGTCGCAGGTTCGAGTCCTGCATCGCGCACAGAGCCCTTGTAGTTCAATGGATAGAACGAAGCTCTTCTAAGGCTTTGATGTAGGTTCGATTCCTACCAAGGGCACCACGACCAAATGAAAATCAAAATCCCATACGAAGATTCTAATATCTTAGCAATCGACAAACCTTCAGGTATTTCAGTGCATGGAGACGGTAAGACAAAAGAGGTGACTGTTGCTGGTTGGGTAATAAAAAATTATCCAAAAATGAAAAACGTCGGTGAGCCACAATTTTTTGAACACAAAGGAGAGAAGATTGAAGTCAAAAGGCCTGGCATAGTGCACAGACTAGATCGAGAAACTTCTGGGGTTTTAATTCTTGCGAAAAATCAAAAAACTTACGAATCACTCAAACAGCAGTTTGCAGACAGAGAAGTAAATAAAACTTATTTAGCCATTGTGTCAGGGCATGTGCGGAATGACAGGGGAACAATAAACAAAGCAATCGGACGAAGCCCGAGAGATTTCCGTCGCTACTTAGCCGGCCGGGGAGCTCGTGGCGAGATGCGTGAAGCTGTCACAGAATATAAGGTCTTAAAAAGATTCGATGCACCACAAAAGTTTACCTATGTAGAAGTGAAGCCAAAGACTGGCCGCACGCATCAGATCCGTGTACATATGAAATATTTAAATCATCCAATCGTGTGTGATTCTCTTTACAATCCGGACGGCTTTTGCCCGAAAGGTATCACTCGCATGGCTTTGCATGCGCAGTCTATAGAATTTAAAGACTTAAAGGGTAAAATGGTTAAAGTAGAATCTAAAATTCCTAAAGAGTTCAAAGAGGTAACATCTTAGCTTTTATTCCAAATTGTATCAAAAAGCATCTTTTGGGTCTTCGCTATTTCTGGTCCTTCGGTCACTATAGTAAAAAGGTTTTTATTCATAGAAAAGGAGAAGATTTTGTTGCCTATGATTAATTGATCGGTCATTCCACCTTTATGATCAATATATTTAACTTGATGATTCGGTTTCAGGTGTTTTCTACCATTCTCTACCCAAAGCTTACTACTATCTCCACCAAAAATTAACTCACGAATTTTATATTTTTTTAGTTTTTTTAATAGATTTGTGTATTCAATTAGAACTTCAGGGAATTTTTCAATCAAGATGGAAATATCTCCAATCCAAAGACCCTCATTTTTTTCTTCGGTTAGTAAGTTGAATGCTTCTGAGTAAGCAGTTCTGATACCTTCGATACCCTCAAGCATTTTTATTGATGGTTTGTTGGTGTTGTCTTTATATAGTCCAATAAGTTCAGGGAGGGCGTTGTTTATTTGAGAAGTTCGGAATTCCGCTAATTCTTTTAATCTTTTAGGGTGCACTGGCGCCCAGAGATTCTTCTTCCCTTGGATTATCTGCGTGACCAATCCAAGGATGTTGAGATGTTCAAGAGCTAGGTATACAGTTGGCCTTTTTTGTTGAGATTTTTTGGCTATTTCTGTGACACTACTTTCTCCTGTTTCTAGGGTGGCTAGGTATATACGAGCCTCCCTCTCTGTAAGACCTAATTGTTTAATTTTGCTTATTTGCAGATTTACCTTTGAATCCGAACACTTGTAGAATTAAGAAATGAAAGAAT
>JBAXFB010000010.1:0-15927 GCA_037140115.1 bacterium | reverse complement strand
GACTTCAATTCATGCTCGACGTTGGGCTCGACTATTTACAACTTTCTCGAAAAGCCAATACTCTTTCAGGAGGGGAAGCGCAACGCATTCGTCTTGCTTCACAACTCGGTTCACGACTTGTTGGGGCTTTATACGTGCTCGATGAGCCAACGATTGGACTGCATCAGAGGGACAATGACAGATTGATAAAAACCCTTTTGAATTTGCGTGATTTGGGCAATACCATACTTGTGGTGGAGCATGATGAAGACACTATCTATGCTTCCGATTACATCGTAGACATCGGCCCAAAAGCTGGCGTGCATGGTGGCAAAGTCGTGGTTGCTGGCGATCTCGAAGAGTTGCTCACTGCAAAGAAAAACGTGAGCGGCTCACGAACTCTTTCATATTTACGAAATGAAACCAGAATCGAAGTTCCAGAGAAACGTCGTGAAGGAAAAGGCGTCCTCCGAATAGCCGGGGGAAAAGTTTTCAATATAAATAATTTAAATGTTGAGGTGCCGCTTGGCGTCATGACTTCCATCACTGGAGTTTCAGGTTCTGGTAAAAGTTCTTTCATGTATGAAATTCTCTACAAGAATCTTCAGGCGCGATTTGAGCGGAAGTACAGAAGTGCTCAAGTTTTCAATTGTTCTTCATTTACTGGCACAGAGTATTTAGCGCGAGTTGTGCTGATCGACCAGTCACCAATTGGTCGTACTCCACGTTCCAACTTGGCCACATATACTGGCGCTTTTACACACATCAGAGACCTCTTTGCACTTACCGAAGAAGCAAAATTGCGTGGTTGGAAAGCAAACCGTTTTTCTTTCAACGTGAAAGGTGGCCGCTGTGAAGCTTGCGAAGGTAATGGTGAAATCGCTGTCGAGATGCATTTCTTGCCGACCGTGTATGTGACTTGTGATGTTTGTAATGGTAAACGTTTTGATAAAGAAACTCTGACTGTTAAGTATAAAAAGAAAAATATATATGAGGTTTTACATATGACAGTCGAAACAGGACTCGCTTTTTTCAAAGATATTCCTGAAATTCATGACCGCATGAAGACTTTGATGGATGTGGGTCTTGGGTATTTAGAGCTTGGCCAATCTGCAACTACACTTTCTGGTGGAGAAGCGCAACGCGTTAAAATTTCAAGTGAACTTTTCCGTCAGCATTTAGAAAAAACAATTTATCTTTTGGATGAGCCTACCGTGGGTCTGCATTATGACGACGTGCAAAAGCTTCTCGAGGTTTTGAATAAACTGGTAGTGAAAGGGAACACTGTGGTCTTGATCGAACACAACTTAGATATAGTAAAAAGTTCTGATTATATAATAGACATTGGCCCTGAGGGTGGAATAAATGGTGGAAATTTGGTAGCGAAAGGAACACCAGAAGAAGTGGCAGGAAATAGTAAATCTTATACTGGAAAATACTTGAAAAAAGTATTAAAGAGGTAATTTTAGTCTCTGGTGTTAGGGGGATTTTAGTCCTATTGACAAAAGGACTTTATTATACTATAATAATTAAAGTTGATTAACCTCGGATGAGGTGCACTTTTGGTGTGGAGTAGGAGACGTCATGTGTTCCTGTTCCGTCCAAATTTTTTCAGTTCTTTAAAATAGGTTGGCTTTTTGAAAGGAAGCCTTGGTGGCCTTATGTAGACACCAAAAAAGTTTAATATGTTATTGAGTTTTAGCCTTGTGGTGGTAGCTGAAGAGTCAAACGTACATGGCGACATGTGTGTAGACAATCTCAGATTGCAGTGTTGTCCTCCCATTGGAACTGATATCATTTTCGCACCCAAGAATGGTGATGATGTTGTGTTCATAACGGTGACTGGCTATGATGTGCTAGTCATCCAAAGTAATGGCGGGTACAAAGAAAGGTCGTTCAAAATTTTCGGAAAAATTGGCGACCGAACAACTTTTGATGATCTTGAAGAGATCAAAAATGTTTTGGAGCTTGCTCATAAGGAGTCGTGACCTCCTTTTTAAAATAGAAAAATCATCACACATCCAAAGCCCAGGTATATTTTTGCCTGGGCTTTGTTATTACTGGAGAATTGTTTATAGTAAGTTTATGCATATAAATTATTTAAAAAAAGTAAAACTACCCGACAAACCCGGAGTGTATTTTTTTATAAAGGGAAAACAAATCCTTTATATAGGTAAGGCAACTTCTTTAAAAGACAGGGTTAAAAGTTATTTCGGAAGTGACCTTATTGAGACAAGGGGTCCCATCTTGGTGGATATGGTTTTTCATGCTGAAAAAATTGATTTTCAGGTTACAGATAGTGTGCTCGAAGCCCTCATATTAGAGGCAAACTTAATAAAGAAGCATCAACCGAAATACAACACCAAAGAAAAGTCTGATAAGAGTTTTAATTATGTTTGTATTTCCAAGGAAAAGTTACCCAAGGTGATTGTAGTGAGAGGCAAAGATGTTCAACACCGAGGGTTGAACATGAACAAAATGTATGGGCCATACACTAGTGGAACGCAACTCCGCGAAGCGATGAAAATTATACGAAGAATTTTTCCATTTTTGGATGAAAAAAGTAAGAATTATTTGGAGTTTTACAGACAAATAAATTTAGTTCCTGATTTGGAAGATAGGAAATTGTATTTACAGAATATAAAAAACTTGAAACTCTTTTTTGAGGGTAAAAAGAAAAAGATCTTAAAAAATTTACAGAAAGAAATGAAAATTTACGCCAAAGCGCGTGAGTTTGAAAAAGCTGGAGAGATCAAAAGGCAGATTTTTGCTCTGCAACATATAAATGATATTGCCCTGCTGAAGCAGGAATATTCTTTTCATAAGGTCCTCGGTTTTCCTCGCTCCGCGAGGCCAGACCATTCTGAAAAGTACATTCCTGCTTCAGCTTTCCGCATTGAAGCATATGACATAGCTCACATGGGAGGTAAAAATATGGTGGGAGTGATGACGGTAGTCGAAGATGGGGAACCGATAAAAAGTGAGTACAAGAAGTTCAAGATAAGAACTCAGGCCGATGCGAATGACACAGGCGCACTAAAAGAAGTGCTGGAGAGGCGCCTGGCTCATACCGAATGGACTTATCCGAGTTTGATCGTGGTGGATGGTGGTGTAGCCCAGCTGAATATAGCACGTGCTGTTTTGAAAAAGTTTAAAGCGCAGATTCCGCTTGTATCAGTTCTCAAAGATGAAAGACATAAACCGAAAGACATAATGGGCGATAGGGAATTTAGTTTGAAATATCAAAGGCAAATACTGCTAGCCAACAGCGAAGCACACCGGTTTGCTATTGCTTATCATAAGAAGATACGTAACCGAAATTTCTTAAGATAATGTTGTTAAAATTAGCATATGCTAGATTTAACAACAGAGGGAATTCTTGATTTAACCCCGAAAAGGCATACTATATAAATATGAATACTGAAATGCGAGTTTGCCAAAATTGCCAGAAAGATTTCAAAATAGAATCTGAAGACTTTTCTTTTTATGAAAAAATGGGTGTGCCTGCCCCAGCATGGTGCCCGCACTGTCGATTTATTCGCAGGATGATGTTTATTAACCAACGTTCGCTTTACAAGAGGACTTGTGGTCATTGTGCGGCATCTATTATATCCATGTATAACGGAGACGTTTCACTACCTGTGTGGTGTGTGAAGTGTTATTTGAGCGATGCTTGGGACGCTCGTGATTATGGGAGAGACTATGACTTTTCTAGAAATTTCTTTGAGCAATATAAAGAATTAAAATACAGCATTCCTCACAGAGCGCTGGATCAAAATGAGCGCAATGGTGAAGGCTGTGAGTACTCGAATTTGTGTTACGGTAGTAAAGATGTCTATTTATCTTTTTACACTGTTCGTTCTGAAAATCTAAAATACTGCAGTTGTTCAATAAGGGGTAATAAAAATTGTCTTGATTCAATGATAATCAAGGAAAATGAAAAAGGATACGAGCTTGTGCAATCAACTAAAAATTATAACTCGACCTTCTTAGTCGAAAGTGAGCAGTGTATTGACTCACATTTTCTGTTCGACTGTATTAATTGTGTAAACTGTTGTCTGTCTTCCAATCTTAGAAACAAGAGTTACATGTTTAAGAACAAACAACTATTTAGAGAAGATTATGAGGAGGCTGTGGCTTTGCTACATCTTGAAACTTATTCTGGGCAATCACAAACAAAAGAAATTTTTAGAGAAATAACCCAAAAGGCTATTTATAAACATGCTCATATTAAAAATTCTATCAATGCCGTTGGAGATTTTGTCATAAACTCAAAAAATGTTTTTCAGTGTTGTGGTGTTTCAAAAGCAGAAAATGTTAAATACGCCTTTTTTGCCTTTAATACCATGAAAGATTCACAAGATTTAATATTTACAGGCAAAGTTGAGGAATGCTATGAATCCACATTGGCAGGCAGGGGAGGCAACAAGCTGATATTTTCCTTGGGTTGTGGTGGTGGAAGCACAAATTTATTTTACTGCGATAGCTGCCGGGGGTGCTCGGATTGTTTTGGGTGCGTTGGACTTAGTCAAAAGCAGTATTGTGTTTTTAACAAGCAATACGAAGAAAAGGAATACTTTGAATTCGTAGATAAGATTAAAAAGCACATTAGTGATATGCCATATGTTGATGGCAAAGGACGGAAATATCCTTTCGGTGAAAGCTTTCCCGCAGAACTTTCACCTTTTGCTTACAACGAAAGCTCTGCATTTGAAGAAATGCCTTTAACCAAAGAAGAAGTTATTTCTTTGGGTTACAAGTGGAGAGATCCCGAATCTAAGTCGTACATACCTACGATTACCAGTGATCAAATTCCTGACAGTGTTTTGGATGTGTCTGATGAAATAACTAAAGACATAATTGAGTGTCCAAATAAAGGCAAGGTCGAGAGCCAATGCACTTCTGCATACAGAATCTTGCCCGATGAATTGGCATTTTATAAACAAATGAATTTACCAATACCGAGATATTGCCCAAATTGTAGGTATCATGCTCGCTTAAAGTGGAAAAACCCTTTTCGTTTTTACGATCGGGAATGTATGTGTGAGTTGTCGAATCATGCACATAAAGAAAAATGTCAGAACAAGTTTGAAACGATGTACTCACCCGAGCGACCTGAGGTTATTTACTGCAAGGAGTGTTATCAGAAGGAAGTGTATTAATACACATTTAAGCCATGGCGTATATATGCAAAAGAATAAAAATCAGGAAAACCAAAAAAAGAATATATTAATATTGCATGATATAAGAAGTGTAGAAAATGTTGGCGCCATGTTCCGCACGGCTGATGCGGCGGGAATAAATAAAATATATTTGACGGGTTATACACCGACGCCGCTGGACCGGTTTGGCAGAAAGAGGGGAGACTTAGCAAAGTCTGCCTTGGGCGCAGAAGAATTTGTGGCTTGGGAACAGGTGAAAAGTATCACTACAATTTTATCTAAATTAAAACAAGATGGGTTTTTTATTATAGCAATAGAGCAAGATGATAAATCAGTAGACTACAAAAAACTTAGATTAAAAAATAAAAATGCATTCCTTGTCGGCACAGAAGTCACCGGAATTCCGAAATATATTTTAGAAAAATGTGATGTGATTGCTGAAATCCCAATGAAGGGCAAAAAGGAATCACTGAATGTTTCTGTGGCATGTGGGATTGCGCTCTTTAGGATTTGTAATTTATAAAGCAATCTATCCCCGCAAGCTTGCGGGGCGAACTGCTCGGCTCCTCAGCCTGCGCAAGGCTTTCTAAATCATAAACCCAAAGAGCTTATTTCTGGCAATTAGGACAAAATATAGTCGTGCGAGTTTGGATCAAAATTTTCTTGAGTGGTTTGCCACAACGGACACATTTTTGTCCATCTTTTCCATACACTTTGTGTTCACGGGCGTAGTTGCCACGAGTCATGTCGAGCAGGCGATAGGTGGCTACAGATGATCCGCCAAGCTCTACAGCTTTGCGGATAATTCTTATTATTGCAGTATGAAGAAGTTTGATCTCTGGTAGAGAAAGTGAGCTAGCCGTCCGGGTTGGTTTTATCTTTGCCTCGAACAAGCTTTCATCTACATAGATATTTCCAAGTCCGGCGACGATTTCTTGGCCCATCAATACTGATTTGATTATACTTTTTTTACTAGCTAATGCATTTTTAAAATATTCTACTGTGAAATCTTTTTCCAGTGGCTCTGGGCCGATGAGTTTGAAATGATTTTCGGCTTCGAAGGCCTCCACGCTGGGGTAGTAAAGCAAATATCCAAACATTCGAGTGTCGTTGTAGTAGAGTGTACCTTTTTCTAATTCAAAAATTATATGACTGTGTTTGTTTGGCAATTCTGATTCAGAAATTTTGATTGGGTGTCCACCCATTACTACTTTTTTTCTATCGGAAACTTTAGGCACATATGCAAATTGTCCAGACATTTTTAGATGTCCCAATAAAACTTTGCCACTTTTAAATCTAAAGATTAGGTTTTTGGCTCGTCTTTCAACATGAGAAAAGGTTTCACCTTTAAGGCCTTTTATAAATTCTTTAACTTTTTTACTGGAAGCCACACGCAAGGTACCCTTACCAGAAACAAGTTTTGGTTTGGTGACTTTAGCAAAAGTGATTTTTTGGCCCACGATCACACGCTCGAGTCCACGTCTTAAGTTTTCAACTTCTGGTAGCTCTGGCATACTATTTCCCTCCAAGAATTTTTAACGCTTCACGTATTTTCGCATTTGTATTTTTGTCGCCTGTGACTTTTTTCAAAGCTTCCCGTGCTTCCATTTGTGAATATCCTAAAGACTTCAGTGCTTCGAGTGCGTCCATCTCGTCGGAGAGGGAACCACCTTCTTGTGTATTTAATTCTTTACCCACTTTGTCTCGCAGTTCGATTACTATTTTTTCTGCAGTTTTTTTGCCAATACCAGAGATTTTGGTGAGGTATGAAGTGTCGCCAGTGCTGATGGCTTTACTAAGTGTCTCAACTGAGCTTACTCCAAGGATAGTCAAGGCGCCTTTTGGACCAATTCCAGATATGCTTATCAACATTTCGAAGAATTCTAATTCTGAGTATTCCAAAAATCCATACAAATCAAAAGCGTCCTCTCGTACATGGGTGTGGATCCAGAGTGTTGTTTCTGAATTTTCATTTTTAAGTCTAGAAACGGTCTCAAGGGAGACGCTTATTTTATATCCAACTCCAGAAGTTTCAATAATCAAAAACTTCTCTTTTTTAAGTATTATTTTTCCTTTTATACTACCGATCATAACTTTATGATAACATATTTGTGTTTTTAAAGGTTTTTTGCTATATTGTTTCTATGCCAATAACACAGTCAGCTAAAAAAGCAATCCGAGGTTCCCTCCGCAAGAAGGGCTATAATGACGCTCGAAAGCGCGCAATGAAGGATATCATCAAGAAGATCGACAAACTCGTAAAGACAGACAAGGCTGCTGCGATAAAACTTCTCTCTACTGCCTTCCAAACTATCGATAAAGCTGCACAAAAAGGCGTTATTAAGAAAAACAACGCTGCGAACAAGAAGTCTCGCCTCGCTCGCCTAGTGAAATAAATTTAAATAAAAATGAGTAGTCACTTATTAGAATTTTACGGAACAGAATGCCCACACTGCATTGACATGCATGTGCTCGTCGAACGTCTAGATAAGGAGGAGGGTATAAAAGTAGAATCTATTGAAGTCTGGCACAATAAGGAAAATGAAGCTCGACTGCTCGAACTAGACAAAGATATGTGTGGTGGAGTTCCTTTTTTCTATAATACAAAAACTCACAAGTGGATCTGTGGGGAAGATAGCTACGAGAATTTGAAAAGTTGGGCGAAAGATGAGTAGATGTAGAAAAAGCTAAATAGTCATCCAAAATAAAAAACCACCCTTTTGGGGTGGTTTTTTATTGGAGTTAAATATTACGCGCGTTGTACGTTCGTAGCATTCAATCCCTTTGGTGACTCTTCAGTTTCAAAAGAAAGCATATCGCCTTCCTTCAATTCATCAAAAGTTACGCCCACTAGAGAGTTACTATGGAAGAATAAATCCTTCGCAAGTCCTTCTGCTGTGATGAAGCCGAAACCTTTATCTGTCAATCTTTTTATTGTACCAGTCATTGATTTGTTTAGTTAAGCTTTTAAATACAAATAGATATACTCGAGATCGACTTTTTTCGCACCTACTTTGTCTAAAGAGTATATCACAGAGTGACCTATTTTGTCAAGCCGTTCATCTTTGCTTTCGTCTTGTTGCCAACAAGTCCATCCACTACTAGAGCATGGTCTGTCTGCCACTTCTTGATGACTATGTTAGTCTTTGGACCAAATTTACCATCGAGCACTAAACCTAAGTTCAGATTGTCATTTAGGAATCTTTGTAATTCCTTGACGGCCTCTCCTTTACTACCTAGGCGTAGAGTGACAGTACCAAAGTTGTAAACAATTTTTGTAATTGCTGGAGACAAGAGAGGTTTTGGAGTGGTTGGTGGAACAGTAGTCGATGGAACGACAGGAGTAGCTTTGGTGATCGGGGTAGTTGGAGAAACTGGAGAGGTGCGCGGGGTTGTGGGTGGGGTAGGCGTACTTGGCAGAGTAGGAACTGATGGGGGAAGTATTACTGGTGTCGCACTAACAGAACCAGAATTTACTTCGTTTGCACCAATGTCGGGAGCGGTACCGAAAAGTACTTGTCGCCCCGATGAATCTTTGAAGAGCCAGACAGAGTCGCCCGGTTTTCGAGAAAGCGATGAAGACAAATGAATTGTATTTGTTTCATAGTTGATTGAAGAAATCTTGGAGTAGTTTGCTGGGACGCCTACAGAAATCCAGTCCGAGTCTACTCCTGCCCAGCCAGTTTGAAACATTCCTGCATCATCAACGACAAAAGCTGTTCCCGATCCAGCATCAGAAGTGGAAACTCGAGTGAGGTATCCACCGGCATCTGTTCCGGCTCCGGTATTCGGATCTTTATTGAAGACGGCACCGATTTCAGGGACTGTCGGCGATCTCCATGTGCCATTATTGCCAGGAATATATGCTAGATTATTATGCGCATCAAAGCCCGAAGCTGAGGTTGCATCCACGGCATATGGGTAGCCTCCTGGCCGGACAGTGTCATTAAAAATATTATTAATGAGTTTGCCGCCAGTGGAACTTTTCAGCCATTCGACTGCATTCCAAGGTTTTGTCGAAGAGATGGAAGTTTGGCTAAAGGTATTGTTGTAAAGACGTACGCCTGGAGTTTTTACATCATTGATGAGAATATAATCGCCGAGATTTTTTACATTGTTATATCGCACCAGAAGATTACCTTGATCACAATTTCCATAATTCTGGTAAATAACAAAGTGAGTGTCATGCGAAGGCGTATTGTATTGCTGATTGTTTTCAATGAGGAGATAGCGTGTCGACACGGGAAGAAGTGTTGCACACCAGTTCTGCATGCCGTCGATGTGAGTTGCATTTGCGGCAGACCAATCAGTGAGTGAATTATCATGAAAAACATTATTTCTGATGACGTTATAGTCTCCTCCCGTCACCCGGGTAAAGTCTTCGCCGAGATGTGAGATATCGTTGTTTTCAACAAGGTTATTGTTTCCAAAAATATATATTCCTCCGCCCGGTACTGACGTATTTTGGGATCCACACTTATAGAGAGTATTTCCTCTTATTATGTTGTTGTTCGATTGGCTGCCTGGATCGAGGTCGCGCATGCGGATACACTCTCGCATGCCATCATGGAGAGTATTATTGATAATTTGATTGAAGCTTGAAAATTCCAGATTGATGCCAGCATAACCGGGGTCAGTAGTCAGCCCCAAGTTGGTTATTTCAAAACCAGAAATTTTTATGTAATTCCTATTTTTAAGAGCAAAGCCCCGCATTTTTACCGTTCCGGAAGCCACAAAAGTAATGAGCCCGTTTGTATTGCCAGAATTTTTCGGTGTAACTTTTTCATTGTATGTTCCTGGCTGAACATTACATGTCTCGCCGGCAGTAGCTACGTCGGCACAAGCCTGAATTGTGGTGAAGGTATTTGTGCCACCGGCTGAATTTACTGTATACACTCCTCTCACTGCGGTCACTGTGGTGGGAGCGCTAGGAGTAGGCAGTGCTGTAGGGCTCGAAGGTTGGGTTGGAGAAGTCGGTACGGTAGGAGTTGCTGGGCTAGCTCCCGGGCCGCTATCGACATAGGAATAAAGATCGGAAACTTCAGAAGGGGACAGAACTCGATTATAGATTCGAACATCGTCAAGTGTCCCATCTATAGCATGTGCTTGATTTTGAGAATTGCCAATTTTTACACTCCCTGTCCCAGCTAAAGGAGTACCAGTCGGTTGATTTGGTGTGCCAGAAAGTGATCCGTTCACATAAAAATTAGCGAGGCCAGAAGCATCTCTAGTCACAACAACATGGTACCAGCTACCATAAGAAACTGATCCGATAGCGCTACGGGGTCTAGTCACCCCATCACTACTAAAAAGTATTGAACCATGTCCGCCATCGTATTGAATAATAGTTTTTCCATTATCAAGAATAAACGCAGTTATTTGCCCAGCCGTTCTTTCGTTGATCCAAAAAGAAATAGACGCTCCGCCAGCTCCGATGGAATCTAAACCAGTTGTAACCGCACTACCATTTGTGAAATCTAGTGCTCCATTAATTTTGCCTAAAACCCAAGTCGGCTTAGTAGATCCAGACAAAGTTCCGGTGTTTCCTCCTGTGCTGTCTCCCGCCGTCACCCCAGTTCCTTCATCAAAAGTATAGTGAGCCACCAGTCCATCATTCAAAGTCGACGAAACTTGAGCTAGTTGGGAAGCAGGAGAAAAAGTGGAAGAAATTTGAAAACTATTCTGAGAGAAAATATTTAAACCAATAGATAGAAAAGAGAAAACGATGAGGAAAGATAGGAGGACTACTTTTAGGTTATGAAATTTCATGGAATTATTGTAACACAACAGACATCCAAGAACAAAAGCCTTTCTATTTAAGCCAAAATAAGCTAATCTGTATTGATGTCAAAGGAACCCAAAGAAAACAATAAAAATACTGAAACCATAGTTCGTTTTGACGATGTTTCGTTCGAATGGGGCGTCAACAAGCCCATTTTGGACGGGGTGAGTTTTACTATTCGTCGTGGGATGAAGTTTACCTTGATGGGGCAGAATGGTGCCGGCAAGAGTACTATCTTTGGTCTTATTTCTGGTTTAAATACTCCAGAGTCTGGAATCATAAATCTGGTAAAGGGTGTGAGCATCGCTACTTCACGACAAGTTATTCCCCAAAACGAGATGGGTTTAACTGTCCGTGAATTTTTTCAAAAATGTTTTAAAGATAAAGTATATGACATTGACCCGAGGATAGATGAAGTTTTGGAAGTTGTAAATTTAAAGGGGCACGAAAAAGTACATGACCGAATAGTGCGGACTTTTTCTGGAGGACAACAAGCACGGTTACTCCTAGCTTCAGCTTTGATTCAAGATCCAGATTTGTTGTTGCTCGATGAGCCGACAAACAATCTAGATAAGGCTGGTATAGCACACTTAACAAACTTCCTAGTGAATTACAAAAAGACTGTGTTGGTTATTTCTCACGATGCAGAATTCCTAAATGCTTTCACTCATGGAGTTCTTTACCTCGATGTTTATACTAAAAAGATCGAGCAATACGTCGGCAACTATTTTAACGTGGTGAAAGACATAAGTGCACGAGTTGAAAAAGAAAACATGAAGAACGCGCAACTTCAAAAAGAAATTCAAGCCAAGAAAGATCAGGCGAACGTCTTCGCATTCAAGGGCGGACGACTTCGTTTGGTCGCAAAGCGTATGCGCGAAAAGGCTGAAGAACTTGAAGAGGAGATAGTCGAGGTTCGCAAAGAAGATCGAGCAATAAGACCATTTAATATTCCTTCACAGCCAGACTTGATTGGTGAAATTCTAAACATTTCTTCTTTTACTACCATGAAGAATGGAAAGGTGGTGAAGCATAAGGCGAAAATTTCTTTAAATAAAAACAATCATTTACTTTTGCAAGGGCCAAATGGAATAGGTAAGACGACTCTTTTGGAGAGGCTTGCTTCCGGCCATGCTGAGGGCGAGAAGGTGAAAGAGGGAATACGCATTGGTTATTATAGACAGGATTTTTCAACCCTTAATTTTGACCATACTGTATATGAATCACTTGCTAGTGCGATGCTAGCGGGTGGAGAAAAGCTCGACGAAGAACGTATGCGTTCTGTGGCTGCAGGGTTCCTCATCACTGGGGAATTTATTCGCACTCGAATCGGTGACCTTTCAGAAGGCCAGAAGGGGCTGGTAGCATTTGCGAGACTCGTGCTTATAAAACCAGGACTTCTCATTCTCGACGAGCCGACCAACCATATAAATTTTCGTCACTTGCCAGTCATTGCAGAAGCGCTCGATAAATACGCCGGAGCCATGATCCTCGTCTCCCACGTGCCTGAGTTCGTGAAGCAAATTAGGATTGATGAGATTCTGGATTTAGAGAAATAAAAAAATTTATTTTGTAAGACCTATTTTTTGTAGGTCATTATAATGGGCTTTAATTTGTGCTGGCAATACGGAAGAGTCAGTGACTTTCTTTGCGTGAGCTGTAATATCTAGATCAATTTTTATTGCAAGTGCTTTTGCTGAGGTTGATCGTACAAGAGTGGATGAGTTAGGGGGCAACTCCGAATTTAAAACTAGACTTTGTAGTCTAGCTAAATCTGTTTTGGTTAGTTCAAAAAATGAACCATGAATTTCTATAAATATATTTCCATTATCTCCCATCTCCATACGGTTTCCCGAAGCACTGTTGTTTGACAATTTTTCAAGATAATCAATGACAACTTCATCAGCTACTTTTTCTCGAGCCTTTACTTCATCTGCATTTAAAAATTTATGTTCAGGTTTTACTGCGCTGGATTTTTCAACAATCGGATCTGGACCTTTCGGGGGCATTTTCGATCCTTTTTCGTCATCACTACAACCTTCTGTGGAAAGAAGCACTGTTCCTAATCCAGCCATCAGTATGCCTTTTTTGGCTAATTTCTTTACTTTTTCAATTGATGAAATTTTTGGTGTTTCAAAACCCATATTCAAATAATAGCATTTATTAAATAAATGCAAAAGTACTGTAGTTCAAATCAGGGTTGATGAAGTACTTGATCTAGAAAAATAATAAATTGAAAAGCCGGCACGTTCCTTAATAAAGTGTTTAGTTACCCACATACCAATGTTGTTAAATTTCGCATATGCATAAATTAACAACACGACTTGTCAGCCTGCCATGTCGACAAGTTTTCAAGACGAGCAGCTTGACTTGTAAATTACCTTGTATATACTTTAGGTATATGAAAACATCAGCACTAAGTATTAAAATAGATCCAAAAGTAAAGCATGAAGCGCAGAAAGTTGCTGATCAGCTTGGTTTTACGCTTTCTGCTATTATAAACGCTTCTCTAAAGAATTTAGCTCGTTCCAAAACAGTATCTTATTCACTTCTCGAACCGTCGCCTTTCTTGAAAAAAGCTATTCGTCAAGCGCGCAGAGATAGGGCAAAAGGTGATAATATAATTGGTCCCTTCCATAATGTTGATGATTTTATGAAATCACTACGCTCTTAAAACACCATTGGCAAAGATCTTTGTCTCGGCCTGATACTACTTCTAGATTTTACATAGTCAATGAACATGGAGAATTTGTTTTTCTACCATCTTTTACATATGTTCAACATCGTAGAAAAGAAACAATCCACTACAGATAGAGTCTAAGGCTCTATCTGTAGTGATTTTAGAAACACCTTTAATTCCTCACCAGTGATTTCTCGCATTGCGCCGGATTTTAGGGTGCCGAGTTTGATGTTCATGATTCTCTCGCGTTTAAGGTCGGCGACTTCTTGGAAAAGGTTGGAACACATGCGCCGGATTTGGTGTTTCTTACCTTCGGTTAGGGTGACTTTGAAAGTGAATTCGCTTAATATTTTTACCTTACATGGTTTGGTCATGTAGCCTTCGATGTCTACACCAGCCTCCATTTTCTCTTTGAAATTTGATCGGAGTTTGTTTAGTGTTCGTACGACATATTCTTTTTCGTGAAAAAACTTTGGGTTGAGGAGTGAATCAGTGATACGTCCATCATTCGTCAGGATAAGTAGCCCATGTGAGGCCTTGTCGAGTCTTCCAAGAGGGAATAGTGTTGGGTCAGGTGAATCGGTTTCTATCCCTATTGGTTTATTGTATGCATAATATTTATATGCTTTTGTTTCAGCACCACGAACCTCAACTTTATCAGTTTCTTTTACCTTACTACCAAGCACAGCTAGTTTCCCATTAATGAAAACCTTTTTAGCTTCCACGAGAGCATCAGCACCACGCCTTGTGGAGATCTTTTTTAATGCGAGGTATTTATTGATTCGCATTGGGTAAACATCCTCGCTTATTAAGTTTTTCAGTATTTGTCTACCTGTTTGTGGCATGGGTCTACTTTAGCACAGGAGTAGTGTTCGGTCTAATTTATCTTATTCATACCGGAGGGCGTCGATCGGGTTTAACTTTGCTGCTCTGCGAGCGGGGTAGTATCCGAAAATTATTCCGATTGCAGTTGATACGCCGAAGGCAAGTAGAACTGATGAGAGGTTTACTTGGGTTGCCACGATTCCAGTCGAAGTTACCACAAAGGATATCAACCATCCAAGCCCGATTCCAACCATTCCACCAATAAATGTGAGCATGACAGCTTCAGATAAGAATTGAACATTGATGTCGCTTCTGGTCGCACCGATTGCTTTTCTCAAACCTATTTCCTTTGTGCGCTCCGTCACAGTGGTGAGCATCATATTCATAATGCCGATCCCACCAACCAAGAGTGAGATAGACGCGATAGCCGCTAGGAAAATGGTAAACGTGTCTATGACGGTCGATAGTGTGCCTAAAATGTCTTCTTGTGAAATTATAGAAAAGTCTGCCTCAGTAACGCGGTGACTATCCAAGAGGGCAGTGGTCGCAAGGTCTTTAACTTCAGCCATATTGTTTTTATCAGTTACTGATACTGTGATGGTCGATAGGTAGTCAACACCTGAAAGAATTTTTTGCATGGTTGAAAGAGGCACAAATATCATGTCGTCTGGTCCAGAAAAACTAGCGCCACCTTTTGGGGTCAAAACACCTACTACATTAAAATTAATTTTATTAATACGAATAGTTTTTCCTAAAGCATCTTCGTTTGGAAATAGATCATTAGCTACCGTAGCACCGAGGATGGCTTGTCTCCCGATGCTTCTGTCGTTGGCATCAGAGATGAAATTACCTTCTGAGAGAGTGAGGTTGTGTACATTTAAATATGTAGAAGTGGATCCTGTCACAGTAGTGTTGGTATTGTTGCCACCGGCTACTATTTGGAATCTTCTCGAGACCTCAGGCGACACGTTGGCAATACCATCGATACCCTTAACCACATCAATGTCTGTATTTTTTAAGGTCTGAGCGCTACCGCGTCCAGAAGAAACAATCCCACGTCCTGGCTGCACAACCCCTGGCAGAATAGTTAAAAGGTTTGAGCCTAATCCTTCAATGCTCGACTGTATTGAAGACTTGGCTCCATTACCTATGGAGATCATGGCGATCACAGATGCAATGCCGATGACAATACCAAGCATCGTCAAGCCAGAACGGGCTTTGTTCGCAGATAGGGAAGTGTATGTTTCATTTAAAATATCTTTTATTTTCATTATATTTTATAGTTTTGCTATACGTTTTTTATGGTTGGTTCTATCTTCAACTAGCATTCCGTCTCTAATAAATAAAATCCTATCAGCGTGTTCAGCGATGACTTGTTCATGGGTAATTAGAATGATTGTTCTTTTTGATTCTTTATTTAATTTTTGAAAAGTTGCCATGACTATCTCTCCCGTTTTTGAATCCAGATTTCCTGTTGGTTCATCGGCTAGGATCAGAGA
>JBAXFB010000009.1:0-17138 GCA_037140115.1 bacterium | reverse complement strand
AAATTTCTTCTCTTCGAGGGAAGCGACATAATTCGTCCGCCCAATAAAAGAAACATCTTCAGGTTTGACCTTGCCGAAAACGGGCAATTCTGGTGGTGGCGGTCCGTATTTGATTATTTGCACTCGATTCGGCTTTGGCATATATGGATATTATTGTATCATATTCCCATCTTGAGGGGTGGCTTTAGCCGGGGTGATAAATACTTCCACCTCCCCCTAAAGGGTACTCCTCAAGAGGAGAATCTGAATACATTATATACATCTCAAATATTTTAGCAAGTATTTCGTGGTCGCGAAATGCTTGTCAAAAGGTAATATATATTATAATATTGGGGTATGTCAAGAAAAGTTAAGTATTCAGACAAAATATTGAAGATATTAGGCCAAAAAACAGCTATTTCTGTTGATGAAATTGCAAGTCATGTAATTTCAGAAGATGGTGCAAAAAATGCAACATACGCCATCACTCGTTCATTAAAGAACCTGAAAGAAAATGGTTTAATCGAGCACATCTCCTCCCCGCAAAACGAATACGCTCGCCTAACGAAGGAAGGCAAAAAAAAAGTACACAGTTTGAAATTAGATAGCGACACGACCCTAGTGAACACAACTTGGGATGGGTTTTGGAGAATAATTTTGCTCGACCTACCAGAAGACAGAAAAAGTGAAAGAGAAAGTTTGCGTTATCTCCTCAAAAAAGCCGGTTTCGTCTGCCTCAAAAATTCTGCATGGATCTCCCCTTTCCCATTTGAGCACCTTTTCACAAATATCAAAAAAGACCTCGGCCTCACGACAGAAATGATGATCATCGTCACAGAATTCGTAGATGATGAAACCAAAAAGTTTTTATTTGAAACTTTTGGGAAGTAATTAGTAAATTTCCTTGTTGTAGTGCTCAGCGCAAACTACTTTTTCGGGACCTCCGTGCTCCACACTAAGATAAGTGGTGTCTACTTCTTTATCGCCGAAGAAACACATTCTTTTATTTAAGACCATCGGGTTGCGGAGCTTGAGCCTCATATTGTGTCTTTCATCTGGATGAATGGATGGCAATGGTAAATTAAATCTGCGATAAAAACTAAGTTCTTGTGCAAGAATTTTATAAGGCTTCCCGGTGATTTCACATTCAATAACCTCATCCAATATTGAATCCCCAACTTCGGCAATAGTTTGAGACAATTCACCACCTTTAATTGTAGTTTGATAAGAAGTAGGATTGTAATCACGCCACCTGAACCCTTGTAATTCTGCCGTCTTTTTGTCTATAGGAAAATAATCCTGAGCTACAGTTTCATTATAAGCAAAAGGAGAAAGTTCGGCAGGAAAAAATTCTCCGAAACCATAAGAACGTACTTGCGCATCAATATACAGCATTCTTTTCATTTGTTCTATAATTTGTGACACAAGTTTTTCATATTCTTCTTTTGTATATTGCTTGTTAAAAATACAATACTGTTTATTATTCATTTCTGAACAACCAAAACAATTGTTGCAACTTTGCATCATCGAGCAATACATAATATTTGTAGAATACCAGATAAGAGAACTAAATAAAACGAAGCTATTTTGGACTCCCGCACTTATAGTATCGTAATTAAGCTCGGAACCATCTCCACAACCTGGGCCAATGTCGGCAGAGTCCTTAAGACCTTTTGCGCCCCAGCTAGCATATCTGACATTTTCAGCTCCGTCTTTAAAATCAAAAACATTGTAGCAATTTCGGGAATTTGTAACCTGATCGCCGACCACATTGACGTTGTTTGTAAGCTTTAAATGTTTATGAAAGGCATTATTCCATAATTCTTGAAATCTGAGTTTGGCTTGTTCGAGGCCAGATCGGGTATCTAGTCCCAGCTCCGCTTTCTTTTTAAAATAATCTTCTTTCGTATACTGAATATTTTCGATACAATAACTTTTATTTCTTAAGTTCGTAGATAAAATACAATTGGAACAATTTCTGCAATCATATAAAAAATATGAATCTAGGCAACCTTCACTCTCCCTTGAGAAAAACAATCTACTTGAATCGTAGCAATATAAATTTTCATATCCAAACTCTGTGCTGAAGCACATGTAAGAATCATGAGTAAATTTGCAATGCCAGAGCCTGTTACAATACATCGAATCCTCACTGGCCCATGTCGCCGTGACTAGATAAGAGTCTTTCATCTCCACCGTATAATTACAAAATCTTGCATTCACAGATTTTGAATCAAACAATGCAACGTGTGGCACTCGTTCCAAAAGCTCCTTAAACTGCTCAAAAAAATTTCGAGAGAAATCATAATCTACGCCGTAATCACAAGGGTCCCAAATATCACTCCACCAGGACTCCTTGTCCCAGGAAACTAGTTTTTCATCCGGATGATAAATAGAAATCATAGAATCATTTTTACCAGGCGCATTGTTTGGACGGCGAAACAACGAATGCTCGTTGCGCCACACCAAGCGACGAATTAACTTACAATCATGGCACCAAGTCGGCACCGGTACCTTGATTTTCTCATAAAACAAAAACTCATCAGCTTCTATAACGAAATCTTTTTTACAATTCTGACATATTTTATTTTCACTTTTATATTCCATGTGTTTGTTTATTTTTAGATACTTTAGTTAAGTAAAGTAATTTAGTACACTAAAGTAGCTAGTACACTTCTTGCTGATAACACTTTTCGCAGTAAATTTTGTAAATTTTTTGATCTTCTGGTTTGTAAGATGTAAGAATAGAATTATCACACTTAGCACATCTCCCCTCCCAAAGATTGCGAGAATTTCGTTTATTCATACGTTCCTGGTGTCGGCAATTGAAACATTTGAATGGCAAAGGAAGATTGTTTCTTTTGTAAAAATTTATTTCTCTCTGTATTAACTTAAAATTCTTTTGACAATTTTCACAGGTAAATATCTCACTCAATAATTTATCGCTATATTCTTTTGGATTCTTAGGAAAATCTTTAGATTCTATGGTTCCTTGTCCTTTCGTGCTCGGTATATTATCTTTCCATCTGAAACCCTGAGCAAGAGCCTCTTCTTTCGAAAGAGGCATGTATTCATTTACAATTGCTTCATTGTAAGCAAAGGGGCTCATAAAGCTTAGAAAAAAATTACCCCAATCGCTACTTTTTTTCATCTGCTCAATAATTTTATTTTTTAAAATTAAATATTCATCCTTTGAGTACTGTTTATTTAAAATACAATATGATTTCTTGCGCAACCCGTAACATCCAAAAATATCGTTACAGTTATAACAAAGATCGGAATATAACACGTCGTGAGAATCTATTATCTGGTGAGAGCCAATCACCCTACTGCTATCGAGCATGGTTAAAGATTGGTAGCATTCGGACAAATCGCCTGTAAAAGAAATATCAAAAGAATCTATCGCTTTACGCACGGTGAAACAAAACTTGGAATTTTCGCCACTCTTAATGTCGAAGGAATGGTGAATGTTGTGGGCATTATAAATATGATTTCCAGAAACATCATTATTGTGGGAACCAAAAAAAGAACGTTGGGGAAGAATTCTACGTAATTTTTCTCTTTCATCTAAAATAAAATCTATGCTTCGTTTTTCATTTAAAGGATGCTTGAGTAAAAATTCTCCATATTCTGCTTTCGTGACTTGTTTGTTGAAAATGCAATATGATTTACTTATTAATCCCACACATCCTATGCAATTCAAACAGTTTCGACAATCAAAAAGTCCTATTGAATCAACACATGCCTCACATTCTTGTGAATAAAAAAGTTTTGTTGACCCCAAACAATCTATTGACTCATGACATGCTTCGCACTTAAATAAGTAAAGATTGTCGATGCAATCACGAGAATTCCAAACAACGTGTCCATAATCACAATCTTCGTCATCTAGACCCCCAAAGATTAAATAACAATTCTTGCTCTGATTGATCTGATTTGAATACTCACAATTTTCGGTTTGAGAATTCATAATTGAAACATGTGGCACTCTATTGAATAAGGAACTCATCTGTTGAAAAAACGGTGTACTTAGATCAACATCTATCCCATACGACATTGGATCCCAAGCATCTCCCCACCATTCAGAAGCGTCATAGACTGGAAAGACCGTGTCAGCATCATAAACTGAAATAATCATTTTACCTGACATGCTTGATGGACGTTTATACAAAGTCTTAAAATTTCTAAAAAGCGTGCGCAATTGTTGCCGACACTGCGGACATTTTTCTGGAGCTGGCACACCCATCTTTTCGTAAAATCCAAAATCATCAGCTTCTATCGTGAAGTTGTTGTTACAGTTTTGGCATATTCGGTTTTCAGTTTTGTATTCCATCTCTTTTTTTATACTTTAGTTTAGTAAAGTAATTTAGTTAGATAAAGTATCTAATAAACTTCTTGATTATAACATTTCTCGCAGTAAATTTTTAGACTACTTTCTCGCGTATAGCATGTCTCGAATTCTACTTCGCATGCGCCACTGTGGTTTGAATGCTTCTGATTACACACACATTGCCTAAGCCACAATTTTCTTGCCGGCCGTAAATCGAACCTTCTTTTGTAACGACAGTTTGGGCAACGGCGCGGAAATGGCAGGTTTTCTTTTCTATAAAACATTAACTCATTCTTTGTAACATTATAATTTTTTGAACAATCCATGCACGCAAAGATTTCATTCAAATATGAATCTGGAACTTCTTCAATTTTATCTGGAATAGAATTACTTTGAATAGTTTCCTTACCGAAAGTTCCCGGAATATTGTCCTCCCAATTCCAACTCTTCTCTAAAACTTCTTCCTTGGTCATCGGCATGTATAAATTGCCTTGAGTTTCATTGTAATAAACAGGCGCAATCGCAGGTGGGAAAAATTCTCCGTACTCGCGGGTAGTCTTCATGTGCTCAATAATTTTATTTTTTAGCGCTTCGTACTCTGATTTACTATATTTTTTATTTAAAATCATGTACTCACCTTTCTTGACCGACACACAACCAAAAAGATTCTGACTATTTTGACAAGTATCAGAATACATTACATTCATGTTGTCGTAGCATAAATGGCAAAATTGGCAATTAGAAGCTCTAGTACAACCTTGAAGTTCATAGCAAAGCTCCGTAGTATTCCAACCTGCATGATAGATATCCATACAATCTTTGAGTTCTATTCCACCATAAATATATTTAGAATGTTCACCTTTCGTAACTTCAAAAGATTTGAAGACATTTTTACAATCATAAATTAATGATCCAATAGAATTTACATTTCTTTCACTTACAACACATCTATGAATAGACTCTTTTTCAAATAGATCCTTAAATTCTTTATTCAGTCCTTCTCTTGTTGCAAACGAAGGCAAATCAAGTTCTTTTATTTTTTCTAAATATTCTTCTCTAGAATATTGTTTATTTTTAAATACATAACTTTTATTGCGTAAGTTACTAGACATAAAACATTCGTTACATCCATGACAATCGTAACAATAATAACAGTTTGAACAATCCTTTAGAAACAGACCGTACTGACATTGATACGATGTACGAGAATCTATGGTTTCGTACAACCGTTCACCTTTATCATAAATACAACTACAGTCCACACTGTCACGCGACTTAAAAACCCAAGTACTATACATTACATTTTCGTCATCAAATGCTGAAAAAGATAGGTAGACATTTTTATTATCCCCTGAATGATTTGTATATTCAGAATTTATGCTTCTTTTGTTAAGTAGCGCCAGACGCGGAACATCGTGTTGGAGTTCTGAAAATTGCTCAAAGAATGGTCTCAAGGGAACACTGAAATCAAAATCTCGTCCGTAAGAAGCAAAATCCCAGCCGTCGCCCCACCAACAGTCATGACAATAGACCTTGAAAGGTTTGTTTGGAGAATAAATTGTCACAGTACTCTTTGCACACAGATCGCAATTCCTTCGATACAAAGTCCGCTCATTGCGCCAAGCGTATCTGCGTTGCTGTCTGCATTCCGGACACCATGTCGGTGCTGGGACTTTTATCTTTTCATAAAATCCAAAATCATCAGCTTCGATTGTGAAGTCTTTTTTGCAGTTTTGACAATTTTTGTTTTCTTTCTCGTGTATCATTTTTCTATTTCAATATACTTTAGTTTAGTAAAGTAATTTAGTTGGATAAAGTATCTAATAAACTTCCTGCTGGTAACACTTTTCACAATATACCATTTCAGATCTATCAGGCGCGTAGGAAGTTTCAAATTCTACTTCACACTTCCCTACATGAGGATGTGATCCTGCAGGATCATGTCGTGCACTGTCCATTGAAGCGCGACCCCTATTACACATACATGTTCGATGCCAAAGTTTTCTAGGATTTCGTAACGCAAACCTATCTTGTCTACGGCACGGAAAACACTTTTCTGGAAGAGGTAATTTCATTTTTTTATAAAGAACTAATTCAAGCGGAGTAATATTAAAAGCAGTTGTACATAACGCATATTTTTCTTTTTGATCTTCGGAATTTTGTGAGGCACACTGTATTATTTCTTTTGTAATATTTTCTTTTACATCATCAATAGTTACAGGCAGGTCTTTTGTAAAAAGTGTTATTTTATAATCGCGTTCCGGATGGTCATACCACTTATAACCAGCTTCTAAGGCTCCTTCTTTGGTTAAAGGAAAGTAATCCTGCGCCATGGACTCATTATAAGCAAATGGTGAAACATTGGCAGGAAAATATTCGCCCCACTCTTTCGTGACTCTCATGTGTTCAATAATTTTTTCTTTCAATTTAAAATATTCTTCTTTTGAATATTGTTTATTAAAAATACAATATTGTTTTTGCTTTAAACCAAAACACCCAAAACAATCTTGCACACTGAAACACATATCGCAGTAACAACAATCAGTTATAGCTGAACCTAAGCAACTCCTTATTACCATAGACCGATGAGGTGCTTCAACCCCTTGAATTTCATACGATAAAACACAAATGATTGTTTCCGTACAATCTCTAGAATCTTCAGTTTGTTGCCACGCATCTTGCATGTAGGCAGTATCTTTGTTATCTCGACAGTTAAATGCAAATCGTGTACGTTCTGTATTTTGTATATAATCACCAGTGGAATTTTGTATATTTACTCCATGGTAAAATTTAACTGGAATGTTTTGTCTAAGTTTGAAAAATCTTTCTTTTGACTCTTTTATAAACTTTCTGTCCCACATAAAGTTTTTAACTCGTTTTTCATATTCCTCTCGGCCAACATCTTCATTAAAAAAGTGATACTGTTTGCTACGCAACCCAACACACCCAAAACAGTCAGTGCATCCTCTGCAGTCACTTGAGAAATATACGTCTACACAATCCGAGCAATCATAAGCCCATGCGCACTTTGAACATTTTGTAATATTGATACACTCATAACAAAATTCACTTTTCTGCGCCATGTAGCAATCGCTCAAAAAATAACAGAAGTGACACCAACTTCCGTACATACATTTCTCTGCTCTTTCACTTGTAAAAAACATATAGCAATCCTTGTTGTTATTCGCTTGGTTAGTATATTCGCTGTTTACGCTGCTAGAATTCACCATCGCCAGATGAGGTACTACTTTTCGAAGTTCTTCAAATTGCTCAAAAAAGGGTCGATTAAAATCAAAATCACGACCGTGTTCTGTAGCATCAAATGCATCAGATTTCCAGTATTCTTGGTCATAGACAGGAAAAGGAACATCTTGTCGATAAATTGAAATAATTGACTTTCCTGTAGCGTCGCACTTTCTCCTGTATAAGTTGTATTCATTTCTATCCAAAAGCCGACGAATGTATCTGCACTCTGGACAAAAAGTCGGTGCTGGGACTTTTATCTTTTCATAAAATCCAAAATCATCAGCTTCGATTGTGAAGTCTTTGCTGCAATTTTGACATATTTTGTTTTCACTTTTGTATTCCATCGGTTTATTTTTAGATACTTTAGTCTAGTAAAGTACTTTAATTAACTAAAGTATCTAATAAACTTCTTGCTGGTAACATTTTTCACAATAAACTATTGGTGCGTATTTTTCATCATACACTGTGTCGAGTTCTTTGTCGCACTTTGAACAAGTTCTTTTTATGATTCGTAGCAGTGGCCGTTTATCCATTCTGCGAATATGCCTAATATCAAAACAAACCCTAGGCAAAGGTAAATCCATTCTTCGATAAAAAGCGAGTTCGTTTTCTGTAATTCTATATGCACCAACAGAATTGGGATTATCTTTTTCAGCACATTCTATCACCTCTTGCAGAATAGAATCCCCCACTTCGGCAATTGTTTCCGGAAGATCAGAAGCAATTAATGTAGTTTTATAATTTCTCTTAACCTTATCCGCCCAGCGATAACCAAGAGCTTCTGCTGCTTCTTTAGTCAAAGGATGATAATAATTTGCAATCGTTTCATTGTAAGCAAAATCAGACAAATTTGGTGGGAAATTTTCCCCAAATCTGTACTCTAAGCCTCGACTGTCGATATAAGGCCTCTCTTTCATTTGTTCAATTATTTCATTTTTGAGTTTTTCGTATTCCTCTTTACTGTGCCTCTTGTTTAAAATAGAGTACTCCCCTTTTTTTAGGCCCACACACCCAAAACAATCATGTGCACCTGGACATGTATTGCAATAATATAAATCATGCGCCCCCATCCAACATTGATTACAAAAATAAAGTCGAGCTATGTCTATGCCGCAATTTTCAGACTCGTAAATTTGTTCCGCTTTATTACCCCATTCAAAATAATCCATACAATCCTCCGCTTTGAAAGCCATAAACAAATATTTACCATCTTTTACTTCTTCACAATCAAAAGATTGTGTGACATTTTTACAATTTAAAAACCAATTACCCGAGACCTTTTCAGACTTTATCGACATGATAGCTCTCTGTGGAAGTGTCTTCCTGAATGCTTCAAATTCGACTTTCATCTTTTCAATACCAGAAAAAGTATTCAACTTCATTTCTTCTAATTTCTTAAAATATTCTTCTCTGGTATATTTTTTATTCCAAATGCAGTATTCAGCGTTTACTAAATTGACACAACCAACACAATTTGAAGCGTTGCGACAAGCATAAATAAAAGAGCAATCTCTTGAATCCTTGCTCTCTTGGCCAAACTTCACGTTGTAACAATTCGCGCAATTTACACATTCATAACACAACTCACATTCATACAGCCAAGAGCCATCACAACAGTCCTTGATGTGCATCTTGCCATTGTAAAGATACATGGAATCCTCCGGATAAGAACTTCGAAAAACCATGTAGGAATTTTTGGGGTCAGTCACGCGATGCGCATACGGACTATTTATAGATCTGCCTTGCTGGACTATCGACATCCTGGGTACTTTATTTTGAAGTTCTAAAATCTGTTCAAAAAATGGTCGACTTGGGTCGTAATCCATACCATATTTATAAGGATCCCAGACATCTGAATACCAAATACTGGTTTCATAAACTGGAAATATTGTGACCTCTGGATACATACTAAAAATATCCTTCTTAGAAAAATCACATTTCCTTTTATACAGAACTGTCTCGCTCGTGTGCATGAAACGGCGAAGCAAACGACAGTATGGGCAAAAAGTTGGTGGCGGCACTTTTATCTTTTCATAAAATCCAAAATCATCAGCTTCGATTGTGAAGTTGTTGTTACAGTTTACGCAAATTTTAGTTTCCGAGCTCCTTGAATTCATATACATTTACTCGAGCAGCACGTAGGACGCGGTCGCCGAGTTTGTAACCTTTTTGGATGACTACTGCAACTTTATGATCGAGTTCTTTTTTATCAGCTTGCACCATCTCTACTGGTTGATGAATACTCGGGTCAAATGCTTCTCCGACAACTCCAAGCGGCTTCACGCCGTATTCTTCAAAAACTGTATTCATCTGGCCATATATGTATTCCACACCCACTCGCCAATTTTGGTCTACCTTTTCCCAAGCTTCCTTGTTTGCAAAAGCCATGTTGAAGCTATCCATCACAGTCAAAAAACGAGTGAGTATTCGCTCACGCATCGCTTCAGAAAACATGGTCTTTCGGTCGTCTTCGTTTTTCTTAAAATTCGCAAAATCTGCTCGCTCTTTCTGCCAACCTGTTAGGTATTCCTCTTTTTCTTTCTTAGCAACTTTCAAATCCTCTCGCAACTTCTTGAGAGTCTTTTTCAAATCTTCCTCGCCGTCTTCATTGAATTCAAATTCAACAACTTCAGAATCACCAGATTCACCCCGGGTATGCTCAACGTCAGGTGTAAGATTTTTCTTTGCCTCGCCATAGCTTTTAGCGTCGGCGGGTTTAGTTTCTTCATCATTCATAACCCTATTTTAGCACAAAACGACCCCTCTTGCATCTCCCCTTAGCAGGGGAGAAAAATGCAAATCCCCCTGAAAAGGGGGATTATAGGGGGTTGGATTTTTTTATCTCTTGGACCATTGTGGTGCCTTGCGGGCTTTCTTGAGTCCGAACTTTCTTCGTTCTTTTGCTCTGGGATCTCTTTTTAGGAAACCAAGTGTCTTTAGTGCTCCGCGAGTTTCAGGATTAAATTCTACAAGGGCGCGAGATACTCCATGCCTGATGGCTTCAGCTTGAGAATGCACACCACCACCCATTACACGTACTTCTACAGCAAACTTAAGACTTGTCTGACCTGCTTCAACCACAAGACCTTTTACCATAGGATCTAAGATCAAACGTCTTTCACCTTCTGTTTTGAAATATTCTTTTGCGTCTACACCGTTTACCACGAAGCTAGCCTTAGAGGACTCTGTGATTCGCACGCGAGCAGTAGAAGTCTTTCTTCGTCCTACAGCTTCGATATATTTTCCTTTTTGTGTTTCTTTATCCATATGATTTTATAAAATTACGAATGAATCTGATTAGTCAGTTATTGTTAAATTTTTCATCATGGTTCTTCGCAATTTATTGTCAGGCAACATTTTGTAAGTTGCAAGCTTGATCAATTCTTTCAAGCCTTGCTTGGATGCCGTCTCTGCACCAGACAAAATACGTAGTCCGCCTGGAATACCTGAATATCGAGTGTGGTAAAGACCTGCTAATTTCTTTGGTGTAATGCTAAGCTTGGCTGCGTTCACAACCTTTACTGGAAAACCAGAGTAGATGTTGCGTTCGAAAGTAGCTTTGGTCTTGCCCATGAGTGACATTGCCACTTCAGTAGCAACTCGTCCTAGCGTGCGGCCACTTGCATCGATTGTCTTTATTTCTTTTTTTGTTGTTACTGATTTTGTCATTGTATTTTTATACTAAACTATTACTCTAAATTACACAAATTCTATTACAGCCATAGCAGCACCATCCGACTTTCTGCTACCTAATTTTAGAACTCTGGTGTATCCTCCTTTTCTGTCAGCATACTTTGGAGCGATAACATCAAAAAGCTTTTTTATTTCAGGACGTCGATTTGAAAGCTTCGCGATAATGCCACGGCGAGTCGCCATGTCCCCACGCTTTGCTCCAGTCACAAGCTTCTCGATGAAAGGACGTAGTTCCTTTGCTTTTGGCTCTGTAGTCTTGATCTTGCCACGCACTATCAAATTGAGCGCAAGAGAATTTATCAATGCTACTCGAACCTTTCTAACTCTACCGAATTTTCTTTTGTTATTTCCGTGTCTCATAAATATAATTAATCTTTCAAATTAAGCTTGAACTTCGCAAGGACCTTTTTAATCTCTGTGATTCCCTTTTCACCAATGCCTTCGATCTCAAGCAAATCTTCTCGCTTCTTGCGAGCAAGACCGCCAAGTGTGCGGATATTTGCAGAAGTCAAAGCATTCAAAGTGCGAGTAGAAAGGTCAAGTCCATCTGTGCGTGTCTTTAAAACATCAGTGAAAACTTCACCTTTTTTATCTTCTCCTTCGGCCTCAGCTGCTTCAACATCCTTTTCTTTCGAAGATTTCTTTTCAACAACGACTTCTTCTGTCTCTTTGAAATCAACGATTGATTTCAATTGGTTGATCATGATCATGATCGACTCAGAAAGAGCTTCACGAGGAGTCATTGTGCCATCTGTTTCGATAGAAATTCGAAGACGATTGTGGTTTGTCTTGTCCCCAACGCGCATGTTCTCAACTTCATAAGAAACTCGGCGCACAGGAGTAAAAATAGCATCCACAGCAATAGTGCCGACATCAACTTTGTCCTTTTGGAAAACTTCCTTTGAAATAAAACCAAGACCTTTTTCGATCTTCATTTCGATATTTAAATTTATTTTGCCCGTAACTTCTGCAATGTGAAGCTCAGGATTCAAGATCTCAACTTGGCCACCTGTCTTTATGTCTGCTGCTGTGACTTCCTTTGGACCTTTCACAGAGATACTGACTGTCTGAGGTTCGTCAGAAAGCATTTTTAGACGTGCCTTTTTTAGATTTAAAATCATGACGATAACGTCTTCTTTGATGCCTTCAAGAGTTTGAAATTCATGATTGACACCGTCGATCTTGATCGAAGTGATGCTCGCGCCTGGAAGCGAAGAAAGAATAATTCTTCTCAAACTATTTCCGAGTGTGTGGCCGTACCCTGGAGATAGACCGTCTATTTCAAAAACTCCCTTATTGCCCTCCTCAACTACAACACGAGGCTTTGAAGGCATAACGATTTTATATTCAGACATAAAAATATTTTATAAAAAATTAATAATAAATTTAACTTTAATTATCTACTATAAAACTCAAGCACGGCGTTTAGGTCAAGGAAGCCTTCGGTATTTTTTGGGTTATCTAATACACGACCTTGCATACCACTTATATCAAAATTTACCCAAGTCGGTGGTGTGTAATCTTTCAAATTCTCGGCAATACTACTGAAAATCTTCTTAGCTTTTGAACCTTCACGAATCTTGATGACATCTCCAGCCCTTAGTTCAAATGAAGGAATAGTGACTCTTTTGTCATTTACGATAAAGTGTCCATGAGAAACCATCTGTCGTGCAGCTCGACGAGACACCGCAAGACCCATTCTATAGACTGCATTGTCTAGACGAGATTCTAGATCTTGGTAAAGTTTCTCAACTGTTCCAACACCCTTAACCAAAGAAGCTTTTTTCACATAGTTTGAAAGCTGACGTTCAGAGATACCATAAGAGTAGCGAGTCTTTTGCTTTTCGATAAGCTGTGCGCCGTATTCAGAAGGAGCTTTTGGACGACGAGCACCAGCCAAAGCCATTTTCCCAGTTGTAGCTGAAAATTTAGCAGTCTGACACTTGTCATAAACTCCTGGTCCTAATCTGCGGCAAATTTTAAATTTTGGTTTACTTATCATAATGTTTAGTTGAAAGTTATAAAGTTCATAAAGTTTGTAAAGTTAAACTCTTCGTGGCTTTTTAGCCTTTGGACCGTTATGAGGAACTGGTGTAGCATCAGAAATGGCTGTTATCTCAATGCCATGAGCCATGAAAGCTCGGATCGCAGGCTCACGACCTGATCCAACTCCTAGCACCACTACGTCAGCATCTTTTACTCCAAGAGCTGCAGCTTTGCTACCGATAATGTCGCCAACTTTTGAAGCTGCGAACGGAGTGCCCTTTTTTGCGCCTCGGAATCCGAGACTACCTGAGCTAGACCAAAACAAGGTATTACCTCCCTTATCTGCAAAAAGCACTTTTGTGTTGTTGAAAGTAGCATCAATAGAAAGAATTCCAGAAACAACTTTCTTTTTTGGAACTTTTGGTGCGTCTTTCTTTGCATCTGCTACAGGAGCAGCGGCTTCTTTTTTAACTTCTTCTTTTGTATCTTTTGTTTTTGTCATTTCTACTTTATAACTTTATGAACTTTATAACTTTTCACTACTTTAGGTCTTACTTTCTTTTCTCTTACCTGATGCCATTGTCTTGCGAACATTACCTCGGACTGTTCTGGAATTTGTCTTTGTTCGCTGTCCGCGCACTGGAAGTCTTTTCATGTGGCGGATACCTCGGTAGCTCTTGATGTCTTTTAGTCTTTTGATGTTTGCTGCGATCTCTCTCTTTAGGTTACCTTCTATTGGAATAGTCTCAATGATTAGACGGATCTTGTTTTCTTCATCAAGAGTCAAGTCTGCAGCTTTTCGTCCGTGTTCTATGCCAGCTTGGTCAAGAATTTTTCTAGCCTTAGGGATACCAATTCCATATAGACAAGTTAGTCCTACTTCAAGTCGCTTTTCATTTGGCACTGTGATTCCAAGTATTCTCATAAAATTATTGTTTTTGCTTATGTTTAGGGTTAGTACAAGTAATTCTCAAATGCCTAGCTCTTCGAACCATTTTACAATTATCGCAAATTTTTTTGACTGCTGATTTGATTTTCATAAATATATTAAATAACGCGTGAACTTAACAAAAAAGAAAAACAAGGAAAAAACCCTTATTTTTCAATACTATTCGTTTTTAAAAACCCTAACCGAACTACAAGCAATATAATACACCATTCCTTTAAAAATTACAAGCTTTTAAAGCCTTTTAATTATTCTTCCCTTTCCGCCATAGGGATCGAGCACCACTTCGACCGAATCTCCAATCAAAACTTTGATTCTATGCATGCGCATTTTGCCACCAAGATACGCAAGAATTTCTTTCTTTTCGGTGCTTTTTTCGCCTGCCTGCGCAGGCAGGTCTATTTCTACTCTAAACAAAGTAGACGGCAAAGCTTCGGTGACAACTCCACGAACTGTCGGCAATTTTTCATTTTTTAGATCACTCATTTGGTTTGTAAATAATAACAAAATTAGGAAGATAGGTCAAGAAACTATAAAACTATACTTATAAGTCTATTTTTGACATAGATTACCTTTTTTATATTTGCCCCAGAAATGTGTTTTAGAATTAGCTCATTTTGAAGAGCTTTCTCTTTTACACTTTCTTCTCCCTCATCAGCACCAATCATGATCTCTGCACGCACTTTGCCATTCACTTGCACTGCTATTTTTACTTCATCATCCTTAATTAAATTTTCATCAAATTTTGGCCAAGTAGAAAGGTGAATAGATTTCTTTTCTCCAAGCGTGCTCCAAAGCTCTTCTGATACGTGAGGGGCAAAAGGTGCAAGGATTTGAAGGAACATTTTAAAATCAACTCCACTAACACTTTCCACCTTATCCATTTCAGTAGCTAATATCATCATGCTTGAAATAGCAGTGTTGAAACGCATAGCTTCTATATCCTCGGTAACTTTTTTTATTGTCTTATGTAAAAGCTTATTCACTTCAAACCCCTCCCCAACCCTCCCCTTACCAGGGGAGGGCATTCCCCCTCCTTGATAAGGGAGGGGGCTAGGGGGTAGGTTGAGTTTGTTCCCAATCCTCCAAACTTTCTCGATAAACCTACGAGGGCCAACCATGCCGTCATTACTCCAGGACACAGCCTGGTCAAAAGGACCCATGAACATCTCATACAATCGCAAACTATCTGCACCATAAACTTTTACTATATCTTGTGGATCTATACCGTTGCCTTTGGATTTTGAAAACTTCGTACCATCATCAGCCAAAATAAGCCCATGTGAAGTGCGCTTCATATACGGCTCACTCGTCGGTACTAATTTCAAATCATACAAAAACTTGTGCCAAAAACGAGAATATAGCAAGTGCAGCGTAGTGTGCTCCATGCCGCCATTGTACCAATCAACTGGTGTAAAATATTTTAAATTCTCTTCACTAGCAAAAGCTTTACTGTTTTTTGGATCTGCATATCTCAAATAGTACCAAGAGCTTCCAGCCCAGTTTGGCATTGTATCTGTCTCTCTTTTAGCTTTACCTTTACACTGCGGGCATTTTACATTGACCCACTTGGTCATGGCTGCGAGTGGAGATTCTCCTGTGTCCGTCGGCTGATAGTTTTTGACGTTTGGAAGTTTGACTGGTAGATCTTTTTCAGGTACTGGCACCCAACCACATGTAGGACAATTTATAAGTGGTATCGGCTCACCCCAATATCGCTGTCTGGAAAAAACCCAGTCGCGTAATTTAAAATTTGTTTTTCTTTCACCCCAACCATTTTTCTCAATAAAATTTATTATATCTTCTCGAGCTTCTCCCCAATGCCTACCTTTAAATTCCAGAGGCTCGGCAAGAACTGCTTGTGGATCTTTTGCGTACGAGTATTCATCATTTCTGACCTTTTGCGCTTCTACTTCATCTTGGGGAAACATAACTGGATGCAAAGGAATTTTGAATTTTTTAGCAAAAGCAAAATCACGCGTATCATGAGTACTCGCATTCACTATTCCTGTACCATAATCCGCAACAACATAAGAAGCGATCCAAATAGGCAAGTCACGTCCACTACCTGCAAAATTTTCAATATATCTACCTGTAAAAATACCCTCCATCTCCTTATCTGCATCAAAATCTTTTTGTGCTCTTTTTTTATTCAGCTGTTCTACAAAATCCAGCACTGACTTTTCATATTTTGTTCCCGCGACAAGCTTCCGAACCAAATGATGCTCTGGCGCAATAACAGTGAAAGTTTCTGCACGAAATGTTTGCGGCACAGAGTTGTACATCTCAACAGCTATACCTAAGTCTTTCACTTTGCACTTAAAGTTCACACCCTGACTCTTCCCTATCCAATTTCTCTGCTGAATTTTTATTTTTTCCAAATAGTCTACTGTATCCAAATCTTTATCAAGTCTTTCGGCATACTTTGTAATCGCAAGCATCCATTGTTCTTTATCGCGTTTCTCTACTGCTGTGCCACAACGCTCGCAACAACCGTCCACCACTTCTTCGTTAGCTAAACCGATCTTATCTTTCGGGCACCAGTTGATAGCCATCTTCTTTTTGTAGGCCAAACCTTTCTTGAAAAATTGTAGGAAAATCCACTGCGTCCATTTGTAGTATTTTGGGTCAGTGGTATTTATTTCCCGTGACCAATCAAAAGAAAATCCTAGCGCTTTGAGCTGTCTTCTAAAAGTGTCAGTATTTGTTTTGGTGACTTTAGTCGGATGAATACCTGTCTTGATCGCATAGTTCTCAGTAGGCAATCCAAATGCGTCCCAACCAATCGGGTAAAGAACATTAAAACCTTCCATGCGACGCTTTCTGGAAATAACATCCATCGCAGTATTACTACGAATATGACCCACATGCATTCCCGCGCCGGATGGATATGGAAACTCAATCAAGCTGTAATATTTTGGTTTTTTAGTCTTACTGTTTTTCTGGCTTTCAGCATGA
>JBAXFB010000008.1:0-18612 GCA_037140115.1 bacterium | reverse complement strand
TTCATTCTTACAGAATACAGGAAGCTTGTTCTAATTCAAAAGAGAATTCGCTGAAGAGAATAGGAATAGGTGAAATTGTTGGCTGGATACTTTTTCTAGCCATTGTTCTCCCAATTCTTTGGGCCTTAGTAATGTGACACCATAGTGTGCCAAGGAGAATCGATGACTCCTAAAGTTTATCGAACAACGCAATCTAAAACGACGTCGAGCAGAATGCCGGCGTCTTTTTATTTACACCACTCCTTGCGGGGTTTGCCTTTTTTCTAATTTATGTTAGACTAATCCCATGTTAAAAATAAGACTTCAGAGAATAGGCAGAAAGAACGACCCAGCTTTTCGCGTGGTTTTGACTGATTCTAAGAACAGTACAAAGAGCGGAAGATTTTTGGAATTACTAGGAACATACAATCCAAAGATCATCGACAAGAAAGCTAGGACAATTTTCGTAAATGATCGCATAAAATATTGGATGTCTAAGGGTGCTCAGCTTTCAGATACAATGCACAATTTCTTGGTGCATGAAAAAATAATCGAAGGCAAGAAAGTAAACGTTTTGCCTAAGAAAAAGCCTACTCAAAAGAAGAAGGACTTGAAAGCAGCTAAATAGTTTGACCAAACTTTGGTACATAGTATAATACTGACAAGCAGTAATGGGTCGCACCACTGCACGATTATAAAGATTAATAATATTTGTAAATAATATGGAAGACGCAGACAAGGTATTTTTGGAGTATGTGGTTAAGGCTCTAGTAGATAATCCGAATGATATAAAGATCGATCGCACTGTCGACGAAATGGGTGTGCTTATCACTCTTAGTGTAAATCCAGCTGACATGGGTAAGATCATCGGAAGAATGGGTAACACTGCAAAAGCTATCCGCACACTTCTTAGAATCATCGGCATGAAGAACAACGCTCGTGTAAACTTGAAGATCAACGAACCAGAAGGTAGTGTCCGACCAGAGCGCGTAATGGGCGCAAACATGGGCCCTGGTATTAGCCACAACACAGGTAGTGGTCTAGGCAAAGCTCCATCATCACTCAAGACTGTAGATGAAGCAATGGAAGATCTTAAAGGGATATAAGAAAATGCTGAAATGCGTTTTCATGTAATCACAATTTTTCCCGAGATGTTTGACTCTTATTTACAGGAGTCTGTTTTGGGGCGGGCGATTAAGGACAAGAAAATATCTATTAAATTTTACAATCCGATGAGCTTTTGCAAGCCAAAGGAGCGGGTAGACGGCCGGCCATATGGCGGGGGTCCTGGAATGGTTTTGCGACCAGAGCTATTTCTTAAAGCTTTTGAGAAAGCTCTTTCCTCCATTCGCAAGTTTTCCTCAGGTCCTCGGGTCACAAGCTCAACCAGACCATTCAGAAAACTTCCGACTGGCTCCAAGATTATTATTTTTTCTCCATCAGGTAAAAAGTTCGATACAGCTTATGCAAAAAATTCTGCGAAAAAGTATACAGATATTGTTTTGATTTCTGGTAGATACGAAGGCATAGATGCGCGCGTGCAAAAGATTTTGAAAGCTGAAGAAATCTCAATAGGGGATTATGTGCTCACAGGTGGCGAGATCCCAGCGATGGCTTTAATTGATTCTATTGCTCGCCAAATCCCTGGAGTGCTTGGAAAATACGATTCTCTGGAAGAAGAAAGAGTTTCAAGTAGTGAAGTTTATACAAGGCCAGAAATTCTCAGATATAAGAACAAAAATTATAAAGTTCCGAAGGTACTTTTGTCTGGAAATCACAAACTTATTGATGAGTGGAAGCAGAGAAACTAGTGTGATATAATCTAGGGGTATGAAAAAGAACAGCGATTTTACTAAAATTTTGAATAAATCTCACGAGAGAAAGTGGGTAGCTCTTTCACCTGACAGGTATAGTGTTTTGGGAAGTAGCGACAATCTTGTTGAGCTAAAAGACAAAGTAAATAATAAAGATGCTGTATATATGAAAGTGCTTTCTAGTGATACATCTTTTGCATTTTAACTAACGTGAAGTGGAAAGAATATAATTATACTGCAGAGTTTAGCTTAAGGGACGATATTGTGTATCGACCCATGATTTCTATGGTTATTAGAAGTGGCGCATATTCACATAACTGTTTTTCACTTATTGATTCTGGCACAGACAGTACATTAATAAATTCTGAATTTATGCAGTTGCTGGGTATTGATGAGTCTAAATGTAAAAAGGTAAAAGTTGGGGGAGTTGGAAATTCAGATTTGTATGGATTTATATCAAAAGTAAAATTCAGTATTGATGGCTTCGACGACACTCTTGAAACAGAGGTAATTTTCGTAAAAGATATGGTTACTTCTGGGTTACTAGGTCAAAAAGATATTTTTGAAAATTTCAAAATTAGATTTGAGAAGAAGCACCGAAAGTTTTATTTGCTTAAAGAAAAATAATAAACCTATGAAAAACATAACTAATCGTTTTTCGTTTATTTTAAAACCATCAACTATACAGAATGGAGGAGAGATTCAAGATACAGAAGGGAACATTATTGCGATCAGTCAAAAGTAAAATTTTTCTACGATGTCGAACATATGTAAAAGATAGCAGAAAAAGCTCCTAGATAAAATTGACATAAAAACTAAAAAGTTCCGAAGGTTCTTTTGTCTGGGAATCACAAGTTGATTGACGAGTGGAAACAGGGGAAATAAAGGAGTATAATTTTATGTATATGAAAAAATACATGCCTGTCTTTCTGTTTGGTGCTTTGATTGTTACTTCACTAGGTTTTAATGCTAAGCCTGCTATCGCAGCTAATTGTGCTTCTGGTGATATATTTAATACGGCAACTGGTCAAGCCTGCTCCTCGTCTTCTTCAGTTGTTGCCTGTCCAATTGGTAACGTTTTTAGTTCAGTTACAGGTCAGCGTTGTACCACTTTTATTATTTCTAGTCGATCACTCACAATTGGCTCAGAAGGAGAGGATGTAAAGTCTATACAGAAAATTTTAAAAAATAAAGGGTATTCTTTGGGGATAGTCGACGGTAGTTACGGACAGAAAACATCAAAAGCTGTAAAAGCTTTTCAAAATGATAGTGGTCTTCTGGAGACAGGAAATGTTGATTCAACTACTCTTAAAATATTAGATCCTTTTGGGGTTGTTGTCCCTAATCCTAATAATCCTTCTCTTCCTCATTCTCCACCATCTACACCTGCGTCTGCAACATCAAACATGAAATTGTTAGTTTTGCTAGTAAAGTTTCAAAATACAACTACAGAGCCTTACAGCAAATCTTATATGCAAGGCCAAGTATTCACGAATTCAGATTCTGTAAAACAATTTTACGAAAAGAATTCTTATAATCGAATGTCTGTTACTGGCGATGTGTTCGGATGGTATACCATTCCCGATATGGCAGACGGAACATGTAATAACAACAAAAAGAAGTGGATGGATGATGCTCAATTAGTAGCCCAGCAAAATGGAGTGAACCTAAGTCAGTATACACATATCGTCTTTGTCTTTCCTGATCAGGATAGAATAAGCTCCGGCTGTAATTTTCCGGGGGAGGCTTACCCATTTGATGTTTTTCCTCGAGCTCTAGTTTTTTCCTCAGAAGTGTCTCTTATTGTACATGAACTTGGTCACACACTTGGACTTGGTCATGCTGACAGCCTTGATTGTGGTCAAGATAGTATTAAAGCTAACTATCATTCGACTTGCACATTTATCAATTACGGTGACCCGTTTGATTTTATGGGGACTGGGGAGGAAAATGGTCAGCGTCTCTTTAGTTTTAGCGCGATTCACCGAATAGGTTTGGGCTGGTTCCTACCTTCAAATACCCAATCAATAACTACGAATGGAACCTATGTTATACACGCATTAGAAACGCCGAGCATTGCAGTACAAGTTTTGAAAATTAAAAAACCAGACTCTGAGATGAGCTATCCTACCTCGCAGAATGATTATTATTATATAGATTATAATCCGGATGTAGACTATGCTGTTGGCAAGAGTGTTGACGGTGTTTTTGTGAGAGTCTGGAACCAAGACCGTGGTTTTGGAACGCTTCTCCTCGACATGACCCCAAAAAGTTGTGTTCCGAACCCTTTTAATCCGAGCGGTTGTCCGCTTCATCTGCATTCCGATTTGGATGATGGAATGTTGAAGGATGGTATGACTTTTGTTGATAATAATGGTATTCGAATTACACAAATAAGCCATACAAGTACCGAAGCAACGGTGACAGTAACGTTCCCCCAATCAACTACTCCAACTCCAGTCGTTAGTCTAACTTCAGAAGGAATCGAAACTAAGCCTGATAACTATACCGTGGATTATAGAGTTACTTTTGATGGAAGCAAATTTAATCCCGCAGGTCTTACGCTAGAACTATCATGTTCCCCTGAATCTGTATCGTGGACTTACTCTGCTGGAATTGGAAAACCAGATAATACTTGTACTAATAGAAGCGATAATAATACAGGCATTGATATGCAGAAATTTTCTGATGATGAATACCGTGCAACTGTAGTTTTTTTTAATGCAAGTTCGCAGAACCAATCAGTGGTTGCTAGAGCAAAAGCTTGGGGTGGCACAAATGGTAAAAATCTTCTTACTTCAGACGGGGACACAATTACATTACCACCTAGTGGGTGGGGTTTAACCCATCCCGTTATCACTGTACTTTCACCAAATGGGGGAGAAAACATAACCAAAGGTCAATATTCTACGATTCAATGGTCATCTCAAAACCTTCCAACAAATGCATCTCTCAACATTTTTGTAGTTAATGATAATGATTTGCATTTTCAGATAGCGAGCGGACTCAATCCGAATGAAGGATCATTTAATAAGCAACTATTTGTGTGGAAATCTTCAGGGACTGCTCTTAATGGAGAAAGTATTCCCGCAGGTAAGTATAAAGTAGACTTGGAAGTACAATATCCAGTTCCAGTTACAGATGATAACCACAAAGGGAGTGCATTGGTAATGGATTTAAGTGACAATTATTTCACTATAACCTCAAGTGGAAACGTGGTACAATATTAGATATGAAAAATTCACAAAAAGGTTTTATAGTTCCGCTACTGTTGGCCATTATTGCAGTGCTGGTTATAGGAGGAGGATTTTATATTTCTCAAATTAAAAAGTCTGAGGCACCTGCTACAGTTACTAATGAAACGCAGCAATCAAACCTGCAGTCTGACACATCTGATTCGAAAATTTTCTCTGAAATATATCAAGATATTGAAAATGGTTTTTATTTCAATTTTCCAAGTGATTGGAGTATTGTGCAACCTAAGACTGGCTTGAAGGGTAGTCCAGAATCATATTCTTATATTCAATCTCCTGATTTCAACCAAATTAAACATGAGGGGGAGGAATCATATACTGAATTAAAACAGGGAGCAGAGATATTCGTTTATGTACAAAAGTCTCCTTCAGCAAAAACAATTAAGGACTTAGAAGAATTTAATAAATTAGGGAGAGATAGTGGGTCAGCGTTTGTTGATGAGAGAATTGTTAAAGTGGATGGCAAGGATGCCTTACTTTACGATTACACAGGCTATGGTGGCTCTTCGGGACACCATTTTGAATTACTGAATAATAATCGCTGGATAAGAATCGACATTAGACATAAGGGCTTAGATGGTAAGGGAGTTTTTGATACCATTCTTTCAACTTTCAAATTCAAAACACCTTCAAAAACTACTTCTACATATACAAATCACGGTTTTACTATTGAATTACCAAAAGGATTTACTCCAAAAGAAGAACAATCTGAGGGTGGTCCAGCTACCATGATTTCTTTGCCGGTAGGAGGACTTGCGTATGTGACCGACGCTTTATTTTGGGAAAAATATAATATTTCCAATTATACGTACGTGAAGAGTCAAAAAATTGGGGAGACTACTTTCAAAGTGTACACCGCGGGAGGAAGTAATCTTTATTGGTTTAAGCAGGGGAATGTGGGATATGAATTTAGTGTACAGAAATTTGGTTCAACTAATGACACAATGAATGTAGATTATACAATTCAACTAGAAAATTTGCTTAAAACTTTTAAATTTGTAGGCTGGCCACAGAGCTAAATAAACAATCCACAGACAATATTTGACAAATAATCTGAAATAGAGTAGTCTCTATCTAGATTCACTGATTGAGTAACGACTTGAATCCTGTGTAGTATTCGTAAGGTTTTATTACTAGGGTTTTAACTTAATCATCTAAATAGATTAAAAACATCTAAGAGAAGCTAGAGAAAAGCATTTTTCGTCTGTTTTTCTCTGTCATCTACTAGTTTGTTTTTCGTTTATTTGGACAAAAAACTATGCCAAAAGTTGTAGAAGCGAAGCGTCCGAAGAAATATTTTAGTAGATACAAGAAGCCTCTTGTTGAGTTTCCAAATTTGATCGAAGCTCAGCTAAAAAGTTTCAAGTGGTTGGTGGAGACTGGTATCGGAGAAGTTTTTAAAGAATTTTCTCCAATCTCTGACTACTCTACAAAAAAGTTCCAGCTCGAATTCACTTCTTTTTCTTTGGGAGAATCAAAGAGTAACGAAAACGATTCTAAAATCAACAAGCTCTCTTACCAAGGGTTACTTAAGGCACGCGTAAAATTGACGAACAAGATTTTAGGCACAGTGAAGGAGCAAGAAATTTTCTTGTCCGAGTTTCCTTTGATGACGAATCATGGAACTTTCATTATCAACGGCGTAGAACGTGTCATTGTTCCTCAGCTTGCGAGAAGTTTCGGAGTTTTCTTTACTGAATCTGAAAGTAAAGGTAATAGATATTTTGGTGCAAAAATAATTCCTGCTCGTGGAGTATGGATCGAAATCGAGTCAGAATCAGACGGCGCAATTTATATAAGAATCGACAAAAAGCGAAAATTCCCAGCGACAGCACTATTGCGTGCTATGGGTTATGAGAATAATGAAGCTATTTTAAAGGCTTTTCCAAAGCCTGCCTCGTCGAGTCAAGGCGGGGATTCTATCTACGAAAAGACCATAAAGACTTGTCTTGAAAAGGACGGAGTGAAGAGTCTCAATGATTCTTACATCGAGATCTACAAGCGTCTACGCGATGGCGACATGGCGACAGCAGACAATGCAAAAGAATTCATTAACTCTTTGTTTACTGCTGAGAGATATGATCTTTCTCCTGTTGGACGATTCCGATTCAATCAACGCTTTGGTAAAGATATGGGTGAAGCTGCAATGGCTCGCCGAACTATTTCAAAGGAAGACTTGGTGACAGTTATCATGAACATAATACTTTTGAACAATACTCCTGATGCAAAGTCTGACGACATCGACCACCTAGGTCAACGACGTGTTAGATTTGTTGGTGAAATTCTTCAGCAAAAAGTTCGTACAGGTATGATGCAAATCAAGAGAAACATTCAAGACAGAATGTCTATCGTGGATGTGGATACTGCAATGCCAATAGCTATCATCAACCAACGTCCTCTACAGGCTCGTATTAAAGAATTCTTTACTACAAACCAGCTTTCACAATTCATGGCGCAAGAAAACGTGCTTTACGAAATAGAGCACTTGCGTACGCTGTCAGCTCTCGGACCCGGCGGTCTTACACGTGAGCGAGCAGGTCTTGAAGTTCGTGACGTGCACCCATCTCACTACGGACGCGTTTGTCCTATTCATACTCCTGAAGGTCCAAACATTGGACTTATTTTGCACCTTTCAACTTATGCGAAAATAAATGATTTCGGTATCATCGAAACTCCATACGTAAAGGTGAAAGACGGAAAATTAACTAACGAAATAGTTTATTTGAACGCTCTTGAAGAAGAAAAATACAACATCGCACACGCAGGTATTCCTTATGATGCAAAAGGAAACATCACAGAAGAAAAAGTAGAAGCGAGAGTCAAGACAGAGCCAGGTTCTATTTCTCGAACAGAAGTGGACTTCATTGACGTTGCTCCGAACCAAGCTTTCTCAATCGCAACATCTATGATTCCTTTCTTGGAACACAACAACGCGAACCGCGCACTCATGGGAAGTAACATGCAGAAGCAGGCTGTTCCTTGCGTGCTTCCTGAAGCTCCACTAGTCGCGACAGGCATGGAAGAATTTGCAGCTCGTGATGGAGGTAGACTCGTAATCGCTGAAGAAGACGGAGTTGTTTCTTACCTTGATGCAAAGAAGATAGTCATCGGTGAGGGTAAAAAGGAAAAGACATATACATTGGTCAACTTCATGCGAAACAACAACTTCGCAGTATTTCATCAACGTCCTCTTGTGAACGTCGGAGACAAGATCAAGAAAGGCGATGTGCTTGCTGACACAAGTAGTACAGACGGCGGACAAATCGCAATCGGTCAAAATATTTTCGTTGCATTCTTGTCATGGTCTGGTTCTACTTATGAAGACGCGATCATAGTCTCTGAACGTTTAGTGAAAAAGAGTAAATTCACTTCTGTTTACGTAGAAGAATTCACTTGCGTGGTTCGTGACACAAAGCTAGGGCCCGAAATCACCACTCGCGATATACCAAACGTTGGAGAATTAAAATTGAAAGATCTTGATGAAGACGGAATCGTCCGCATCGGTGCTGAGGTTCGCGAGAATGACATTTTGGTTGGTAAAATCACACCAAAAGGTGAGACAGAACTAACTCCTGAAGAAAGATTGCTTAGATCTATCTTTGCTGAAAAAGCTCGAGATGTAAAAGATACTTCATTACGTGTAGAGCACGGTAAGCGTGGACGCATCATCGGTGTCAAAATATTCTCTCGTGATCTAGGTCACACACTTGAGGCTGGAATAATCAAGAAGATAGTTATCGAAGTCGCACAGATCAGAAATATTTCTGTCGGAGACAAACTTTCAGGACGACACGGAAACAAAGGTGTTATTTCAAGAATCATGCCAGAAGAAGATATGCCTTACATGGCAGATGGTACTCCTGTAGATATTATTCTTTCACCACTTGGTGTCCCTTCTCGTATGAACTTGGGACAGATTTTGGAAATGCATCTTGGTATGGCAGCGAACTCTCTCGGCTACCAAGCTATCGTGCCTCCATTTTTAGGAGCAAAGCATGATGAAATCAAAGAAGAATTGGTCAAAGCAGGACTTCCAGATAATGGAAAATTAAAACTATTCGATGGACGTACAGGTGAAGCATTTGAACAAAATGTCGCTGTTGGTTATATGTACATGCTTAAACTGCACCACATGGTGGAAGACAAGATTCACATGCGTTCTATTGGTCCCTACTCACTTATCACTCAACAACCTCTTGGCGGTAAAGCTCAAGGTGGAGGTCAGAGATTCGGAGAAATGGAAGTCTGGTCACTCGAAGGTTACGGCGCTGCTTACACTCTCCGTGAAATGCTTACGATCAAGTCCGACGATATACTCGGTAGATCTGCAACATTCGATTCAATCATTAAAAATGAAACAATTCGACCGCCAAATTCTCCAGCATCATTCAATGTGCTCTTAAATTACTTAAGAGGTCTAGCACTTGATGTGAACTTAAAGAAAAACGGAGATATTAATAGCTAAGCGATATCTAAAAAAATATGAAAACTTTAAACACAACAGAATTTGATAGTATCGCGCTTAGACTAGCTTCGCCTGAGCAAATAAAAGAATGGTCTTTTGGAGAAGTCACCAAGCCTGAAACGATAAATTATCGTACAGGTAGAAGTGAACGCGGAGGACTCTTTGATGAAAAAATATTCGGTCCAGAAAAGGACTACGAATGTTACTGTGGAAAATACCGACGTATTCGTTACAAAGATATCATTTGTGAAAAATGTGGAGTTGAAGTTACTCGTTCTATAGTGCGACGTGAGAGAATGGGCCACATTGAGCTTTCTACACCTGTATCACACATCTGGTTCTTGCGTGGAGTTCCATCAAGAATGAGTATTTTACTTAACATTTCTGTTTCTGACCTTGAAAAGGTTATATATTTTGCTGGTTACATCATCACCAAAGTGCACGAAGAAGAGAAGGCAAATGTCGTCTCTGGTCTTGATAAAGAATACAAGGCGAAGTTGAAAAATTCTGCTGATGATGAAACTCGTGAAAAATTAAAGGATTTACTTTCAGTTACAAAAAAAGAAATCGGTGAAATCTACGAAGGAAAGGTTTTGAATGAAATTTCTTTCCATCACTATTCTCTAAAATACGGTACATGTTTCGAAGCCAACATCGGTGCTGAAGCTATTTATTCTATTTTCAAAAATTTGGATTTGAATAAGCTAAAAGCTCACACAGAAAAGATGATCGAAAAGGCGAGTGTCGCAGAAAAAGAGAAGTTACAAAAAAGACTTTCTTTGATTCGTGCTATGACTTATGCGAACATTCGTCCTGAATGGATGTTCTTAACTATTATCCCAGTTATCCCACCAGTGTTGCGTCCAATGGTGGCTCTTGATGGTGGCCGTCATGCGACTTCAGACTTAAATGACTTATACCGAAGAGTTATAAATAGAAATAACAGATTGAAGAAGTTGAAAGAAATCAATGCTCCAGACGTTATTCTTCGTAATGAAAAAAGAATTATTCAAGAAGCAGTCGATGCACTTATTGATAACTCTATTGCCAAGCAAAATGATTCTGCTGCGATGAGTCAATCTCAAAAGCGTCCTCTAAAATCTCTTTCTGACAACTTGAAATCTAAACAAGGTCTTTTCAGACAAAATTTGCTTGGTAAGCGCGTAGACTATTCTGGACGTTCTGTTATCGTCGTCGGTCCTGAACTTAAGCTCAATCAATGTGGTCTTCCAAAACACATGGCACTTGAACTTTTCCGACCCTTCGTTATTTCTAAGATTCTACAGGCTGAACTTGCTTTTAACATTCGTGGAGCAAACAAGCTTATCGAAGAGCGAACTCCAGAAGTCTGGGCTATGCTCGAAGAAGTTATCGCTGGAAAATATGTTCTTCTAAACCGTGCACCTACTTTGCACCGTCTCGGTATTCAGGCTTTTAATCCTATTCTAATTGAAGGAAATGCTATCCAAGTGCATCCTCTAGTTTGTCAGGCTTTCAACGCTGACTTCGATGGAGACCAGATGGCTGTGTATGTGCCTCTTCTTGAAGAAGCACAGCTCGAAGCAAAGGAATTGATGGCTTCAAACAAAAACTTGCTCAAGCCTCAAAACGGTGACCCAATCGTGCACCCTCGTATGGATATGGTGCTTGGAAGTTATTGGATGACCAAGTCACTCGATGGTGAGATGGGTGAAGGAAAATATTTCTCTCGTCCGAACGTAGCTATCAGTGCTTATGAATACGGCATTACTTCTTTACGCGCTAAGGTAAAAGTTCTCGCGGATCCAGAAAAAATAAAGTATAAGAAATTCGATGGCGGACTTTTCGAGACTACAGCTGGCAAACTTCTATTCAATAGTATTTTGCCTGATGATTTCCCTTACGTGAGTGATGAGATGACTCAAGACAGACTATCTGCTCTTCTTGATGAACTTATAATGCATTACGGCGTAGACAGCACTCCAGCGATTTTGGACAAAATCAAAGCCTTCGGATTCAAATATGCTACTGTTTCTGGTACTACTTGGGGTCTAGACAACGTCTCTGTGTCTTTAGAGAAACCAAAGATTATTGCACAAGGCAAGAAGCTCGAGGCAGAAATCGTCTCACAATGGAGAGAAGGTTTACTTTCTGAAGAAGAAAAATACCAAAAGATTATTGAGATCTGGACACACACAAAGAAAGATTTGGAAAAAGTTTTACCAAAGACTCTTGATAAGAGAAGTTCTACTTATGACTTGTTTACTTCAAAAGCGAGAGGTACTATGAGCTCACTCATGCAGATGACGGGTATGATCGGTCTTATCCAGAACAACCAAGGTAAGACTTTGGAATTCCCAATCATTCCTTGTTACCAAGAAGGTCTTTCTCCGATTGAATATTTCGTCATCACTCACGGTGCTCGTAAAGGTGCTTCTGATACCGCGCTTAACACTGCAAAGGCTGGATACTTGACTCGCAGACTCGTAGATGTGTCACAAGATGTTGTGATTACTGAAGTAGATTGTGGTACAAAAGAAGGCCGAATCGTGACTCGAGAAGATATTTCTGGAATCGAAATTCCACTTTCAAAAAATATTCGCGGACGTGTGCTAGCGGGTGATTTGAAAGACAAAGACGGCAACGTGGTCTACAAGAAAGGATTCTTGGTTACCAAAGAAGAAGCTTACAACATCGAAGGCGCTGGATTTACAGAAGTCTTCGTACGTTCTCCGCTCACATGCCGAACTGTTCATGGCCTTTGTGTAAATTGTTACGGATTAGACTTGGGAAGAAATCGTTTGGTTAATCTTGGTGAAGCTGTTGGTATCATCGCTGCACAAGCTATCGGTGAGCCTGGTACTCAGCTTACACTTCGTACTTTCCACGCCGGAGGTGTCGCAGGTACTGACATCACGACTGGTCTTCCTCGTGTTGAAGAAATTTTCGAAAGAAGAATTCCAAAGAATCCTGCTGTAGTTTCTGAGACAGATGGTGAAGTTGTTTCTATCACTGCTAAAGATGGAAAAGAGAAAATCATTAAGGTTCTTTCTGACATCGATCCTGAAAAGATAAACACGAAGAATGAAATTGAATACACAGTTGCATTTCATCGTATTCCTACAGTCAAAGCAGGAGACAAGGTAAAGAAAGGAGACTTGCTTACTGACGGATCTGCTGACATCGCTTCTTTGTTTGAATTCGGTGGTAAAGAATTGGTTGAGAAATACATCATTCGTGAAATCAATAAAGTTTACGAATTACAAAGTGCTTCTATTTCTAGAAAGCATACAGAAATCATTATTCGCCAAATGTTTTCACGTCGTAAGATCAAGGATGCAGGTGAGACCAACTTCTCAATCGGTGATATCGTAGAAAATACAGCTTTCATCGAAGAAAATGCTCGAGTTGCTGCGATCAGTGGTAAAGAATCAAAAGCAGAAATTGTGGTTCTTGGTATCACTGAAGTTTCTCTACGTACAAAGAGCTGGCTGTCTGCTGCTTCATTCCAAAACACAAATCGTGTGCTTATTGAAAACGCTATCAAGGGCGGAGTGGATTCTCTACGAGGTCTAAAGGAAAATGTCATCATCGGACGACTTATCCCAGCTGGTACTGGGTTCAAGAGCAAGGTGAAGGTGGAAGTGGAGAAATAAATTAATTTCCGCCAGAGGCGGATCAGCCTCTGGCTGAAACAACTTAATAAAGTCAAAATTAATATGAACAAAAAACTAATTTGGGGGATTGTAATAGCGGCAATAGTAATCTGGTTCGGGATTGCGACTTGGAATAGTCGTGAGTTACTACGACCAGGTATCACGTGTTGTGATAAAGGATTATATCCACACGAACCTTCGATGGCAGATTGGAAAACTTATACTAATACAAAATATGGTTTTGAGTTTAAATACCCACCTCTCTGGGATCTTGAATCATTGGATTATGTGCCAGTACCACACCAACCAAGCCAACTTGGGGTTTCTATATTCTTCAAACCTCCGGGCACGCTTATTTTGTTAAGCATAAACTTTCTCGATTCAGTAGCTCAAACAGAAGAGATGATAAATACAAGCAAGGGTTATTTTAGGAAGTTGGCAGATAATGGTAAGAATGTATTTACGGCTCATTTACCAAAAGATTATACTGTCCCTGAAATCTTCAAACAAGATTATGAGACAATTCTTGCAACTTTCAAGTTTACAAGGTAAAAATTATGACCAAAGATTTTGATAAATGGAATAAAATAAAACAAGAAACTGACCAGAAAATCTTGCCAGAAGATTTTTTCTTTTACGAGAGAGAAATATGGTGGTGTTCGCTTGGTAAAAATATAGGCGTAGAGGTAAATGGCAAAGAAGATGGTTTTGAAAGACCAGGTATTATTTTGAAGGTTTTTAATAAAGATATGATGTGGGTTTTGCCTGTTACTTCCAGCGTAAAAAAATCTAAATTTTATTATAATTTTATCTTTAACAATATTGAACAATCTGTAATGATTACACAGATTAGAACTATCAGCTCAAAACGTTTAAGAAGGAAGATTGGAACAATTTCGGATTCAGATTTTGAAAGAATATTACCGATGTTGATCAATTTAGTAAAAAACGAAACCCCGCCAGTAAAGGCGGGGAATCTCGGAGGCCGAAGCCACTAATACCTAGTATAATAGCAAATACAAAAGATATGTCAAGCTCAAAACCAACTATATTTTATAAGCTTATTTAACCAAAAACAATATGAAAAATCATCACCAAAATTTTCTAAAGCCTCTAGTTTTACTTCTCATCGCGCTTATCTTTGCGTCACTGGTTTTGGTGTTCGTAAATCATGGAAAATGGTTTGTTTACTGCTGTAACGAAGGTCGCCATGGAGTATCGAATCAATATGAAACTGACTGGAAAACTTACAAAAATGAGAAATATGGATTTGAGTTTAAGTATCCGTACAATATGAACGCTGGAGAAGGTGGCGGCGGAGGGGCATTTTATCTATCTCTAGACGTCTATAATTTAGATGCTGAGGGAAAACTAAAAGATATTGCTGTTGGCCTAGATTTATATTCAAAATCTACAATTAAATCTTTCGGTTGGGAGAATCGAGTGAGTGGTGAGAGTCAGGCCGTAATTAAAAACAATAACGGCGACATGATGCTTGTGACATTAATAGGTAAAAATTATAAAGATGTATACAACAATATTGTTTCGACTTTCAAGTTTAACTCAAACGCGATTTCATGTGTTCCTGAAGGTGGCATTCGTGGTTCCGGTGATTCATGTTGCCCTGGGTTAACTTTGGAGCCAATTTCTTACAGTGGAACAATTGGGAAATGTGTAAAGCCATAATTTATGTCCTCATCAGTCGATCAAATTAAAACACGAATAGACATTGTCTCCCTTATATCTTCTTATATTAAGCTAGATAAGGCGGGGGCGAGTTGGAAGGGCAGATGTCCTTTTCATAACGAAAAGACACCGAGCTTTTTCGTATCGCCCGATCGTGATAGCTATTATTGTTTTGGTTGTAGCGCGAGTGGGGACATTTTCACTTTTGTGGAAGAGTTTGAGGGGTTGGATTTCAAGGGTGCCTTAAAACTTTTGGCAGATCGTGCGGGCGTGCAACTTGAAGTCTTTAGTCCTGCAAAAAAAGAAGAGGAAAGTGAGAAGGAAAGGTTGTATCGAGTGATGGAAGAGGCGACAAAATTTTTCGAGAAAAATTTGAAAGAAAATAAGCCAGCCCAAGAATATCTAAAGTCTCGTGGGTTAGAGGAAAAGACGATAAGTGATTTCCGTATTGGTTATGCCATTTTAGATTGGCGTAAACTTTATGACTATCTACATGCCAAGAATTTTTCAGATGCAGATATTGAGAAGGCTGGCTTGGCTAAGAGGCCAGAGCAGGAGGCTGGTGCCCCAAGCAAGGCCATGTACGACCGTTTCCGTGGCAGAGTCATGTTTCCGATTAGCGATTCTAGCGGACGCATTATAGCCTTTTCTGGGCGAATCTTAGTCGATGACGAAAAGTCCGCAAAGTATTTAAATAGTCCAGAAACTCCAATTTTTAATAAATCTTCAGTGTTGTTCGGGATTGATAAAGCTAAAGATTCCATTCGCAAAAACGACTTTTCTATTTTAGTGGAAGGGCAGATGGATTTGGTTTTGTCGCACCAAGCGGGTTTTAAAAATACAGTCGCTTCTTCAGGCACAGCCATGACGGACAAGGTGATTTCGAAAGAAAATATTATAAACAATCTTGGGCTTGTGTGTAGACTGTCAAAAAATATTGTGCTGGCTTATGACGCAGATAAGGCGGGAGTAAATGCTTCAAATCGCTTTGCGAAGATTGCGCTATCTCTCGGTATGGATGTGAAGGTTGCGGCGATGAAAGAAGGTGTTGACCCAGCCGATACAATATCTAAAGATGGCAAAGATGCATGGAGAGAAGTCATTCGAAATTCAAAACATTTTATTCCATTCATGCTTGGCCGTATCTTAAAAGAAGCTGGCGGCGATGGCAGGAAGGTGGGCATTTTGATCCGAGAAAGGCTGCTTCCTTTTGTGAATGACCTAGAGAGCTCCATAGAAAAGTCGCACTTCTTGAAATTAATAAGCGATGAGTCCGGCATAGTAGAAAGCGCGCTACGTGAAGATTTGGCAAAAGTTGAGTCCGAGCTCAAGAATGACACGGATTCTACAAAGACAGCTATTGTAAACGTGGAGAAGAAATTAAGAAAAGACCCAATAGAACGCAGGTTGCTCGGGATAGCCTTTTGGCAAGAAGGGCTTAAAGAAAAAGTCATAGAGCCGAGTATCATTTTTGAAAAACTGATTAAAGTTAAAGAAATATATAAAGACATAAGAGAAGATTTGATTTACGAGGCCGAAGCATTCTACTTTAGTACGGAGAATTTAAAGAAAGATGTAGAGGAAATGTTGTTATCAATAGAAGAAGAATATTTAAATGAAGAATTAATGAGGACGATGGTAGAGTTCAAAAATTTAAAAGATAAAAAAGACCTGACTGCGCAGGCAGGGGAAATAGAAATTTTAAAAAAGATCGATAAAATAAATAAAAGAAAAGAAGAAATTAAAAATAGTCGTTAAAGAAAATAATATGAAAAAAACAAAAACAAAAAAAATAATCAAGAAAGCAAAGGTGGTAAAAAAAGTTCCAGTAAAGAAGTTGCCTAAAAAAGTCAAAAAAGATGTTGCGAAAAAGCTATCTTCTTCGGAGAAGAAGGTTGAGAATCTCGCGCGCATGTCGAACGAGCTTATCGAGAAAGGACGAAAGCGAGGGTTCATCACTTATGATGAAATTCTTAAGACTTTCCCAGACATTGAAAATAATATTCTTTTTTTGGACGAGCTTTATGAGAAATTCGCAGTGGCGGGCATTGACGTGCTTGAGGGTGGAAATTTGCTGAACCTAAATGTAGACGCGACAGACAAGGATTTAAACAAGGGCACAATGCATGACTCTATCCAAATGTATTTGAAAGAAATAGGTCAATATCCGCTAATTCATGCTAGTGACGAAAAGGATCTTGCAAAAAGAATTGAAAAAGGGGATCTTGAAGCAAAGAATTTGCTTGCTCGTGCCAATTTGCGTTTGGTGGTATCTATCGCAAAGAAATACGTAGGTAGATCGGCAAACCTGACCTTGCTTGACTTGATTCAAGAGGGAAACCTTGGTCTGTTTAAGGCGGTGGAGAAATTCGACTGGACTAAGGGTTATAAATTTTCGACTTATGCGACTTGGTGGATTCGTCAATCCATCACTCGTGCGCTTGCTGACCAGTCTCGCACTATTCGTATCCCAGTCCACATGGTAGAAACTATTTCTAAATATAAACAAACCCACAGAAGACTTTCGCAAGATTTGGGCCGTGAACCTTTAGCAGAAGAGATAGCGACTGAGATGGGAATTCCTGTAGAAAAAATTCACGTCATTGAAAATATTTCACAAGAGACTGTGTCCCTAGAGCAGCCAGTGGGTGATGATGATGATAAATCTACACTTGAGAACTTTATCCCAGATGATAAAATCTTGCGCCCAGACCAAGAATCTTCTCGTCGTATTCTTTCTGACCAAATCCGTGAAGTTTTAGATGAACTAAATCCAAAAGAACGCAAAATTCTAGAGATGCGTTACGGTTTACTCGATGGCATACAGCACACTCTTGAGAGAGTGGGTGAAGAATTTGGAGTTACTCGTGAACGTATTCGTCAGATCGAAGCCAAGGTGCACGAGAAACTACGACAGCATGAGAAAATTTCTCGTCTTAAAAACTACTTCGACTAGGCAAGACCTAGTCACATAGTTTCTTATTATTTAAATTTGTGTTAAAAATAATTTATGGAGGAACCCTCAGTAGGAAAATCTCAGTTTGATGTGCGGAAGCCTGAGTATCTCGAAACATACGATCATTTTAAAGATCCGGCTTCATTCAAACAAATAGCAAAAATTGTAGAAAAACATCTTGGGCAAAAAGATCGTTCTTCGGTGCGTTGCCTCGATTCTATGGCGGGGACCGGACTCGTTGGACGAAACATGCAAAAACTATTTCCTGGAATAAAAGTTGTGTACCAAGATGGAAGCAAGCATATGTTGTCTTCGGATGCTTATGGAGAGAGTGATGAACGAGTATTGTCAGATGCCACAGCTATGAGCTTAAATGATAAATCTTTTGATATTGTATTTTGTCGAGCAGGTTTAAATAATGTTAAAGAAGCAGACTACCCAAGAATCATCGCCGAGCAGCTAAGAGTATTGAATGATGATGGGATAATAATTTTAATGGATCATTTTGCGCAAACAGAAGAAGAAAGAAATGTTATTAACCAAATAGAAAATGAAGTAAAAAGAATTGAGGGAATAATCGACGAAGTTCATGTCCCTACCATTGAAAACTTAAGAGGATTAATTGAGGGGGTAGGAGGAAGGGTATCTGATGAACAATTGTCGATGGTTCCTTTCTCAATGAAGAAACGTTTTGCAAGTAAGGGAATTGAGAAGCAGGACTTGTCTACTTTTAGTAAAATCCTAAAGGCACAGAATGTGTTAACGTTTCAAGAAACAGAAGATGATATTGTTATCACATATCCTATTGCTACGATTGCATTTC
>JBAXFB010000007.1:0-20141 GCA_037140115.1 bacterium | reverse complement strand
CCTGGATTCCCCTTCGCTGCTCCATCTGTATAAATTATAATTTTTTCTTTCTTCATTGGATATCAACTATCCTTAATCTTAGCTCTTCTCGTCCACGAAATCTAGACAGGTCAAAAGTGGCAAACAAATTCACCGCCAAACCTTCAACTAAAGGCTTCTTGAAAGATTCTGAATTTGAGAAAAATGCGATGGCTATGGCTCGAGCACGACCATCCGAAAAAGTTATCTCTAGGTGCTCTCCAGAACCATTCTTACCAAACTTTTTAAGTTTCTCAACCTTCACTCCCTCAAAAAGAAAAACCGGTTTGGGATTTGAAAAACCAAACGGCTCGAGCTTCTCTATTTCCCGCCAGCTTTTCATATTTATAACGTCGAGAGTAGTCTTCACATCAAAATTAACCTTATATTCACCCGCGACGGTAGGTCGTTTAACTTTACTAAAATTTAGAGACAACTGCTCTTCTAAGAAATGAATCTTATCAGTATGCACAGTGAAACCGCCCGCAAGTTCGTGTCCGCCAAAGTCTAGAAATGATTCACTCGTCGCAGTCATGAGCTCGACCACCGACACTGATCCGTCGCTGCGACAAGAACCCTTGATGCAATCGTTTTCATCCTTTCCCCACACGAACACCGGCTTTTTGTATTCATCAGAAATTTTTCCAGCGACGAGCCCAAGAATGCCCACACGCCAAGATGGATTGCCCACCACTATTACTTCCCTCATTTCTATTTTTTCAAATTTTTTACCAACTTCATGCATGATGGACTTCACAATAGTTTTACGTTCATCATTTATTTTTGATAAATAATTTGCGAGGATTCCAGCCTGCACCACATCGTCAGTTGAAAGTAGATCAAAAGCCCGCATCGGGTCGTCCATTCGCGAAGCAGCGTTGAGTCTAGGTGTAAGCATAAAACCTATATCATCCGCAGAAAGAGTTTTTTGATCAATATTCATCTTTGCTAAGATTTTCTGAAGTCCGGGCCGTGGAGACTTGCGGATAACCTTCATTCCAAACGACGCTATCGCCCTGTTCTCTCCCAAGAGGGGCACCATGTCTGAAAGTGTAGCGAGTCCAGCCATGTCGAGCATCCACTTTTCTGCGCCGTCTTTCACCCTAAAATACAATCCATACTTTTTTAAAAAACCTTGTATAAATTTAAAAATCACGCCCGAACCACACAACATTTTTTCTGGATATGAATCTGTTTTAGGATTCAAAATCGCATACGCCCTAGGTAGCGTGGCGTGAGGCAGGTGATGATCAGTAATTATTACATCCATACCATCCACAGTGGCTTGTGCTACTTCAGCAATAGCTGTTATACCCAAGTCTATGGTTATAATTAATTTGACACCAGTCTCCGCAAATTTATTTATCGCTTCCATATTGAGACCATAGCCCTCAGAATTTCTTTGTGGGATATATACTTGATAGTTTTTATAATTTATTTCTTTAAACAAATCCTGTAAAATAACAGCGCCAGGAATCCCATCGCAATCGTAGTCAGAATAAATCACAACCTTTTGATTGTTCTCGATCGCCTCATACAAGCGCACGCACGCACGCTCCATGTCTTTCATCAAGAAAGGGTCATGCAAATCTCTTTTGTAATCTGGGTTTAGAAAAATCTCAGCCTGAGCTTCATCTGTAATGCCTCTTTTTTCTAAAAGTGTTCTAAGCAGCTCGCTGTACTGTTTCATGAGTGAAATTTTAGCATAATTTGCTACAATATACTTATGGACAATTGCATCTTCTGTCGAATAATAAAAAGAGAAATCCCAGCGGAGATAGTGTACGAGGACGCAAACTTCTTAGCTTTTTTAGATATCAATCCCCAGGGCCCCGGCCACACACAAATCATCCCTAAAACACATTACCGATGGGTCTGGGATGTGCCTAATGTTGGCGAATATTTTGAAATTGTAAAAAAAATAGCTCTAGCTCAAAAAAAAGCATTCAATGCTGAAATAGTTCGCTCGCAAATCTATGGCGAAGAAGTACCCCACGCTCACATCTGGGTCTGGCCAGAAATCGAAGGCGATTTAAAGAATTTTAAAGAAAACGCAAAGAAAATTACCGAATATCTTTAGATCTTCCTAATCATTCATTATACACTTCCTTTTTTGTTGTAAATTATGAGATGAAATCTCTATAGTTCTCTTTGTGAATATTTACCCAAGTAGCATTCGTATAGTTTGCGAGCCATGAAGCTTTTGACTTCTTATTTCTTTTCTCTTTGAAAGAGAACTCATAACCATCAATGTGGTCGCTGTATACTTCGACAAAATCAACTTCTGCTCCAGATAATTTGCGCCAAAAATAGACAGACTTAAAGGGATCCGTGTAAGTATTATATTTCAATCTTTCTATCACTAGAAAATTCTCCCACAAAGCTCCAATATCGCCTCGAATATCAATGGGATCGAAATTTTCGATGAGAGCATTTCGAATACCTAGGTCGTAGAAATAATACTTTTCCTTTTTACGGATCTCATTTCTCTGATTTTTGGAAAAGGACCGGAGAGAGAAAATAATAAAATTCTGTTCTAGTAAATTCAAGTATCTATAAACAGTATTCCTGCTAATGGATAGTTTGGTCGCAATTTCAGACACCGAAACTTCATTCCCAATCTGGTAGGCGAGGAGCTTTAATAAATCGAGAATTAATTTTGAATTTTTAAATTGTTCAAATGCCAAAATATCTTTAAGAAGGTAGCCATTTACAATATTAGTAACTATTTCTTTCTTTTTTTCAATAATTGGTTCCTTAAAAACAGCTGGATAGCGGCCAAAGCGTAAAGCAAAATCAAGACTCGTAATAGAATCGAGCAGTCCTGCCTCTTTTATTTCTCTCTCCCAGAGAGGCAAGAGAGTAATAACATTCATCCTTCCGACAAGGGGCTCTCCTATTTGGCCTGAAAGCTCAAAAGAAGAAGAACCTGTTACAATAATTTTTAGATTTGGTTTTGTGTCTACAAGCAACTTGAGAGAAATGCCAACGTTTGGTATGACTTGTGCTTCATCGATAACGATGAGCGCCGAATTTCCTACTGCCTCACCCAGTGTTATTAAATTCATTGATGAAAAAATAGCCTGGACATTCACATCTTCTCCATTAAAAAAATTCACTCTAACGGGTGAGGTCCCTCTCTCTATTTGTTCTAAGTATTTTTTAACTAGGGATGACTTGCCCACTTGTCTCGCGCCATAAACAACAAGCACTTTGCCGGCTTCGATTTTATCCTCAATTTTTGGATATCTTTCTATATACATGATTATAGTCTATCATATAAGCAAAATATGGTCAAGTTTTGATGTACCAAGGTACAATATTCGAGTATCACTCAAGAAATGCTCTGACATAAATCAGATCTCATGTCGTAAGTGGAATAAGAGCAGGCAGAGTTTTACCTGCTAAGAATTCGAGCGTTGCTCCGCCGGCTAGGCTAACATGCGAGTAGTCTTCGAGATTTGTATACTTCCTGGCTACATCTATGGTGTCACCACCGGCTATAATCGTATCGCCACTACCATTTTCTTTTAAATTTTTCATCGCGAGAAGTATTGCCCTTGAACCAAGAGAAAATTTTTCATCTTCAAACTTGCCCATTGGCCCTCCGAGAAACACAATTTTTGAATTTTTTATAATATTAGAAAATAATTCTTGCGTTTTCGGACCAATATCAAGCGCCATCCACCCGCCCGGAACTTCTGCTTGAGTTATGTCTATCGTTTTAACTTCTTTTCCGTCTGAAATGACCACATCTACCGGATACACTACTTTTTCTTTGTATTTTTCTAAAATTTCTTTCGCATACACCACCCAATCTTTTTTTTCTCTTCGTTTTGTGTCCACAAACACATCTTCAATAAAAGAACTTCCGAGCTCGCGACCTTCCGCTTTCAAAAAAACGTTTGCAACTGCCCCACCCACCAACACTTTGTCGGCAATTTTTAATAAATTATTGACCGCATCCACTTTGTCGGAAATTTTTGCCCCACCGATAATTACGGTGAGTGGACGTTTTGGATTTTCAAGTAAGTTGGATAGCGTGTCCACCTCATGCTGCAAATAAAATCCCGCTACTGCTGGCAGATGTCTTTCGATGCCGGTGGTTGAAGCATGGATTCGCATCGCTTGCGGGAAACCATCAAAAACAATCAGTTCCTTACCAACGCAAAGCTTTTTTGCAAATTCGTCGTCATCTTCCATTTCACCCTTGTAAAACCTTACATTTTCAAGCATTAAAACATCCCCCCCTTTCATGTTTTTTATCTTTTCTTCAACTAAAGGCCCAATACAGTCATCTATCTTGTCTACTGCATGATTTAAAAGTTCAGCAAGTCTTTTCGCATGAGGAGTTGTGCGCAGATCCTCGACTACTTTTCCATTCGGACGGCCAACATATGTAAGAATTACTATTTTACAATTTTGTTTGAGTAAATATTCTAGAGTCGAAACCGTTGCGCGTATGCGCATATCATCTCCGAGCTCTAACACTCCGTTCACTTCTACTGTATCAATGTCATACGGCGCACGATAAAGAATAGTCTTGCCGGCAACATTCATACTTTCTAATTTTTTTAATTTCATAGATCTATAAATCTTCTGCAATATTTATTATTTCTGTAAATTTCTTCGTATCCAAACTCGCCTTACCAACTAACAATCCATCCACTCCGCCATCTTTGAGAAATTCGCCGGCATCTTTTTCATTAACTGATCCACCATAAAGCACTCTAGTATGTTTGGATTCCTGACCAAATTTATCTGAAAGCACTTTGCGTATAAAAATTGCCATCTCTCTTGAATCCACAGAAGTCGCGTCATGACGATTGGCTGTCGTAGATATGGCCCAGATTGGCTCATAGGCAATAATAATTTTGGAAATTAAATTCTTTGGAATTCCCGCCAAGCATTCCTCGATTTGAGTTTTCACAAAATTAAAATACTCATGATTTTCATCACGACTTGATTCACCAACACACAATATCGGCACAAGTCCTGCAGAAATAGCAGATCTGATTTTCTTATTAATATCTAAATTATTTTCGCCCAAAGCTCGTCTTTCAGAATGACCTACTAAAGTGTATTTAATCCCAATGTTTGCAAGCATTTCTGCAGAGATTTCTCCTGTAAACGCGCCGACGTCGCCAGGAAACACATCTTGAGCACCGATAAATATCTTCTTGGATACTTTTTTTAATTTTTCTAAATACAGAAATGGCGGACAAACTACAATTTCAATTTTGCGAATACGAGAAGCACTCTTTGCAATGCCTGCAAAAATCGCTTGAGCTTCTTTCAAGGTCACTGGGTGCATCTTCCAATTACCTATGATTATCTTCTTAAACATATTGTGGATTATATCATAATACGTTAAAATATATATGTTTATGACTTCTCATAAAAATCAAAAAGGTTTTACTTTAATCGAAAGCTTAATCAGCATTGCAATTTTTGTAATGATAGTTGGTGTTGTTTATCAGACATTTTTTTCAGTCTCAAAGAGCACGATATCTAATCGAGAAGGCGCGACAGTCTCATATTTGGCCGGCCAATATTTAGAAATTGCACGCAATCTTCCATATTCGCAAATCGGTACGGTGCAAGGTAACCCTCACGGTAGCTTGCCCGACTCAAATAATCCGACGAGTACTACGATGGGCGCCACCACCTACCAAGTGTATTATGAAGTCACGTATCTTGATGATTCCGCTGATGGCACGGCGCTGCTTTCTACTGATGCTGCCCCAAATGATTACAAGCAAGTTAAAGTTTCAATAAAAAACACTACCACAAACAAAGTCAGCAGCTTTGTAACAAACATCGTACCGACTGGACTTGAAAGCCTCGCCTCCGGCGGAGCTTTATTTTTAAGCGTCATAGATGCGGTGGGTCAACCGGTGCCAACTGCCACAATAAGTATCACCAATAATTCCTTGAGTCCTACCATCAACCTCACGAGAGAGTCCGACGCAAACGGAAAATGGATTGAGGTTGGTCTTCCTAATAGTTCTAACAGCTACCATGTCGTTGTCACAAAAAACGGCTATTCTTCCGACCAAACTTATGCGATAAGTGGCGGGAATCCAAGCCCAACCAAACCCGATTCGACAATTGCAAACGGGCAAGTGACTCAAATAAGCTTCGCCATAGATAAAACCAGCAATCTCACTTTTAACACCCTCAATCAAACATGTCACGCGATATCGTCAGTCGGAGTTGGAATACAAGGAGCCAAACTTATCGGCACACCAAATGTTTTTAAATATAATAATAGTTTCACTTCAAACAATGCTGGGCAAATTCCTCTTAATAATATTGAATGGGATAATTACACTCCGGCACTTGTCGGAAATACGTATATGATTTATGGTTCTTCGCCAATACAACAAATAAATCTTTTGCCTAACACCACGCAATTATTTAATTTAATCTTGGGAGCAAAAACCGCGAATAGTTTGCTCGCCATCGTCAAAGATTCTGGTACGGGAAACCCAATCGAAGGAGCGACGGTAACACTTACCAACTCGAGCCCAGTAGTAAATACGAGCGGCGTAACTGGAGGAAGTCTGTGGAGTCAACAATATTGGAATGGAGGGGTTGGCCAAGCCGCATGGAGTGACACAACGAAATATTTTCAAGATGATGGAGACATCAGCACAACCGATACCCCGCTCGCGATGCGACTCATTAATGGCAGCGGCCACACCCTCTCAAGTGCGGGCTGGTTAGAATCTTCTACGTTTGATACCGGCAGTGCATCGACGAACTATACGACACTAGATTGGCAACCTTCCTCTCAAGACCCAAGCGTAAGTGTAAAATTACAAATAGCCACAAATAATGACAACGCGACTTGGAATTTCCTCGGTCCTGATGGAACGAGCGGAACATACTACACAACACCGGGCACGACTATAAGTACTGGTCACGACAATAATCAGTACGTAAGATATCGAACATATTTATCTACTTCAGATACAAGTAAAAATCCTACAGTTACTAGTGTAAATATAAATTACGTTTCAGGGTGTTTTACTCCCGGACAAGTTATGTTCCCTGGGCTCACAGCATCCCCAGAAGCATCAGGCCAACCAGGAACTTACAATGTCACAGTCAGCGCACCAGGATATACAACAAAAACAATTCCAAACTTAAATATCAAGGGTTATCAGTCATTAGAAATATTGCTCAATTAAATGCATAACAATAACCATTCAAAAATAGCCGGATTTACTCTCGTCGAGACGCTCGTCACGATCGCCATCTTTGGCATCATAATGGCGGGAACAAGCTTAATGCTCAAAGATATTTTTGTAATTAGCAAACAAGAATTTTCGGCCTTAGATAACATCGACCAAGCGAGAAGAATTAGTAATATGTTTGTAAATGAGTTACGGAATTCAGACTATGGAATAAATGGGTCATACCCAATAAACAAAGCCTCAGACACAGAACTCATTTTCTTCTCCACCGCCCCCAAGGGTAATGGGACAGTCTCAAGAGTTAGATACTATATAGCTGGCAATACTCTATATAAAGGGGTCATTGATCCATCAGGAAATCCGCTCGGATATAATGTGGGGAATGAAGTAGTCACAACATTACTCACGAGAATGTCTTTGGGGGCTAGTCCACTTTTCTACTACTATGATGGGAACTATAATGGGGTAACAAGTGCCTTAACCCAGCCAGTGAATGTGAACCAAGTAAAATTTATAAAACTAAATCTGATCGTGCTAAACGATACTGTCAAAAATGGAACTGCAACATTCACGGTCAACGCCGGAGCCACAATTAGAAATTTGAAAAATAATCTGGGTAATTAAATGGATACAAAAGAAATCAAACTGAATAAAGGAGAAACACTAATTACATTGCTTATAGTAATTTTTGTTTTTTCCCTGATCATGTTTCCGATTATTCGCTGGACGGCGACCGAAACACAGGTCATTCGATCAAATGCAAATAAAGAACAGGCGCTCCAAATAGCGGAAGCAGGCATAAATTATTATCAATGGCATTTAGCCCATTTCCCAGCTGATTACAAAGACGGCACAAATAATAATGGCCCTTATGTACATACATATCTCGATTCAGACACCCAAACAGTGCTTGGCCAGTACAGTCTTGTCGTCACTCCCCCAGTCAATGGATCAACGATTGTCACGATTACTTCGACTGGCTCCACAACTCTCAGCCCTGGGAACACAAAGTCAATTACAGCAAGATACGGCCTACCATCACTTGCAGTATATTCATTCCTAAGCAATGACGTAATATGGATTGGACCAAGTGAAACTGTCAATGGACAAATGCAATCGAATAATGGAATTCGTTTCGATGGAGTTGGTAATGCGCCTATTCAGTCAGCCAAATCAACCTACACCTGCGGAGCTTCTCAAGGCTGTTCGCCTTCATCTACCAAAAACGGAGTCTGGGGTAGCGCCAGCGCGGGCGTGCAAAGTTTCTGGCAATTCCCGATACCCGCAGTTGATTTTTCTTCCTTGACTGCCAACTTGGCAACATTAAAAAGTTCGGCCCAGAGCGCAGGGATTTATTTACCACCCTCGAATGCAAACGGGTATTCTATAGTATTCAATAGTGCTGGTACAGTTTCTGTCTACAAAGTAACTTCACTTGTAAATACTCCTGCTGCTTGGGATGTGAATGGAGTCGCCCACAATGAAAAAATTGATTACAACAACAGAACCCTTCAGTACACAGTGGCGATACCAGCTAATGGGATAATATACATAGAAGACAACACTTGGGTAGAGGGCACAGTGAACGGGCGAGTAATGCTCGCAGCTGCGAAACTTCCCTACGTGGCGGCCACTGCCCCAAATATTTATATACCGAAAAACTTAGTGTATCAGGCGAAAGATGGCACAAGCGTGCTGGGACTTCTCGCTCAGAAAGATCTCGTTGTAACATACGGAGCTCCGACAAACTTAGAAATCGATGCCGCCCTCATTGCCCAAAACGGAAGTACGCAATTTTTCTATTACCCAGGCAATGTCGCTATAAAAAATAGTATATCAATCTATGGGGCAATTATGACTTTTGGGCAATGGACTTGGACATGGGTAAACGGTGGCAATAATAATGTCTCAGGCTATACTACTACCATAGATACCTATGACAACAATCTTCTCTACGCTCCCCCGCCATCTTTCCCACTTTCAGCTGCCGGATATAAACAATTAAGTTGGACAAGCAACTAAACTAATTAGAAATTAATAATCAATTAAAAAAAATATGAAAAGAGCCATCTTCCCTGATTCAAAATCTTTACAACCAATCCCGAAAGGTGCTGAGGCGAATATTTCTGGAAACATTAACAGCACAACCAGAGACGGAGCATTTCCTGTAACTAATCCCACCCAAACCCCTCTTCACACGGAGACTGCGCCAGCCGCCAGCCCCGACAACAAGACAGACCAAGGAGAATTTTCCTTTTATCTATCCTGCGCAATAATAACCTGCCTCATACTATGCACTGTATTTTTCGTGTACAAAAAACTAACTAATACTTCCCAAGATTGAATAAAGCGGTGAAATCATGGATATTGCAAAGAATCCGACACCGGCACCGATCACGATCATAAGCACTGGCTCGATAATGGTCGAAAGATTCTTGGTTTTATTTTCTATCTCTCCTTCGTAAAACAAAGAAATCTCAAGAAGCATGTCGGAAAGCTTACCCGTCTCCTCCCCGACTTGTATCATCTCAGACATCATGATTGGATAAAGCTGACTATTTTCTTCAAATACTTCTGAGAACGGAGCACCTTTTTCTATAGCTATGCCTGCATCGTGTAGTACTTTTTTGTAATAAATATTTTGCACAACGTCTTCGGTGATTTCTACCGCGCGAGTTATCGACACCCCTGCTAAAAGCAGCGAGGATATTGTCCGCGCAGTGCGAGCGGTATTTAATTCCTTAGCTAAGTTCCCCACCACAGGTATTCGGAGGATTACATAATCAATATACTTAGACATAAATTGCGCCTTGAAAAGAAAATAAACACCAGAAGCAAGAGCGATGAGTAGTACAAAAGTTAAAAGTAAATGGTGTGAGAAAAAATTACCAAAGAATATAAGTGCTTGAGTGGAAGCCGGCAATTTCACACCAAGCTCTTTGAATGTCCCCGCTAAAGTAGGCACGACGAAGGCGAACATCAAAATTCCTATTACGACCATAGCTGACATGATAACTCCTGGATAGATCAGTGCGCCTTTGATTTTCTTGGTTAGCGAATGAGCTTTCTCTAAGTTGATGCCTATGTCTGCTAGTGCACCTGCGAGGTTGCCAGACTCTTCACCAGCACGAGCCATTGAGATAAAAAGTGGCGAAAAAACATCTGGGAATTTAGAAAGACCAGTTGAAAATGTATCACCACCATCTATCGCATCAGAAATTGAAACCAAAATATTAGTAAGTTTTGGGTTTTTAGTTTGTTTTTTAAGCACAGATAATGCACGCGAGATAGAAAGTCCAGCCTTCAACATTCCACTTAAATTTTTAGTTAAAATGATTTGCTCATTCACACTCACCCTTGAGAAAATAGTTGAAACAGGAGAAGGATTATCCGAAAGTTCTCTATTTTTTTCTGTGATAGATAAAGGTGTGATCCCATGACTACGCAGATCCCGCGCAAGAATTAAACGATCAGGGGCATCTTGCATACCCTCGATTATCTGCCCTGTTTTTGTTTTGGCTTTGTACTTGAAAAGCATATTTTTTTACTCAGAAACCACACGGAACACTTCTTCCAAAGTCGTCATTCCTAGCACAGCCTGAAACACCCCATCTTCAATCATCGTCATCATTCCCTCTTTTTTGGCTTGGATCTCTATGTCATCCTGCGATTTACCGGAAATAATCATCTCTTTGATTGTAGCAGTCACTTTCAAAACTTCATGTATGCCTGTACGCCCACCGTAACCGTCCTCAGAATCAGGACTTTTGGCAGCTTTATAAAAAGGAATTTTATCCCAGGAATCATTCGGGCCAATAATATTTTCTGTTTTTAAAAATCCCAAAACCCTATCGAGATCAATCACTTTGGCTAAATTTTTAATTTCAGCATCTGATAAAAAATACTTGGCCTTGCTCGCAGTCAGTCTACGCACAAGTCTTTGTGCGATGATTGTCTTTACTGTTGCGGTGATTAAAAATGGCTCCACGCCCATGTCGGTCAAACGTGGAATGGCTCCGGAGGCTGAGTTCGTATGAATCGTCGAAAGCACCAAGTGTCCAGTCAAAGATGCATTGACCGCCAGGCTCGCTGTTTCGTTATCGCGGATTTCTCCCACCATGATGATGTCTGGGTCCTGACGCAGGAGTGAGCGAAGCCCATTCGCGAACGTAAGTCCGATTTCGGGTTTGACTTGAGTCTGATTCACACGGGGCATTTGATACTCGATCGGGTCTTCTACTGTAGAAATATTTACTTCAGGTTTGTTTAAAATATCAAGCACAGTATAGAGAGTGGTCGTCTTTCCACTACCAGTCGGACCAGTCGCGAGCACCATTCCTGTCCTTTGTTTCAAAGAAGCATAAATCCTCTCAAGCCCTTCCCCATGAAAGCCAAGTGTCTCCAGCGCAAATCCATGTTTACTTTCCTTCAAGATTCTCATAACAGTTTTCTCGCCAAAAAATGTCGGCAAGGTAGAAACACGGAAAGAAATTTTTTCGCCTTCTTGTTCTTTTTTAAATCTTCCATCTTGAGGTAAACGCTTTTCATCCAACTTCAAGTTGGACAAGACCTTGATACGCGCAGTGATGCCCGCACCAGCATTTTTATCAAGCACCATCGCGTCATGCAAAATACCATCGATGCGATATCGCACAGTTAATTCTTTTTCTCCTGGCTCAATATGGATATCAGATGCATTTTGCAGAATCGCATGATCTATCAAAGAATCCACAATCTTTATGACTGGCAAGTCTTCAGCCATTTGCTTTAGTTCTTCTTCGGATTTTTCACCTGACTTTTCACCTTCCTTACTAAGTGCGTCTCCAATAGCGCTAGACTCTTTCTGGATAATATTTTGAAACTCAGCCTGCAAACTCTTCCTATATTGCACCAATACGGACTTGATAGAATTTGTATCAGTCAGTCTGGGTAATATTTTTAAGCCAGATCTTTTCTTTATGAAATCAATCACCGGCAAGTCATCGACGTCCAGCATCGCCACTTCAAGCCTGTCGCCACTTTTGTTGTAGGCGACGATATTGTAATTGCGTGCGATAGGTTCGGGAATCAAAGACAATACAGCAAAATCCACCTTCTGTTTCGTAAGTCCTATAAATGGTATACCAAGCACAAAAGCTTCGGTGCGTTTTAGATCAGCTTCTGAAATTTTTCCAAGAGAAAGTAAAATGTTCTCAACTTTTTGTTTTTTAGTTTCAGATTCGCTAAGAGCAGCCTCAAAATCAGTTTTAGAAACCAAACCTGATTCTAAAATAAATTTCTTAAACTGTTCATCGTCGATTTGCATATAGAAGTATTATAACAAAAAAATCCCCGTTTGGGGATTTCTTTGTAGACTTTCTATTGCCCTGGTTCAATAACTTTTGGTTTTATTTTGACTGACACTGTCACCGAAGCAGATTGCCCACCACAATTTACAGAATACGTAGTCGTTGCATCTGGAATTAATGTTGCGCTACCAGAAGCAGTCCCAGCAGTATTGAAGTTGGTACCAGTACAAGATCCCACATTTGAAGTCCAAGACAGAGTGATAGACTGACCTCTTGTAATAGAAGTTGAAGTACTAGTAAAGGTCACAGTAATTGCAGATGATAAAGTGGAGAACTGAATAGGGGTGCCGTATGCAGTACCGGCGCTGTTTGTAGCGTAAGCGCGTACGAAATATGTATTACTAGAAGCTAAAGGAGACATCGTACTAGACCATGATCCAGTAGTAGCACCATCAACTGTCTTTGATACCAAACTTGAAAAATTACTTAATATGCTCCACTCCACACCACTTGCTGTTATCGCACCACCACCGTTAGATGTTATGTTTCCTCCTGATATAGCAGTACTTGAAGTAATGCTTGAAACTGGATTTGTGCTAACAGTTGGTAATGAAACCGGAGGCACATTTGGGGCGTTAAATCCAATACAATAATATGTACCACCAGCAGCAACATGATTGACAAGGTCAATGTTATCGTACATTAATCCATCATCATAACAATAAAGTTCAGCAGAAACATTATTAGACCCCCCAGCAAATGGTATATAGCCAGACCTTATTTCTTCAGAAACCCAAGCAGCACCCTGACTAGGAATCGGAATTGTAGTAGTGTTGTTTATTCCACTGTTAGAAGTAAACGGTGTCCATTGACCAACCTGAGGAGTACCTGGACTCCAATAAAAATTCCAAGGTGTCTTGTGACAATTTGGATGGCTACTCAAAAAAGTATCTGCAGTGCCAGAAGTAATAATTTCTGAACTAGAAGCTCCCCAGTTTGGAAGATCTGTTTCACTATTACAAACTATACTTGTTGCAGAGATTGTCATGTTGCCTACGGGTGCCGTTACAGCAAAAGGCAGGGATATATTTCTATAATTACCACCGTTGGGCTCAAGTTCATCAAATATATTACTTGTGTGCACATAATACGTGCCTGGGGTGTTAGTTTGAGGTGACACATAGGTGTACTGCCCAGAAGACACATAATGATTAGGGTCAGAATTAAGTAATTTATGAGGATAGTTTGGCTCAGTGTTTGTGTAAGCTCCTGCGTAAGCATCCCAAACTGGACGATAAGTGCCATAAGAAATAGGTGGGGTTGCGCTAGAAGTTATATCACTTAAATATACCTTTATATGAAGGTACAAATTACTACAAGTAATGCTTTGTACATCACCTAATACGATTACATTTTCATTTGTCGCGTAGGAGCTTTTACTAAAATTAATAGTTGCATACGCTTCAGGACTATCTGGATTGCCGAAAATTATAGTATCCGCCTTTGCTGAACCGCCGAACATGAAAAGTCCACCACCTATCACAAGTAAAAATACTGCGAGCATGGTGGATCGTCTTCGCAAGAGCCAAATACATAAGGCTAGAACCACAAGACCTACAACAAGCAGAATAATGTATGGTTGATTTTCCAAAACAGCAATTACGCCCTGGTTGTTATTTTTTGTTGCAACAGAAAAATCTTTCTCAGCAATCACTGCGCCATTATTTTTTACATTCACAGATAGTTTTGGGTTTACACAGTCCGCTGTGATAGGTACATTGAGCGAAGCCTTGCTTAAAGCAAAAACTGTGGTAGCTAACACAGAACAAGCACCAGAATCCCCCATTATTGAATACTGGACAGAAGCACTAGTAAGTGATGTCGGAGTAGTAATTCTAGAACCAACAAACGAATCTGCTGTACCACTTACTATAAGTGAAACTCGGGCTGTATCCCCTGCCATATACTCATCTTTATCAAAGGTCGCTTGTTGAATAGTCGCACTCATACCTCGAAGCACATAGTGAAAAGCTACTTCGTTGGAAACAGAAGCACCGTTAGAATTCGTGAAGACGAGCTCGGTATTATAAGCTTGCGGATTGATTGCTTTTGGGATTTGAAGTGAAATTATTTTTGATTCTTTCGCCTTTAAAGTTATAGAACTTAGGGAAGATTGTTCTTGGGGGGCCACAGAACCAAAAGCGTTTCTGTTAGTAGTTGTGAACTTTGGTGTAACTGTGATCTCAGAAGAAGAACTATTCACGACTGAACAATTCGCGACAAGCGTCTCAGAAGGCAAAACATCAACCCCTTGAAGCAATGTGTAGTGCGGAGAACCTTTTTCACCCTGAATCGTTAAGTAACAAGTATCATTTTTGATTTGAACCCCGGAAGCGGAAGCCACTAGTGTAACCTTTCCCAAACTCGCGAGAGCAAAAGGAAAACCACTCTCATTTTTACTTGAAATCATGAGGTCGTACTTACCACTTAGTACAGACGGAGCTGTGTAAGTGATAGTTTTGTGTATAGTTTCATTCTCGCCGAGACTCAAAACTTCATCATAGACATGTTCATCAAAGACGGCTTGCGTGGTTGTGGTCGAAGTAGAAAGAATAACACTGTACTTAACATTTGGCTGTACCCCAATGCGGTTAGAAATATCAAATGACAAATTAAAGACATTACCATTTTGGGAATCAATCTTGGCATTATATATATTCACAGTTGCGACTGTTTGAGGAGTATTTCCTGCATACACATTAGCCCCAAAAGACAAGCCAACAATGACTGACAAAACACAAACCAAAATTATAGAGAAAACTTTTTTCATATTTTTTATTTGATTAATAATAGTAATTTTTTAAAAAGAAACACTAATATTATAGCACACAAAGTTTCAGCACTTGCTGTTTGTGTGTATAACTTTTGCACATTTTACAATATTGCAAAAAAACCCAAAAAGTGATAGTATAGGAACGTATGAGTCCTGTCGCAACAGGGCTTTTTTTAATCAATAAATAACATACAATCACAATGTTAGACTTAAAAACATTCAAATCAGCGTTACAACAATTAGAAGAGGAAAGAAAAATTCCAAAAGAAAAAATACTTGATGCTATAGAGCAAGCAATGGCCGCTGCCTACAAGAAAGATTACGGCAAGAAAGGCCAAATTATAAGGGCTAAATTTGATCTTGATACAGGAAAGACTGATTTTTATCAGATAAAAATCGTGGTAGACGATAGTATCGCTATCATGGATGAAGAGAGTAAAAATGTCGGCAAAGAAGAAGAATACTCAATCAGAGATGAGGGCGATGAAAGAGTACATTTCAATACTGAGCACCACATGCTCCTAGAAGACGCAAAAAAAATCAAAAAGGGCGTAGAATTAAACGATGAAGTAGTATTTCCTCTAGAATCTAGAGATGATTACGGACGTATTGCTGCACAAACAGCAAAACAGGTCATTATCCAAAAGATCCGTGAAGCAGAACGCACTTCTATCATCGATGAATATGGTACAAAAGAAGGCCAAATCATTGGGGGTATTGTGCAGAAAGTAGAAAGAGGTAACGTTTACATAGATTTCAACCGAGCTACTGGCGTTTTGTCTGGTGCAGAACAAATTCCAGGAGAATTCTTCCAGAGAGGACAAAGAGTTCGAGCCTATCTTTACTCCGTAGAAGACACACCAAGAGGTATCAACCTTGGGCTTTCTCGTACACATCCAAAGTTTATCGAAAAGCTTTTTGCTATGGAAGCTCCAGAAATCCAGAGTGGAATCGTGGAGATAAAATCCATCGCCAGAGAACCAGGTGCACGTTCTAAAATCGCCGTACACTCAAATGATGAACACATTGACGCTGTTGGATCATGCGTTGGCCAAAAAGGTACAAGGGTAAACACTATTACTCAAGAATTAGGTGGAGAGAAAATAGACATAATCCCTTGGTCTATAGATCCTAAAGTGTTTGTTTCTAATTCCCTCTCACCAGCAAAGGTTATTTCTATTGAAGTAGATGAAAAAGAGCATAAAGCTATAGTAGAAGTAGCAGATGACCAACTTTCACTTGCTATTGGTAAAGGCGGCCAAAATGTACGCCTAGCAGCCAAACTCACTGGATGGAGAATCGACATAAAAGGCGACGGCACTGTAGCTCCTGAACTTGCTTCTGAAGAAAAGCTTGAAAAAAAGAAATAATAGAATTATAATAAACACTATGAATCTTTGGCACGACATCACAATAGGTAAAAATGCACCTGAGGAAATGAATTGCATAATTGAAATTCCTAAGGGCTCACACAACAAATACGAAATAGATAAAGAAACAGGTCTAATAAAACTAGATCGTGCAAATTACGGTGCTGCTGCTTATCCTGTAGACTATGGATTTGTACCTCAGACACTCTGGGAAGATGGGGACGCTATTGATGTATTACTTCTTTCCACATTCCCGATTGGTACTGGAATATTAGTAAACGCTCGTCCTGTGGCCGTCATGGAGATGATTGACGATGGTGAGTCAGATTACAAAATTATTGCTGTACCAGTGGACGACAGAAGATGGGACGATGTCAAAGACCTACAAGACTTGAACAAGCATTCACTTAAAGAATTACAAGACTTTTTCACAAACCTAAAGAACTTAAAGGGCAAACCTGTGGTTGTAAAAGTAGACGGATTCAAAGGCAAAAAGGAGGCAATTGAAGCTATCAAAAAATCTCAAAAACTCTACGCTGATAAGTTTGGTAAATAGGCTCCTAGGTGTATAATAGAATAGGTCAAGATTATTAGGATAACTAATCAATAAAAATATGAAAAAATATTTAGGTTTATTCGTGATTTTAGCTCTTGCATTAGTGATAAACGTTGCAAAAGCAGAGGTAAAAGCTACACAAGGTACCTCAATTAAAGTTGATGCAGAAGAAAACATAAAGCTATCAACTCCAAAATTGAAGATGGATGGAGAGCGTGCAAAGAAGTTAATGGAAATGAGAAAGACAAATGCGACTTGGGACATAAAGACAAACACAAAAAGAGAGCAAGCCAAGGCAAGTTTAGACACTTTGAAGGCAGGTATAAAAAATGAAAAAGATGCAAACCAAGCCAAGATCAAAAAGCTTAGACTTGGCATGAGAGAGCAAGCATTGGGTAGATTTGATAACGTTGTAAAAAACCTTGATGGATTAGAACAAAAAATTACATCTTTCACCGATAGCCTGTCGGGAAAGGGAGTCGATGTAAGTGTAGCTCTAGGTTTTGTGACAACTGCAGACACCAAGTTGACAGATGCTAAAGACAAAATTTCCCAAATAGACGCACTACTTTCTACTTCTATTGAAGAACTTTCAGCAGATGATAAGGCGAAGCTCAAGACTCTTGCACAAGACACTCAAACCCTCCTCAAAGATGCACAGGCTGCTTTGAAAGATGCTGTAAAGTCATTAAAGGGCAAAGTAAAGCTTGGAATAGACTCATTAAAAGAAACTGATAAAAACAAAACACCTGAAAGTACAACGGGTACACAAAACTAATAGATTATTAATTAACTAAAAACAAAAACATGGATCCTGAAAAAAAATCAAATGGGGCAATAATCGGACTTATCGTCATTATAGTTATTTTGGTTCTTGGTGGTGTGTACATCTGGAAATCAAAAGTAGAAACCACAATAGTGGCAAATCAAACTACTAACACAGATCCAACAACAAATAGTGCTAATGCATCTGCCCAACTAGACAGCCTAAGTAAAGAACTCGACACCACGGACACCAATGCAGGAGTTGATGTAAACACCTTGAAATAAGATTTTCACAGAGAAAACTTAAAAAGCCCTCCGACTCGAGTCGGAGGGCTTTTTTTGACAAAAACCACTAATAAATATAAGATAATCAGATGCAAAAAATAACTGTTAAAAAATTACCTAAGAGTGTTGTGGAAATCGAAGGAGAGCTAGATGCAGCCATATTTGAAGGCTATTTCGCGGCTGCGCTCAAAAAACTTGGAGCAAATGTAACTTTGGATGGATTTCGAAAAGGCAAAGTCCCAGAAAATGTTTTGCTTTCAAACATCCCAGAAATTAGCATCTTGGAAGAGATGGCGGAGCTAGCAATCTCTGAACATTACCCAAAGATTCTAGAGTCAGAAAAGATAGATGCAATCAGCAGACCAGAAATCGCAATTACAAAATTGGCTCGCAAAAATCCTTTAAGTTTTAAAATTAAAACTACTACCTTACCTGAAATAAAGCTTCCAGACTATAAAAAGATTTCAAAGGCAATAGTTAAAGACATAACTGATGTCGAAAAAGACACTACTGTAACTGAAAAAGATCTTGAAGACACAATCATGGACATAAGAAAGTCTCGTGCTCCTAAAAAACATATTGCAGAAGTAGCGCCTCATGAGCACAAGGAGGGCGAGGAACACAAACACGAAGAGGAAGTGGCAGAACTACCAGAACTAAATGATGATTTCGTACAAGCACTTGGACCGTTCAAAGATGTCGAAGATTTTAAAACAAAGTTAAAAGAAAGTATAAAACTAGAAAAGGTAAATAACCAAAAAGAAAAGACTCGCCTAAAAATTATAGAAAAAATAATCACAGATAGTGAAATAGATGTACCTGAACTTTTGACTGAAATCGAAGTCGATAAAATCCTATACCGAATGGAGTCCGACATCACGCAAATGGGCTTGAAATTTGAAGATTATTTAAAGCATTTGAATAAAAAAGTTGAAGATCTCAGAAAGGAATTCCACACTGAGGGTGAAAAGAAGGCAAAATTAGCGCTTATTCTAAACGAAATAGCTAAAGTTGAAAAGATCAAAGCAGACGAGAAACTCGTTGCAAACGAAGTTGCAGCAATCCTAGAACATTACAAAGAAGCCGACCCAGAACGCGCTCGACTGCATGCTGAAAATGTTCTAACGAACGAAAAAATCTTCCAGTTCCTAGAAACTTTGTAGAGCCTAAATTTTTACAATTTTTCTCCTCGAAACTAAAATTACAACAAACGAAAAAGTGACTATCATGGCTGACAAAGGAAAGAGATATGTGACAATACTGTAATGTTCGAGCGCCAACAAGGCCAGCAAATATCTACTGGCATTTACTACGTAGGTGGAAAGTGTTTCTGAAAAAGGATTATTCCAAGATTTCCTTATTGTTGGACTAAAGGCAAGTATGTTTATCGCTGAAAGCAAGACAACGGAAACGATAGGTTGTTTTACTATTACCCAGAAGGCTAATGCTACCAATGCTAGAACAAAAAATACTTTATCGAAACGAGTAATATGTTTCTCTCCTTTAAATAGACTTAGAAAGAAAATTGCAAACACAGAAATACTTATGACCAGAGTGACAAAGGCGCCAATACCTGCCCCTGCTCTTAGCTGAAGAGCAAATACAAAGGCGGTTACTAGCCCAAAAGTAAACCACGTATACGCATGAGGTGTCGTCTTTCCTTTGATTGTATCTTTAATATAGGGAATATATCCTACCAGTGTAAGCAAGATAGCTACAATACCAGAAATATTTTTGATATCTAACATATTGTAATAGTAACACGTAAACTGTATTAGAGTCAACACCTATGCATCACTTTAAGTAAAATTAAGAAAGCGAAAT
>JBAXFB010000006.1:0-20921 GCA_037140115.1 bacterium | reverse complement strand
AAAGTCAGCAGTAAAAATCCGGGAACCATGACCAACAGAACCTAATTTAGCATTAGTACGCGACCGCTTGTTAATGCTATAATGAAAGTATGCTACAAAATAAAACAAGAATGGGAAATCTAAAAAAGAAAGTGCTTTTGCTTTTGTATGCTGGGCTGGCATTAGGTTTGACTAGATCCCCTAAACAACATTGGTGGATTTTGGAACAAATACCAAAAGAATGGAGGAAAATAAATCGTCAGGCATTGGAAAGAGCAATCAACTCCTTATACACTTCCCATTTGCTCGAAGAAAAAGACAATAAGGATGGTACAAGTACCCTTATTTTAAGCGAGAATGGAAAACAAAAAGCCTTAAGGTTTAATATTGATAAATTGGAAATCAAGAAGCCATCAAAATGGGACGGTAAATGGCACATAGTTATGTTTGATATCCCTGAAAAGTTAAAAAGGTTGCGCGATTCTTTGCGTCTACATTTCCGAGAAATTGGTCTAATTGAACTTCAGAAATCAGTGTTAGTGCATCCTTACCCCTGTAGTAATGAAATTGAGTTCATTGTGGAATTATATAATGCTAGAAAATATGTGCGTTTCATTGTAGCTGAAAAAATAGACAACGAACTCCATCTAAAAAAGAAATTCAAACTAATTTAGCATTAGTAAGCGACCGCTTGTTATTGCTAAATTAGTTTTAATGTAATTACTCTGGTAATTTTTTTAATCTCTTTTATTTATATTCAATACGGGACTTCCCTAAAGCCTGAACTTACAGTTGAGAATAACTGTGTGTGTTGGTGGTAATTTCCCTTCCGGTAATCAATGTGGTTATCATAGTTTTTGATAATTACAAATAAAAAAAAGCATTAATCTCTAAACAATCCTTTTGAAGCTAGGCTCCAAGAGTAACAAATGATTATAGGATAGATCCAGAAAGAATAAATTCTACCAGAACGTCCTATGCAAATCCGTATAACCGATGGCTGATTGCTTAGAGATTAATGCCTTCATCTCTACAAACTATTTTACTACATATAAAAGAACGCAAATGCTATAATGTGTATAGGTCTGTTGATACTGTGTGTATAAACCCCTAACATCCGTAGTATAGCATAATAAGAAACCAATGTCAAGTAAAAAAGATAACGACCCACGCAATGGCGGGGCAAACAAAACTGAAGACGTCGTCCTAGACATGACCCTGCGCCCTGCCCGCTGGGATGAATACATCGGCCAAAAACACATAAAAGACAACGTAAAAATACTTTTGAAGGCAGCCGAAGAGCGTGGACATATTCCTGAGCATATTCTTTTCTATGGTCCGCCAGGATTAGGCAAAACTACAATCGCACATTTAATCGCAAAAGAAACTGGCAGACAAATGAAAATAACTTCTGGTCCAGCTATCGAAAAAGTCGGCGACCTTGCATCAATCCTGACCAACCTCGCCCCAGGCGACATACTTTTTATCGATGAAATACATAGACTAAATAAAATGGTGGAAGAAATCCTCTACCCAGCGATGGAGTCTGGCGTGCTCGACATCATCATCGGCAAAGGCCCCTCCGCACGCACCATCCAGCTCGACTTGCCACCATTTACACTCATCGCAGCGACGACTCGCGTGGCACTCATCTCCTCTCCCCTTCGTTCTCGATTCTCCGGTGGGGTTTTTCGACTGGAATTTTATTCCAATGAAGAGATAGCAAAGATTATCGACCGATCAAGTAAACTTTTAGACATCACACTCGACGAAGAAGCTTTAAAAGAAATCGCGAAGCGAAGTCGTTTCACTCCGCGTACGGCAAACTACTTTTTGAAGCGAGCACGCGACTTTGCTCAAGTAAGTAAGACTGAGAACAAAACCAATCTAGATCATAAAATAGTAAAAGATGCGCTCAACATGCTCGCGATAGATGAAATAGGTTTAAATTCTTCTGATAGAAAATTCTTAGAAATACTTATTGAAAAATTTAACGGTGGACCAGTGGGACTCAAGACTATGGCTGCTGCGTTATCTGAAGAAGAAGCGACAGTGGAAGAAGTCATTGAACCGTACTTGATCCAGCTCGGACTACTAGAACGTACAGCACGCGGACGTGTGGCTACAAAGAAAGCATATGAACATCTCGGGTTTGAAGTAAAATAAAATTTGTATATATAAAGAGAAAACGGCCTGGACTCAGAGAGTCCAGGCCGAATGCTGATGCCCTTTCAGGCGTTTTTGCTGCCGCAGGAAGCGCGGCCGGGGGTTTTGAGGCTGTTCGCGCGCGGGATGTTGGAGTTGGCGATGAGATCGCCGTACATACTTTTCTTCATAGTAGTAACGATATACGTTGTGTTTGTGACACGCCGTTCTCCTTATTGCAATGAAGCAATCCAAAGAACTTTGTGTATCGCTTTAAATGATATACCTGTCCTGATATATGTCAAACATAAAAGGTGCATAACTTGTGGAAATGAAAAATGTTAGAATCATAAACATGACACGGATTTTAGGAATAGACCCAGGGTTTGAAAGGCTTGGGGTGGCAATATTGGAGAAAAACAAAAAGCCCTTCGACTCCGCTCAGGGTAAAGAAACAGTAATTTTTTCTGAATGCTTCAAAACTTCTGCAAAGTTAGAATTCTCAGAAAGGTTGAGCCTGATAGGTGCAGAAGTAAAAAGAGTAATCAAAGAGTACAAGCCAGAAGTGCTGGCGATAGAGACTTTGTTTCTTACCACCAACCAAAAGACAGTTATGCACGTGGCTGAAGCGCGCGGAGTGGTGGTGTATGAGGCAGCCAAAGCGGGTTTAAAAATATTTGAGGCTTCTCCGCCACAGATAAAGATAGCCACGACTGGTTATGGTAGATCCGACAAAACTCAAATGATAAAAATGGTAAAAATACTAGTAGATATAGATGAATCTAAAAAATCAGATGATGAATTGGACGCTATTGCCATCGCTCTTACTGCCTTTGCCCACCTGAAATTGTCTTAAATCTAGAAGTTATCCACATATTCTATTGCCAAGATTTTTAGATTTTGGTACAAAGGAATAAATTAAGAGTAGGTCACTTAATATAATTAAAAATTAAAAATAATTTTATATAAAAATGAGTCACGATGAAGATGAAGATGCTTTAAAAGAAAAGGGTTTAGATGATGTAGACATAAACCCAGAGTTGGAAGAGCCACCACTGGATTTTGCAGACGATGATGGTGAAACAGACATGGACCAATATAGATAAACAAATAAAATAGCCCCGCGTGTCGGGGTTATTTTATTTTTATCTTGATGAACTTCTTTTTACCAATCTTGAGAGTTAGGCTTTCTGTGATTTTTAGATTTTGGTCTTCTATAGTTTCATTCTTTACTAGATCGTGAACTCCTTTCCCTTCTACCAACCTGCGCCATTCACTCTTAGATAGCAGAATTTTATTTTTTACCAAAGCTTCACTGAGCAAGTCCCCTGCTTTTGCAGAAACCTCCTGTATCTCATCTGGGATTTCCTTTTTTTGGAAGGTGCTAGAGAATGCCCCTTCAGCAGACTTGGCTGAAGCATCATCATAAAGCTGAGCTATTATGAGTTTGGCAACACGCTTCTTTAAAGACATCGCATCTTTCTTTAAATCAAATCCTTCTATTTCTTCATTGGGAACGTCTGTCAAAAGAGTAAACATTGGAATTATCGCATCGTCGCCTAAAGACATGATCTTACCAAAGAGCTCCGGTGCTGGATCAGTGAGCCCAATTACATTACCTTCGCTTTTGCCTATCTTCACGCCTTTGGAATCAGAAAGTAGAGGAGTTGTCATCACAAACTTTTCTTTATTCTTCATCGCACGCACAAGTGTGCGTCCTGCAAGCATGTTGAAGGTCTGATCACTTCCGCCAAGCTCTAAATCCACATCCATTGCCACAGAATCATAGCCTTGTAAAAGCGGATACAAGAATTCACGAAGATTAATAGTCTCATTCTTCTTGAGACGTTCTTGAAACATGTCCCGTTCTATTAATTGTTGCACTGAAAAATTCTCTGCAATGTTTAGAATCTCTACTTTGGTTAATTTATCAAGCCAATCGCCGTTGTACATGATTTTGATAGGATTTTCGCCATCAAAACGAACTATCTTTGCGGCCTGAGCAAGATAATCTTTTGCATTCGCGCGGAGCTCTTCTTTCGTAAAAAATTTTTCACGCGTTTTTTTCTTACCTGTTGGATCCCCCGCAGTACCAGTACCATCACCAATTAAGAAAATAACTTCATGGCCGAGGTCTTGCCACTGTCTGTGCTTGCGCAAGCCAACCATATGACCAATATGTAATTGCGCTCCTGTCGGGTCAAAACCTTGATAGAGTCTTATTTTTTTACCAGAACGTAGGACTTCTTCTAATTTTTCTCTGGAGGGATAGATTTTATCTACTCCTCTTGTAAGCAATTCATTGATTTTATCTTTATCTACCATAAACAAACATTATCACAATTAATGTAAAATCTCAAAAAATCTATTCCTTACTGTGTTTTTCAACTTTTTATTATTTCTATAATTTTCTGTATAACTTCTTTAGTTTTGTTTTCACTAATACTTCCGACTTTGTAGAAAATAATATTTTTATCAGCCGTGAAAATTCTATTGGGTCTGATATTACTATTCACTGACAGATTGCCAAAAGTAAAATCACTTTTCTTGATAGCTACTGAGTATTTATCTTTAATTGTTTGGCTAGTTATCTGACAAAGAATAAGATCATCTCCAGCAAGGTTATTAACAACAAAAGCCGGTCGCTTTTTAACCTGAGATAAATTAGAAAATGGAAACGGAACAACCACAATATCTCCTTTTATAAATTCTGCCATGCTTTTTCTTCTTTTTCATTAAACCAGTCTTTTGAAAGGCTAGATTCACTTGCAACGGCTAAGAAACTTCTCTTTTGTATATCTTTAAGTAAGATTTTTGAATTTAGTTTTTCTAAACTTTTAGTGATTTTCTGATAGATGTCTAAAGGCAAAAGCACCATCGGATTGTCACCAACAGTTACATTGCTGTTTGATTTTAATACCATATTATTCATATATAAATATTATAATATAGGGTAAAAGATAAGTAAAGTAATTTCCTGCGAGATAAAATATTTTCTGCTATAATTGAAACAATGAAAAAATTGATTAAAAACAAGAGATTTTGGAAAAATATAATAATGTTTTGTGCAGGAATCGCTTTTTTGTTTGTAGCACTTATTGTGCTCTGGCTTTCTTCAATCAGAATCCCAGACTTTCACTCTTTCAATGATCGCAAAATAGAAAACTCTACTAAGATATACGACCGCACAGGAAAAATCTTACTTTACGATATACACCAAGACACCAAAAGGACAGACATCTCTGGTGATGCAATGAGTATCAACATAAAAAATGCCACCGTCGCCATCGAAGACTCAGAATTCTATACTCATGGGGGTATAAAAATTAGCTCTATTGTTCGCGCGGTGTTAGCAAACTTTTTTGGTGGTGGCAAAACCCAGGGCGGCTCGACTATCACCCAACAACTTGTGAAAAACACCCTGCTAACCTCTGAAAAGTCTTACACCAGAAAGATCAAAGAATGGGTGCTCGCAATAAAGATAGATAATTCTATTCCGAAAGATAAAATCTTAGAATACTATTTGAACGAAGCTCCTTACGGTGGAAACATTTACGGAATAGAAGAAGCAAGCAAGACTTATTTTGATATTGATGCTAAAGACCTCACCCTTGGTGAAGCAGCTTATCTTGCAGCCATCCCACAATCCCCTACGACTCTCTCTCCTTATGGAAAAAATAAAGATAAACTTGATGCAAGGAAAAATTTAGTGCTTTCAAGGATGCTCGAGCTTGGATTTATAAAACAGGCTGATTATGATGCAGCCAAAAGCGAAGTCGTGACATTTGTACCACAAGAGACAACCGGCATTAAGGCCCCACACTTCGTCTTCTTCATCAAGAATTATCTTGAACAAAAATATGGCAAAGACATGATCGAAAAAGGAGGGTTAAAAGTGACCACTACTTTGGATTACGACTTAGAAGCCAAGGGAGAACAGATAGTCAAAGACGGTGCAATGCTGAACGCTAAAAATTGGGATGGAAAAAACGCGAGCTTGGTGGCAATTGATCCCAAAACAGGACAAATCTTAACCATGGTTGGCTCACGGGATTATTTTGATAAAGAAATAGATGGGAATTTCAACGTGGCAACAGCAACACGACAACCAGGCTCCTCCTTCAAGCCTTTTATTTACGCTACGGCCTTCAACAAGGGCTTTACACCTAGCACAGTGCTGTTTGACCTACCTACAGAATTTCAAACAACCTGTGACGCTTACGGACACGCCCTGCCTGGACACAATCAAAAGGATTGTTACATGCCAAATGATTTTGATGGAAAATTCCGCGGACCAATGACTCTGCGTGATGCGCTAGCACAATCCATAAACATTCCAGCCATTAAATTATTTTATTTAGCAGGAATGGGTGATTCTCTCAAAACTGCACAAGATATGGGTATCACCACACTAGGAGATGTTAGTCAGTATGGACTTACGCTTGTAGTGGGAGGTGGTGAAGTGACACTTCTTGATATTACTTCAGCTTACGGTGTCTTCGCTGATGATGGAGTAAGAAATCCTTATACTGGAATTTTAAAAATCGAAGACGCTAGTGGGAAAGTATTAGAAGAATACACACCAAATAGCGAAGAAGTTCTGCCGAAAAATACTGCTTTGACTATTTCAGATGTTTTGTCTGACGAAAAATCTAGAATCCCAACATTCGGACCGCATTCAGCGCTTTTGGTGCCAGGACATGATGTGGCTGTAAAAACCGGTACCACTAACAACGATAAAGACGCATGGACTGTCGGATACAGCCCATCTATAGTAGTCGGTGTCTGGGCTGGTAACAACGAAAATACGCCAATGAAAAAAGGTGGTGCGGCGGTGGCTGGACCGATCTGGAATAAATTTATCACTGAGGCGCTCAAAAAATTACCATCTGATAACTTTGAAAAGCCAAACTTAATTGTGGACACTACAGCAGTAAAGCCGGCGTTACGAGGACTCTGGCAAGGTGGGGATAGTTTCTTTATTGATAAAATCTCAGGCAAGCTAGCCACAGCGAACACACCAAAAGAAACCACTGAAGAAAAAGTCATTACAAACGTTCATTCAATATTGTACTGGGTAGACAAAAATAATATAAACGGACCATCACCAAAAAATCCTGAAAGTGATCCACAATTTAAACATTGGGAAGCGCCCATTAGGGATTGGTGGGCACAAAACATGGGTAGATATGGCGTGGTAACAGAGAACAGCAGACCGACAGCCACAGACGACGTGCATACTGACCTATCAAAGCCTGTGATCTCTATCAACCAACCAAATACTTCTACTGTTTACTCTGCCAATCAAAAAATAATTTTACAAGTGTCCACCTTGGGGCAATATCCGCTCACTAAATTAGATGTTTTCGTAAATGGAAATTATATCGGGACATCAAGTACCGCTTCAGGATTTTCTTTCTCACCGAAAGACATAGAAGATCTCCAGCCAAAAAATGAATTAAGAGTCGTGGCTCACGATAGTATTTACAACACAGGCGAAACTACTATAAAATTTAAGGTTGCGCAATAAAAATTATCTATTCATCGGCATAATTAAATACACAAAAGAAGTATCAGAGACTGGAGAAATAACTAGAGGACTAGCTACACCTGAAAGCTTAATCGAAACACTGTCGGTGGTGATAGATTGAAAACAATCCAAAAAGTACTTATAATTAAAGCCTAATTCGACATTTTCACCAGTGAGAGCTGCATCAACATAAGTCTTATTCTCCCCCACATCATTGTTGATTGAAGATAGTTCAAAAACTTTTTCTCGGGCAGAGATTTTCAAATTTACTTGATTAAATTTATCAGAAAAAATATTAGAGAGTTTAAGTGCATTTAACAAATCTTGCTTTAAAACAACTGCAGTTGTACCAGAGGTTTTCGGAATAATCTGACGATAATCAGGAAAAACACCATCAATGATCCTAGAAGTTAGATAAATATCATCAGATGAAAAAGAAATTTGATTCTTATTAAAAGAAACTTTGATTTCAGAAGGAGATTCTCCAAAAATTCTTAGAATTTCGCCTATGTTTTTAAAAGGTATAAGAATACCACTTATTTCTGGAAGTCCTTTTATTTTTATTTTCTTCTCAGCTAATCGAAAAGAGTCAGTAGCAACAAAAACTAAATTTTCTTCGTTGGTGTAAACAAAAACACTAGAAATTTCTGGTTTTATGTCTGAAACTGAAGAACTGTAATAAACTGATTTAATACCATCGATAAACTTCTTTGAATCTATTTCAAAATCAACACCAGAGACAATTGGAATAGTTGGAAAATCATCAGATGGTTGGCCTTTTATTTTTATTTTACTTTTTTTGGTTTGGACTAAAAGATTACCATCCACACCCTCAAGACTAACCGTCTCATTTTGAGAAATATTAGAAAATATACCTGATAAAACACTTCCAGACACAGCTACCAAACCTTCTTTCTCTATTTTGGCTGGTATTTCTACTTCTATACCAAGACTTAAGTTTGTTGCTCTTAATTTTAAAGATTTACCAGAAGCTATTAAAAGAACTGAATTTAATATTGGTAAAGTTAAATTCTTTCCAGTGATTCTTTCCACTTGAGAAATTTTGCTTTTAAGTTCTTCTATCTTGCATTCCAGTTTCATGTTTATATTTTATATATTTAATTTATTAATACTATTAGTCGTGTGGATAAGTGGATAACTTTTTTGATTTATATTTTTCAAGCTACTATCTACTTTTTTATTTTAACTTTAGTCTAATAACTTTTAACTATTTGAACATAATTCGTATTTGTTCTAATTCTTGTAAAAGTTGTGGGTCGTTTTTCAGATCGTTTTTTATCTTTATACACGAATGGATAACAGTTGTGTGATCCTTCCCTCCAAGTTTTTGGCCAATCAGTGGGTAACTTACATTAAAATCTTCTCGAAGTAGGTACATAACCACTTGTCTAGCCTTAACTATTTCTTTTTTACGGGTTTTCTCGTAAACAGAAGCTTCTTCTAATTTATAATACTCACTTACTATTTTTACAACATCTTTGATCGCGATGTTCTTCTTTGGACGCATGTTGTTTTTAAGCAAACTCTTTACTTCTAGCAACGTAGGCGCCTTATTTTTCAATCTATATTGGCAAACGACGATGTTTAGGTTGCCTTCTAGTTCACGGATATTGCCATCTACTGCTAGTGCTATATATTCTACAATTTCTTGTTCTAGATCTATGTTTAATTCTCTTAATTTGACCTTAAGGATGGCCAGACGTGTCTCGAACTCTGGCTGGGATATGTCTACTATCATACCTGCTGCAAAACGTGATTTTAAGCGATCAGCGAGCTCTGGAATGTAGTTCGGATGTTTGTCGGAAGAAAATATTATTTGTTTATTATTTTCGTAGAAGGTGTTGAATGTGTGGAAAAGTTCTTCTTGGATTTTTTCCATTTTCCCAATAAATTGAATATCATCAATGATAAGTAAATCATATTTACGATATTTTTCTTTGAAAGAGTTAGCTTTGTTGTTTTGTAGTGAGTTTACGAAATCCGTAGCAAATTTCTCTAGAGTTAAGTAGTGCACTTTCTTGTTTGGATATTTTTCTTTAATTGAATTACCCACAGCTTGGATCAGGTGTGTTTTTCCAAGCCCAGTCCCTCCATATATAAAGAATGGGTTATATTTAGTGCCCGGACTTTCTATTATTGCTTGAGATGCAGCGTATGCAAGCTCGTTGAAAGCTCCAACAATGAAGGAGTTAAAGTGATAGCGTGGGTTTAGGTTGTCGTCTGGGTTTATATAGAGGTCTCTTAATGGTAATTCTTTGTTAACATAAGCATCAGCGCTGTCTCGTGTTGGCGTAGGCTCTTCTTTTACAGCCTCTATCTTGGCTATAGAGTACTCTACTGCTCGCATGCCTTCATAAGCGTCAGTTAATGTCTTAGTTATAAGCTTGTGATACTTGTTTATAAGCCAATCTCGCACGAATTCGTTCGGCACACCGATAAAGATGATGCCTGTCTCCTCTTTAATAATAGATGTGTTCTTAAACCAAGTGCTAAAGTTCGCTTTTGACATGCCAGCCTCGATTTCAGTTAAACAATTTTTCCACAACTGCTTTGTATTCATTGCTTTTATAATATACTATTAACAGAATAAATAAAAATCCTAAAGACTTATTAACTATGTTGATAAGCTGTGGATAAAAATAAAACCCCTCCAGCCTCCCCTTATCAGGGGAGGTAAAATGCGGAGCCCCCTGATAAGGGGGTTGGGGGTTGTATTTTTGTTTATTTTATTGTAAGCTGAGCCTATGTCATTTACATACAAACCTAAAAAGAGAAAGCGAGCACGAAGCCACGGCTTCTTGGTTCGATCTAGAACAAAGAACGGAAAGCTTGTCCTAAAGAAAAGAAGACAAAAAGGTAGGAAAAAGCTTTCTGTTTAGCCCCCGCTTTAGCGGGACAAGTTATGTTGCCTAAAAAGAATAGAGTAAGCTCTAAGGAGGTTGAGGATATCTTTAAAAGAGGTAGTTATTTGAATTCTCCCAGTTTAACCTTTAAATATATAAGAAATAACGCGAAAGAGGCTAAAATCTCCTTTATTGCCCCCAAAAGTGTTGCAAAATTAGCTGTTAAAAGGAATCTGCTCCGAAGGCGTGGTTATGATGCTATCAAAAAGAATTCCGACTTGTTCCCTTCTGACTTAGTGGGTGTTTTTATATACAAAAAATCTCAGGAAGATCTTTTAATGCTTGCCAATGAAGTTAAAAACATTTTTTCTAAAATTAATTAGTTTGTATCAGAAACACGTATCCAATTTATTTGGCCCTAGGTGTGTTTTTTACCCATCCTGTTCTGAATACACCAAGCAGGCTGTCGAAAAATACGGCGCTTTTCAAGGGAGCTACTTGGGATTTAAAAGGATTTTACGTTGTCACCCATGGCAAACTAAACACATAGATCCTTTACTTTAGAATTTTCCTCCAAGTCTTTTATTTTTCTGGTGTTTTTGTATGTTTTCATATAGAATGATGAAATGATTCACGATGTGTGGAGTGCTATCCTCTATAGGCCACTAATAAACGCATTGGCCTTTTTGGTTTCAGTTGTGCCTGGTGCGGATATAGGTATTGCCATTATCTTGTTGACCTTATTGGTAAAACTAGCCCTCTTCCCTTTCTCTCAAAGGTCTATTAAGAATCAAGCAGCGATGACTATGCTTGCGCCAGAACTGGATAGGATCAAGAAGAGTGGAGCTAGTAAAGAAGAACAAGCAAAACTAACTTTCGAACTTTACAAAAAACACAAAACCAACCCTTTTTCAGGTTGTCTTTTGGTGTTTATCCAAATTCCTATTCTTATTGCTCTTTACTCTGTTTTCATTAAAGGCTTAAATTTTGACAGTGGCCTGCTTTATTCTTTTATCCATGTTCCAGCGAAGATTAATACTATGTTTCTTTGGATTGATTTGAGCAACAAAAGTCCAGTATTAGGCCTACTTGCTGGTGTTTCCCAGCACCTTCAAGCTCGCTTTATGCCCACACCTAAAACTACAACAAAAAGTACGGGTTCGATGGGGGAAAATTTCGCTCAAAGTATGCAAATGCAAATGAAGTATGTCTTACCTTTCATTATCGCTTGGATCGCTTACCATGTTTCCGGCGCAGTTGCACTGTATTGGATTACGAGTAACATGTTTGCAGTAGCTCAGCAAATATATGTGAATAAGACAGAAAAGAAGGTCTTAGATGAAGAGGTGGATGTTTTGATAAAAGAAATATAGCGTCGCGCTTTGGTGGACAATTGCGCGACATGATTTTGTAAAATCACATGAAAAAAGAAGAAATAAAAAATTTAATAAAAGAGTTGATAGAGGGAACCAAGGTTAAATTAAATGAAATTTCTATTACTGAAGACGGACCGAATAATTTATGGGTTTCATTGGAAGTCAGCGAGCCGCATTTTTTTATATCTGCTGATGGTGAAGGTTTGCATGCTTTGAGTCATTTAGTTCATAGGATAATAGAATCTAAAAACCCCACCCTTCGCCCTCCCCTTGATAAGGGGAGGGTTGGGCAGGGGTCTGGTTTGGGTGTGATCATAGACATCAATGGTTTTCAAAAGAAGCGTGTAGAAGCTGTACGTGCCACAGCTCACATGATGGGAGAAAGAGCTCGTTACTTCAAATCAAGCATAGAAGTTGACCCAATGTCTGCATTTGAACGGAGAATCGTTCACGAATTTTTAGCTAGTGCTGCAGACTTAAAAACAGAATCTACTGGTTTTGGCCCAACCCGACGAGTGGTGATTAAGTACGTTGGTGGTATTTAAAATTAAAAAGTAAGACTTTTCTGGGAGCAAAAAAGAATCCAGTTGCTCCAGGCGAAAAGTCTTACTTTTTAAAATTTATTTCAAATTCAATTTCAAAAGAAAAGAATCTTTCTTATTTGTGAAAAATAAGTAGTTTTCACCAGTATCTAATGTAAGGTTGGTGGCATCCACGTCTTCCCCGCTTGTAACAGTAGCTGGATCGATGACTAGTGTTGTATTTTGAGTTTTGATATCTATTTTCCAAATTTGATCTTGGAAAGAAGTTTCGCCTTGGTACCAAGAGTCTGGATAATCGCTGAAATTAATTGATTTTGGAACTGCGCAATAAAGAACATCACTAGCTTTCCCCCAAACACATTTCTCTGGAAGGGTTTTTATGGCAACAGAGTCAGTTTTCTTGGTGTCAGTATGGTAAATATTTAGAGCCAAAGTGCTATCTCCATAAAGTACTAGCTTTCCGTCTGGACTAGAGAGAGTCGTTAGTCCATTTATGCCACCTAAAACTTTAGTTAAATTTTTACCGGTTGTGTCTGTTGTGTACATGTAGCCTGGTACGCTGGCAGAAGGTTTGGTGGAAAAGTTGATTGTGTTGCTTGATGGCCACTGTGATAACCATTCTGTGAAGGGTGAATCAAGAACTTGTACTTTCTTGCCGTCTCCGAAGTTTAAAGTCGTGCCCACCATTCTGTCGCTTGTGTTTACACCTGCGTTAAACAAATAAAGTACTTTTGATGTGTCAGGAGAAATGCTAATATCTCTCACATTGTCTGGCAAGAAAGAGCCCTTGATTTCGTTGTTGCCTGTGCTTTCAACACTCAGCAATTCCTTTGGAAGAGTGCCCAAAAATGTCTCGATTGTTCGGCCATCATTTTTCAAATATCTCATGATCACAGACCCCCCCTTGTTGCCGAAATATGCGTCGTATACTTTTGGTATAACGGTCACAGAAAATTTTCTTTCATTGATTTTGTCCACAAAAGTTTGGTATATGTTTCCATTTTCTTTTGCTACATAACGCAAAGCTGGGACAAATTCTGTCTCTGGTGCTTTCACTGGCTTGGTGGTGCTCGTTGCATCTGCGTTAGTTGTTGCTAGAGGAATATCTTTCAGTCTTTCCTTAGAAAATACTGTAAAGCCAGCGATTGGCATACTTGAGACTCGCATTAGCTTCGCTAAAGCATCCACTGGTGGCACATAGCCAGAAACATCTGCCGGTGTCGTTGCAGTTGTTGCCGGGTTCGGCTTTGTGCTTTTGAAAGGATTAAATTGTGAGAAGAAATTATTGTCTGTGCCTGTATCCGTCGGTGTGGTGGTTGATTTTTTAAAATAAAAAAATCCAAATGCCACTGACATGACGATAATTAAGATTATTATTAAAAGTATAAAGTTTCTTTTGGTCATATTTTTTTAATTAAATTTATGGGGTTGGTGTCCAATTGTGGAAAATTTTTTTGTCACTTTCATCTTTTAGTGCAGTCGATTGGTTGATTAAGTTAGTGCATTCGGCTTTTGTAAGACCACTCTGGCTTTCAATTTCCGCCTTAAAAAAGTACTCACATTTTCCTTTTGTGTCGGCTGTTGTGACTGCTGCATTTGGTGCCGTGCTTACTGGTTTTGCCGTTATAGTGCTATTTAACAGGTCCGGATTTATTGTAAACAGGATTGCATAAGCTCCAAGAGCGAGTATAAGGCCAAATATTGCACCAGAGACTTTCTCCTTTCCAGATTCTTTGCTGGAAATGAGCTCACTTGTCATGTATTCTATGCCTCCGACTATGATCATGACTACTGCAAGTATGGCACAGATGCCAATGAAAATCGTTATCATCATATTTAAATATGATCCAAAGTTTTGAGTAGTGTCAAAACTTTTTAATACTCCAGTACCGTTAACATTTTCACATCCAACAATTTTTGGGTTTGCGTCAAGGTTGCAAGGTAGTGGTGCTAGGAGTGTATATGTGGTATTTAGAGTTGGCGTGTTTGTGTTTGTGATTGGGTTTGGAGTATTTTGTGTTAAGTCAGCCGACCATGTTCCTTTAGGATTATGATTATCACACTCAGTATGAGTCATGAAACTCTGACCTCCAGGAATAAAGTGTTGACGGTCTCCGCTATCATGCCAGACACAATTTCCAAGTGGATCAGTCGTTTGAGGAGCCCCCCATACGCCTTTATTATTATCACAATCAGTTTTAGTCATTAAGCTGTTACCTCCAGGAATAAAGGTTTTACCGCTTCCACTAGAAGGCCAGACACAGTTTCCAACTGGGCCATTATCCGTCCATACACCTTTAGGGTTATGATTATCACAATCAGCTTTATTCATTAAGCTATTCCCTCCAGGAATAAAGTGTTGACGGTCTCCACTATCATGCCAGACACAGCTTCCCAACGTATTATTATCTGCAGCTTTTATCACTGAGCCATCTGCTTGCCATCCAGAACCTCCTTTGTTCCGGCATTCACTTTGAGTATAACCTGTAGCGGGTTCAGACTCCCCCGTGATAACATTAGGTATATTACAGGTACCTGCAACTTCTTGTGCGTATAGTTTTATTCCTAGGTTGGGGCTTTGAATTAAAAACACTAGTATAAATATGTATAAAAATTTTTTCATTTAGTTTAATTAAAATTCTATGTTTAATTCTTTGCTTGCCGTTTGGAATATCTTGTATTGGTTGGTGATCTCAAGGTTCAGCTTTGATGTACCATGCGTCCCCTCTTTTACCTGCAAGGGCATCAAGTTTTTCCTGAAGTCGGTCAAAGTTACAGGTTCATCATTTATTGACCAATTCCAAGTCAAAATAGGGTTCCGTAGTTCTTTTGGCGAAATAAAATATGGTACCGCTTCAAGCAATTCTTTGTCAGTTATTTTGTGTGTATCAGAAAAGGCGTTTGCTAGTAATGTTCCAAAGGTAGGGTCATTTTTATAAAATAGTATTTTTGGTTCTGTCATTCCTACATCTATGTAGGCATTTGCAGATCGTGTTTGGTCGAGGGTCGTTGCTGTCACTGATACATTGTTTGAGTCTTCTAGATAATCACTAGTATAGACAAAGTAATTTTTACCGTACCCTGAACCGTCAACATTGTTGGTATAATCTTTTTTCCATGCATAAGTCATGTTTATTGGATCTAACAATGAAGAACCATTTCGTATTTCTGGCATAGCAATTATTTTGATTTCAGTATCTGCTGCTGCTAAGGCCTTGCCTTTGTAAAATGGCGGGACATAGGAATCATCAGCTTGCCACAACATGACCATCATCGAAGGCCGTATGGTTATACTTGTTTGTATTGGTCCACTTGGTAGGTATATTGTTGCTACAACACTAGTTTCCCCTCCAGTAGAAGGTGCATTTGTAGAAAAAGACTTCTTGCCCACTCCTGAAGCTAGAATTTGCCCATTGATAGACCAAGCTATTTTTGCACTGTCTAGGTTTTCAACGTAACTATTAAGGTTTACGGTTGTGTTTTGATTCGGGGCTGGGTTTTCTGGCACAAGGCTGATTGTTATGCCAGTGGAAGCAGCTCCACTTATTTTTGGTGGTAAGATTGCTACTGATATAATCAGCGCTAAAATTCCTACACTGAAATATGAAAATAAAAGCTTAAATTTCATTTTTTAATTATAACATATCTGCTTTGTAAACTTTACAAGCAAAAAACTTAACTACCTCCTTGCTGTTTGTGCGGCTTCGGCTTCTTCCTTTTCCTTTCGGCTGGATAGGATTTGTGAAGGGTCGGAAGTGATGATTTGATCTTCTGTGTAAGATGATATTATTTTTAGTGCGACGTGTTTAACCCCAGCAAAGAAGATGCCCTCGCCTACCCCAGACTCAAGAAGAAGATATTTTTCCTCGTCTGTAAGGTTGAAAGTCTTTTGTAGTGCATCTATTGTGGTCGGCGATTGTTTCAAAAGTAGCTGGATGGAAGAGTTGGTGATGATGGGTACTCCGTATGGAGAGTTTAAGAAGTCTGTCGCGTCCTGAGTAATAGTCGAAAGTCCTAGATAGTATTTTCTACCTCTTTTTGCTATAGAATATAAGAAAGATGCTGTGTCTTCGGATTTCATCATCCACCAAGCCTCGTCCACCACGAGCAGGCGCTTCTTGAGATTTTTACGGATCACGTTCCAGATAAAGTGCATGATGATGTACATGGCGACTGGCTTGAGTTCGTCTTCCATATCACGTACTGAAAACACTACAAATTTTGTGTCTATGTCGACGTTGCTTGGTCGGTTTATAAATGTTGACCAAGAACCTTTAGTGTATTTTGCTAGTCTTTGCACTATTGAGTCGCTACCATCCATACCACTTAACACCATTTCAAAGTCAGAAAGTAGGGGCGGCTCTATGTTTCCAAAATCTGAATCAGGAGTGATGTCTTTTGTGGCATAAGTTTCGGAGATTGCTCTATCTACTATGGAATCCTCTTCTGGTGTAAGGCCTCCCAACATGAGTCTAAAAAGTCCGACAAGGTTGATAATGTTTGAACGTAAAACATCTTCTGCTGTTTCGTCTTCACGCGGGATCGGTAGGTCAAATGGATTCATGTGGTGATCTGAAGAAAGTGAAATGTTGAAATATCTTCCGCCTACCGCATCTGCCAAGAACTCATATTCCCTTTCTGGGTCGATGACGATGACATCAGTTTCAAACATTAAAGATCGCAAAATCTCTAATTTGGTTGCATAAGATTTTCCAGCACCCGCCTTAGCAAAGGTTACTGAGTTATAGTTCTCCAAAGAAAATCTATCGAAAATTACGAGACTAGAATTGTGCCTGTTTATACCATAAAGTATTCCTTTGTCTGAAGTAAGGTCGAAAGATATAAACGGAAAAATACTCGAAAGTGGTTCAGAATTTAACTTTTGGTGAATATTTAGTAGGTCAGTATTGGTTGGGATCACGCTTTTAAATCCATCTTCTTGTTGGAAAAGTGCTGGTTTGAGGTAGATCAACTTTGATTCCAGCATTGATTTCACTTCATTTTCTGTTTTAAATAGCTCTAGCTCATTATCAGCATATATTGTTATGTAAATACCGACATCAAACATTTTTTGCTGTGCCTGGATTAAGTTGTCACGTAGTCCTTCTAGGTCTTGGTATGAAGTATCTAGCATTGGGTCACGCACCATGCCTTTGGCTTCTCGAACATTGATCTGGCTTTGCACTTCGGCCACCTTTTTTTGGAATTGTCGCAACATGAGCGAAGTGTCGATCGGATGGATGAAAATTGAAATATCAAAAACTTTATCTAAGTTGATAATCGGTGAAAACCAATTGTCAGTCAAAAACCTAGGATAAGATATGATGAAAAAAGTACGAGCTATCTTGTCGCCCAAATTTATTGATTTGGATTCTATTTTGAGAGCTGAAGGAGCGATGACATCTTGCAGCTCGAGGCTCGCGGATTCATAGATGGTTTCAGGTAGCACGGCCAACACTGAAGCCTTGGCCACTCCTCCATCTACCCCTTTATTCTTTTTAAATATATCAAATAGGCCCATAATGTTATTCTAACTTAATTTTACCTTCTAGTTCACCAGGATTGAAAACTTTATAAAATACTTCAACAACTTCTTCTGTTCCCAATTGCGCTGATTTGATACCACACCTGCTTAATCCTTGTTGGATAACCCCGATCCTCTCTTCTAGTTGCGACCGCTTTTCTTCAAAATCTTCTTCTTTTGCTACAGCTGCTTGTTCTTTACTCAATCTGGAAAATAATCTTTTGATTATTCCTGAATCGGATTTCAACACCGTGTGTGTGTAAGGTACCACTACAAAGAAGCTTTTAGTCATGATGCTGACTGTCTCTGTGAAATTCCTAATGAACTCGATGTATTCTTTGGTCTGTAGTTTTAACAACGGTTCATTTTGCACTTTGACTCTTTCTTCTAAAAGCAAAAGATATGGACGGATATCCAACTTTCGGCTTTGCACAGATATTTGAACAACGAAGTCGAGTGTATTTAGAAAGCTTTGAAATTGAAAAATAGTTGCTTTTTGTTCGTCCTCTGATTTCAAAGAAAGGTTGATTGAGTTGGCAAGCACTATGGCTCGCAAGTCGCCGTCTTTCAACACGATGATACCATCACGGACTTCCTTGATCGGTACGAACTCTTGAGTTGCTTTTGCGTTTAATGCCATAATTAGTAGTTGAAAGTTGTAAAGTTCATAAAGTTATAAAGTTGAAGATTAAATTATACATGAATTTTGTGTTTTTGTATTTTACTTGATAAACTTTTCACATTATAACTTTATAACTAACGTTCTGAATGCTTGTTTAGATCCAGAACGTCAAGGCTCCAAGCTAAATCTCGCAACTTATTTCCTCCCAACCTTACTGTGTCTCTGTTTACTATATAATCTTTATTTGCATTTGTTACTTTCTTTGTGACGTCCACTTTATTTTGTCGTCTTTGCCAAATGTATAGCTTGCTCTGCAGTGTAAAATTAAACATTGATTCCACCAGATTTATAAAGGGTTTGTTGTTTGGACGGTATCTTGCGAGAGCAAAACTAAGCCCTGCTACTGCCAAGATCGGCACTATGCCCAATAAAAATCCAAGAAGTTTGTAAATCACAAAACACAAACCTCCCCCACCTGCGAGATATACGAACTCTTTGAAGGTGAATGGGCCGAATATTTTGTCTTCTATGTCTAAAAATTGTGGTACTTTGAATTGCATGATTAGTAGTTGAAAGTTATAAAGTTCATAAAGTTATAAAGTGGGTACATTTAACATTTAATCTAAAGTTTTAATAAAACCTGATAGTAACCTAGAAATTTCTATAGTTAAATCATGCATTTTCTTAAAATCTTTTTCCGTAATGTATTTTAACTCTAATCCTAAGTTTAGCATGGATCTGACTTCTCCCGCAGACCCTTTCGCTATGAACAAGAAATTTTTTAACTCTTTGTTTGTTCTTCTTTCAAATCCTTCCGCTATATTGTTCATTATTGACACAGAAGCTCTTTCTATTTGATTCTTAAAACTAAAATCTTTACAATTTCTAAACCCTATATAAATTTCAATTGTTAATTCCTTTCCTTTTTTCCAAGCTATGATTTCTTCAAATTTTTCTATTCGCATTTTACTTTATGAACTTTACAACTTTATAACTAGAGAAATTCCTATTCAGGAATTTCTCGGTATGGGTCTGCGTTTAGGACTTTTGGTTTAACACTTGGTGCTACTGGTGTACTTGCCTTGGAAATATTATTTAATGAATATTCTGTTTTTGCAGCTGGGATTTTCACTGATCCAGCGATTTTTTGCGCGAGCATCGTCTGCATGTTCACCGCCTCGGGCCTTGGAGGTGTTGGGATAGCAACTTTCGGCGCTGGTATTATTGTAGCTCCTGTGTTCAACTCCAATTTCTCAGGGATGATTTCAATGCCGGCGGATTTTAGGATTTCAGTGTCGTTTGACTCCACGGCGCCAGCTCCGTTATTGTCTTGAAATGTCCTCTTTTTCTCAATGTTTTTAATCATTTCTTCTCTGATTCTATTGAACACTAAACTATTCATCTCATTTACTAATTCATTTGTAGCAGATCCAGAAAGTCGAAGACGCTTCTCTAGTTCCTTTGGGTAATCTTCTGGGCTTACAAGCCCACATAAAAGCAATTCAGTTTCAAGCTCGAGATCCCCCAATTGCTCAAAGGTGTAACCCTTTTTTTCTCTTAGTGCAAGAAGTGCACTTTTCCAATCTACAGAATTAATCGCATTAATCGTTGCCAAAGGCAAGTCCCTTTTTGCTTTTTCTATTTTTATTTGTAGCAAGTCTACTGTGTCATTCATAGATTTTTATTTATAATCTTTTAATAATTTATCCTTTATGTTTTGAGGTGTTGGTGGATTTGGCACGGGTGTAATACTGTAGTTCGGCAGAACAGTGTCTAGTTTTATACTAGGAGTTTCCATCAGTGCGGTGTAATCCCCTCCGGACATTATGAAGTTCAAAGATTGTTTCCAATTTGGAGTTTTGTTTCCTAGATTTTTTTTAATGTTTCCTTCTAGGACATTTCTGATTGGAGCGAATATTCTTTTGAGTGATTCTTCCGCGATGTTTTTAGCTTTTTCTGTCGTCATACCCACTTGGTTTTCAATGTTGATTGGGTAGAATTCTGGGTAGGTAATACCAGTCAAAACCAACAAAGTCTCCACTTGAAAATCGGTTAACTCATTCTCATCAAGTAAAAATTTCTCACCAATTTCTTTGGTAATTTTCACCCAATCAATAGAGGCGACAGCAGTTTGACCTTCTGTTGGCAACTTCTCTATTTCTTCTTTAATTATTTGTTTTAATTTTTCAGTCATAATAATTTAATTATCCAACGTGACCATGACTATCTGCCGCATGACTTCCGGTGTCTGCTGCTTTTTCATGTCCGCCTTCTTTATGCCCTCTATCTAAAGTAAGTTCAACTGCTGCACCTGCTATAAGATCTGTAATGAAGTGAGT
>JBAXFB010000005.1:0-22048 GCA_037140115.1 bacterium | reverse complement strand
GACAGGACGCATAATGTCATTGCTGATAAAGTTATCAAATTTTGAGGAAATATAAGGCACGAAGTTTGCGAGCGATTGATCGCCTGTAGTCTGCTCTGCAGAAACCCAGAATTGTTTGATGATTGGGTTCTTACATTTTGCGAGTTTCATGTCACGAAATTCTTTGTCTCCAAGCACACGGGTGATCTCAAGTAAAGTCGAGCCAGACTCAGGGTCCTCCATCACAAGGAACGCACTATTTCTAAAATATTGCTCGAACATCGCACCACCACCCACCTTCATATCAAAAAGTTTATTGAAAATTCCCATCAGCTCATTCACCACAAAAGTCTTTTGCTCTGGATATCTTGGATCATACTCGAGCATATTGAGCCCCATCGGCCGTGCTGTATACGCAGGATCAAAATATATAACATCGTCGATTCGCTCTTTTGGAATGCGAGAAAGAATGGTCTGGATATCTGTGCCGTGTGGGTCGATATAACAACACCCATCACCGTTCTTGATATCTTGTGTGACCATATTAAGCATAATGTTGGTCTTACCTGTACCAGTCTGACCTATCACATAGAAATGTCTCATGCGATCTTCACGTGTCATATGTACCTCTGTATCTTTACCGCGGTAACTATTTACCCCAAGCACTATGCCATCACTCTTCAATTCCATTGGAGCAGGAGCGATGCCAGCCTTTGCTTCTTTTAGTTGTGGTTGGCTACTAATACCGACTGGGAAATGAAACACAGAAGAGAGCTCTTTCAAATTTAAAGGCATCACATTTTCAGGAGAGAAAGATCGATATGAAAAATCATGAAAAAGTTTTTTCAAATCACTACCGTGAGCAGTTTTAAAAACAAATGAATTACTCGCCGCTTCAGAAAACTGGTTGAAAGAAGACTCTATCTCTCGCAAGACCGCCTCAGCACGGTCCTTCGATTCACCAGAAGCAATAATGCGAATGTTGGCTTTCACAATCGTGCTCTTCATCTTGTTACCTATTTTTTCAGCAGCACCCTCATCTATCGCGCGGCGTCCAGGAGCATCCATCTCTTTCCTTTCAGATTTTGGTGTTTTGTGGACATTAAAAAGAAATTCTTTTGAAACATCAAGAACAGCTCTCTTGAATTTGTAAAAATTATCGTTAGCATATTTCACAGACATGCCATCTTTGACATCATCCAATATTAAATGGAATTGATTAATGAATTTCTCTCCGGCTGGTGCAATGACCAATTGAATCGCCGCACCCTCGCCTTTTGTTTTGAGTTGAGAAAATACGTTTAGGATAGTATTCATCGGGTCATGCTCAATCGTATCATAAGTCTTGATCGGCATCACACCTCTCTGTGACAATTCTGCATAAGCACCGACAGAATTACCATTTTCTGTAAAAACATTGTAATCATCTTTCACTTCTTTCACTTTGGCGTTGCGATAAAAAGCTAAAATTTGTTTCTCAAAAAGAGACACATGTTTATCTGGAATACCGGCGTATACCACCACTTCGTCGCTATCATTTCCGATGGCAACTTCCAAAGTAAAATAAATTTCTTTTGCATTTCCTTGGCCTTCGGAAATAGATTGCATGCCAGCATAAAATTGCTCCATCGCACCAATAAATTCTTTGAATCCTTTTGACTTATCAGCTTCATCAGTCGGTGGCGGAAGAGTTACTTCAAATAAAGTCATCTTGAGAGACTTATAGAGAGGCGTCCCTTCTTTTAAATCTGCAATAACTTGACCACTTTTTAGATACTGAATCAGTATCCGGTGAAAATCGTCTTCAACATGAGGGTTGCCCATCGCCTCCACCACCGACATAGCATTGCGAATCCCCTTGGTGATAACAATGCCCAGAAGTTCTTCCATCACCGCATCATGCGGCTCAGGCCTTAAAGCAAGCACAATCCCTTCAGCTTCTTTTTTACTTACAAGATTTGCACCATGCACTAATTTCTCAGCTGGGATATCTTTGTAGGTACCAATGACTTCTTTCGAAGCCACATCTTTAGCATTTTCAAAATGTCCAACCTTAATCAATTCAGCCTCACGTTCAGCCACATGAGCACGCAAATAACTTAGCTCCTCTTCGGGAGACTTAAACTTTGGCATTTCCTTAAAAAAGGATTTTTCCATTAGTTAATTATACTCTGTAAAACAATTTTTACAAAACAGCCCACTGTTCTCTTACACCTTAGATAACACATCCTGACGTATTTTGTCGGCTTCAAGATCATCACTAGCTTTTATTACTTGCTTACGCATAACTTCTAGATCTGTAAGTTCTTTTTCAACAAAAGCCACGTCATCATTCAATTCATTAGTAATTCCATCTAATTTTTCATCATATTCTTTCTTGGCTGCTTGGGCTTCGGGATTATTGGACACATCAACGCCAGCATCATTAAAATCTTTATCTAACTCTTCTTGCATTACTGCTTTAACTTGAGAGAAAACTTCATTCCCTACCTCTTTTTTACCATCAAGTATAGACATTATTTTAGCCTTCGATGCCTCTGAAAAATCACTTTTAGCAAAAAAGTCTTTTAATTCTTGGATTGTCATATATTTAAGCAACTGCTCCAGTAAAATTAGCTTCCATACCTTCGACCTCCCCTAATTGTCTTAATTGCGCTTCTATACTTTTTAATTTCTCTCTTTGTATATTTTTTTGCTCACGCAAAACAGCTATTTGGATGGCATTCATTCTCTGTTCATAAGCTTGTTTGACTTGTTGTCTTTTCAATTCTGCGGCAGCGATAGCCTTTCTGCCATATTCCATTAGACCTTTCCATCTATTAGCTACCGCCTCTTTTGCAGACTGTACTTCTTCAAGTAATTGATTTTTTGCTAAATCTGCTATAGCCTGGCCAAGTTCAACTTTATCTACCACAAATCTATCTACTTGCTCCGCTTTTGTAGAGATAAACTGCTTTGTTGCCTGTACTTTTTCAGTAGTAAAATTAACTGCTGATTCAGCAACTTCGCCTGTCCATTGATCAAATTGGTCAGCCTTTGCATCAAGAAAATTTGCCCCTTCACCTGCTTTATCCCCAACGTATTTTACACCAGTTTCAATAGCCTCCGGTGCAGACAGCGCCGCCACAGTTCCTCCCTTAAACATACGGCCCATGCTTGCAAAACCAGACTTAAACCAACCACCAACTCTGGTTTTTGCGTTACTTAAAGTCCCAGCGAGTTTGGTATACCTCTCTTCACCTTTTGCCATCACAGCTTCCTTCTTATCCCCCAAATTTAATTCCGTTTGTCGTAGTTGTTCTTTCATAAAAATTACTTTATCAACAAATTAATAATAAAAACTTGGGCGATTCCAGCATTTCGTTAACAAAGGAAAGATTCATCTCTATCTTATACAACAAAAGAAGTTTTTAGTTTAACTTTAATTAATTCTCTTACCTTACAGAAGGGTTTGCTGAGGGGTTCACACCTTTAAGGCGTGCAAGTTCCTCTTCAAGTTGTACAATTCTAGCTCTCAATGTCTCTCTGTCTTGCTTAAATACCTCAAATTGTTTAGCAATAGAGCCATTTTTTCTTAAATCTTCCAGATTAGCCTCAAGTGTTCTGATTTGTATCTGATCATCTAATATTTTCTGTTCCATCATTTTAATTTTTTCTGCCATCATGCCCATCGCTTCCTTAAAAGTTTGATGTTCAGGCATTCTAAAAAGTGGTCCTTGTGCATCTTGACCAGCTGGTTTTAAAAAGTTAGATGCCATATAACTAATTCCATCGGCTACACCTTTATAACCTTTACCGTCATTCAATATTGAATCCCCACCCACTAACCCCATCCCAGCCACAGTAATCGCCGTAAATTTCGCTAATGCGCCAGATCCTCCTTTTTGAGATTGATCTTGATTTTGTGCTACTGACTCTCTTAATCTTGTAACTGGATCTGGGGAAGTTGGAGTTGGGACTGGGGCTGGTCGTGGTGTTTCCATAATATTATATATTTTTAATTATTAATTAATAAAATTGAACTGAATCATTACCCTAATAACTTCATTTTAAGCTTGTTATGGTCGTCTATCGAAAATCCCTGCTGTTGGCGACTTTTTGCCTCCTCCTTTGTGCTCATTACGTTCCTTATCTAATAAATCGATTCGTAACCGCAGTTCGTTTTCTAACGCTATCCCCCGATTTTTTTCCACATCTATTGTTCTTTCTAATTCAGCAATCTGTCCTACTAATTTCTTTTTCTGTATCATTAAAGTTTCATTCCCTCGCTGTTCACCAGCCAATAGCCCACTTATTGTACTGATTTGTCCTTCTAGTACATCTTTGTTATCACTCAATACTTGGAGGTTTTCTTCGGCCATTTTTTTGTCTGCCCTTAACGAATCTCTTTCTTTAGTTAATCTTTGAAGAGTTGCTTCGGTCATTTCTTTTTCGGCCTTCTGTGCAGTTGAAGCACTAGAAAACTCTTTTCTTTCACGAACAAGATCGTCTTGTACAATCTTCAATTCTTTTTGTAGTAAATCTTGCTCTCCAAGTAAGCTTTTGTTTCCTTTTTCCGCACCACTTAATCTTTCCGATATTTGTTTAATTTTTTCCATCAACGAATCTCTTTCTTTAGTTAATCTTTGAAGAGTTGCTTCGGTCATTTCTTTTTCGGCCTTCTGTGCAGTTGAAGCACTAGAAAACTCTTTTCTTTCACGAACAAGATCGTCTTGTACAATCTTCAATTCTTTTTGTAGTAAATCTTGCTCTCCAAGTAAGCTTTTGTTTCCTTTTTCCGCACCATTTAACGCTGTTTCTATGTCTCCAAGTCTTTTTCTTAGCAATCGCGACAAAGTTTCACTTGTAGACAATTTCTCTTTCGCTATTTTAAGTTTTTCTTCTAATGCTGCAAGTTGTGCTTCTAATACTTTTTGTTTGCTTTCTATTAATGCTATTTCTGCGGCAGATAAACCACTACTAGTTTTTAATTTTTTCTCCGCTTCGTCAAGCTGTCTCTGTATGCTATCTTTATCTGCTTGTGTTTGATCGACTGCTGCTTGCAGTCTAATTAATTCTCCTCTTGCTTTGAAAAGCTCTTGCAGTCTTTCTGCTGATTGATTTTTTACGTTTTCAAGTTCTGCAGAAGTCACCACTGCTGGTGTCTTTGTAGGGCTTGCTGGTGTAGCACTTGCAGGAGTAGAGATCGCAGAGGGGTCCTTCCAAGACTTTAGAGCTTTTACTCCACCTCCTCCCAAGCCAACGAGAGCAGCCGTAACGCCAAATAAAGTTTTTTTAAACCTACTTTTTCTCCTCCCTGCTTCATCTGTTGATTCTACTCTTCTGCCTCCACTTTCTATTGACATATGATTATATTATTAGTTAATTTATTATTTCATCGACTTTTGTAATTGTTCTTTTAGAGCTTGTAATCGTTCTTCTCTGCTTTCTTCTTTTCTCTTTTCTGGAACTTCTTGCTCAGCTTTCAATTTGTCTTTATTGGCCTCTGGCTTTTTACTTTTTGGTCTCGGTTCTTTCGGGGTAGCTTCAGCTACTGGTGTGACGGTAGGTGCGGGTGGTGTAGGTAAAGGTGGTGCGGATGTCGGAGTAGTTTCCTCTTTCTCTCTTCTTGGTAGAATTCTTTTAATAGCTTCTGCCCCCTTAATTCTCAACCCATCCCACACATCCCTCACCGCCCCTTCCATCCTTTCACTCTCATTATTCATGAAACCCCATAACTCTTTTAATCCTTTCTGAGGAACTTTTGGCGTAGATGATGTTGTTACAGATTCAGATGTTTCAACAACTTCTGAGTTTGATTTTGCTACTTCCCCCAATTTTTTTATAATTTTTCTGAGTAGACTTAATCCTTCAAGTTCATGTTTATATAGTTCAATAAAGAGAATACCAGTACCAGAAGCATATGATTCCCGAATTTTACTTAATTTTGAAGTTTCTTTTTGAAATTTTTCCTCAAAATATGCTAGTGGATTGTTTTTTAATTGTTCTATCTCTATTTCTAAGAGAGCGACCTCACCATGATGCTTGTCTCTGACTTCTTGTGTACTACCTTCTTCTAGTGGATTTTCTACAACGTTTGCAAGGATGGATATTTTTTTTGCAAGTTCTTTTGCAATCCTTTCTTTAATAAATTTAATGGATAATTCATTTCCTTCTTGTATTTTTAGCCCAGCTTCGTTCATAATATTTATAGAGTATTTATTTTTAATATTGAAACACTCCTATTGATCTAGTTTGAGGGCTGTTGGGTGATTTTCGCTTTTAAATCCTTTACCTTGATTTGATCCTCAAGAATTTTTTGCACTTTATCTATTTGAGCTAAAGCATCCAAACCTTCTTTCTGTATTTTTGTAATTGCTCCCATATCTTTAGTTTCCTTGTCCAATGCTTCTTCAAAAAACGCAAAAATAATACTGTCTTGCGCTTCTTGTGGGAATCTTTTGATATTATCAACCAAAAACTTACGCGCAAGCGCTTCATCACCCTTACTCACACAATCCAGAAATTCATTATATAAATCTAAAAATGTATTGTTCATAAAATTTTATGCTGGTAATTCGGCACAATATTGTTGAGTAAAAGCGTCACGAACACTAATAATAAGCTTTTCAAAAAAAGATGGTTCTTTTTGGGGTCCAACACCAACAGGTCGTTCTTTTTGTTTCTTTATAAAACCCTCCCTATTAAAATCTATGACGGGTGTGGCGGGAGTGGAAATATTAGCAGAATCCTTCTTCCATTTATTCCAATCCACTTGAATTTGTGCCTTATTAATTCTAGCATTTTCTGCCACTTTTGCTTCTCTTAATCCCTGAGGCTCTGCTTCCGACTCTAGCTCTGGTGACTCACCATCTTCTAGTTTTTTTGCGAATATCGTTTTAGTTAAAGAACTCCTTGTTAGTTTATCCTTTTTGATAGTCATCAAAAGAATGGTTCCAATACCAGTTTTAGCGTCATCCAAACCTTTAGCCTGTAAACCAAGCGCATCACGGGCTACTGTTAAAGATTCGTAGGTGTGATTTTTAGCCAACGAACCATTTGAAATACCATTTACAAACCACTTAAACCATCCATATGTACGGAATGATAATTTTTCTAACTGTTCTTCTTTTTCTTTAGGATCTGTTAGTTTGAGAACCTTCAAAAGTTCTGCTGGCTCAATTTTGCTTTGTCTGCATTTTTCTATAACCAGATTATCTAATTCTTCAGCTTCCTTTTTTTGTTTTGCATATTCTCTCATTGCTTTAGAAATTGCATCAAATTTCTTTATATCGGTCACAGCCAACTCGTCCAACCTTCTTTTGATCGATTCTGTCACAGTCAAAGCACCATTAGGCCCATCAGACTCAGAAACCATCTCACTAAATTCTGCATGGCCGCTAGCAATATGGGTTATGTTATCGGCAGTTAACAACTCTCTGACTTCTTCACGGGTAGACATCGTTCCAGAAAACTCCTTACGGAATTTCATAAGAGAACTAAATTCTTTTTCGGTAAAATCCACAGTAACTCCTTCCGTCGGATGCATTGCTTGCGCAACTTTTGCTGCAAGGTTAGGACTTTTTTTAGTGATAAGAAATCTTGTAAAAAAAGGGCCCTCAGCACCGTTGACTATTTCACCCAAAGAATGACCTTCTTTGATAACAGTAGGTGGGCGCGTATTCTTACTCAATGCTTCTGAAAATTTTATATTCATATGTTTATATTATATAACCTTTAATTAAATAAGCTACCCCTTTTCGACTATACAAGGAAATTATATACCCTCCTATTTCATTGTCAATACCTCTGCATCCCCCTCTGTAATCAATATCGTATTTTCAAAATGCGCGCTCATCTTGCCATCAGCCGTACGGAAAGTATAGCCGTCGTCATCTATGGTCACATTTTTGGTGCCATTGTTTAGCAGCGGCTCGATCGCCACCACCATCCCCGGCACCAGCTTTTCACCTTTCCCTGCTTTACCGAAATTTGGAATATACGGATCCTCGTGAATAGCCTTACCAACTCCATGACCTGAAAGAACTTCCACAATTCCGTATTGTGTTTTTTGAGCTTTTACAAAGGACTCTATCGCGTAGCCTATGTCTCCCACTGTATTCCCTGCACAAGCGGCACTTATGCCCACCTGAAGCGCTTTTTCTGTCGCATCCATGAGCTTCTGGCTTGCCGTACTCACCTTGCCAACAGGCACTGTGATGGCTGTATCAGTAAACATGCCTTTGTGGTTTAGCCCTAGATCTAAAGACACAATGTCCCCTTCTTTCAACACTTTCGTTTTTTTAGGAATACCGTGCACCACTTCATCATTTACAGAAATACACATGGATGCAGGAAAGGCCACCTTGGCACCCGCTGGGCGATAATTTAAAAAAGCTGGAACATCACCCATTTCACGAATCAATTTCTCTGCATAAGCATCAAGCTCCTTCGTGGTGACTCCCGGCGCTACCATATCTTTCACTTTATAAAGCACCGTGGCCAGACGTTTACCGCCCTCTCTTAGTATTTCAATTTCTGCCGGAGTTTTGATAATGATCATAAAATTTTTCTATTTTATCTGAGTCCCGGCAAAATCTTCCCCATTTAAATATTTTTCTAAATTAGAAATATTCTTACCGTTTAAAATTGCCACTTCAAGAAGAGCAACTTCCGCTTCCTTTGCAGCGATGGGGTCAAACGGAACGTTTGCACCTGGCTCCCATGATTTTGGTAAAATTTCTATAAGCCCTGACCAAGAAATTTGTTCAATCTTTTTCGCATCCGTGTACTTATTCGGATCTTTATCGTAAAGATAGTCAATGTTTGAGAGATTAATAAGCTTCTTTGCACCGATAGATAATGCAGCTTGTGTCGCTGCTAAATCACTACTATTCCCCGGCTTCCAGCCTCCACCCAAAATAACAGGCTTATCAGTTTGTGGAACCATATTAGGGTCCATGACGATTTTTTCAAACGCAGATTCTCCAAAAACAACGCGCAAGAGTTCTGAATTCAAACGAGTCGAAGCAATACCAATCCAATCTAGGTCATCATTTGAAACTTGGGTCAATGCTTTCGCTGCCTCTTGATACCTTCGGCAAACCTTTCCACCGCCAGAAATGACGACAAACTTTTTTCCTTTTTTAGTTTGTGAAATTATCAAATCTCTGAATTTTTTCAAAAACTCCACATCTATACCATCAGGTACTATAAGCGATCCTCCAAGCGAAAGTACAATTGTTTCCATAAGTTAGTATCCCAAAGCCTTAATAATATCCTTGTGTACGTTTTCAACCGTCTGCTCGCCGTTGATTGTGTAAATTGTATAGCCCGACTTATCTTTAAAATAATTCATGGAAGGAATTACATTTTTTACATAATCATCAAATCTAGTAGCTATACCCTCGTCCGTATCATCATGCCGTGCACGGAGCTTTAACCTTTTTGAAGCTTCTTCTTTTGATAATTCTATATAAATTACTTTTATATTTTCTCTTTCATAAAAACCCATTGCTTGTTCCAAAAATTCTGCTTGCGGAATGGTTCTCGGATAGCCGTCTAAGATAAGATTTTTGTCCGGTGAAATACCATTCACCAAAACGCTCGCAACCACCGAACCAGTTAAAAAGTTCGGCAATAAGCCTCCCCTGTCTAAAATAGTTTTAACCAAAGATGCAGTCTGGGTGCCTGATTGAATTATTTTCCTATATTCATTACCTGGAGAAATATAGACCATTTCCTTTCCATCCTTCCCTTTCAGGAGATCAGTCAAAAGTTTGATCTGTGTGCCCTTCCCGGCACCAGCTATCCCGAAAAATACGAATGTTTTACCTATTTCATTTGCCATTAGTTAAGAATACAGAATTTGTTATATAAAATCAAATATGTTTTAATTAGTCTAATTATGATCAAAAAGGAAATCATCACTATCACTGGCACCCTTGGAAGTGGCAAAAGTAGCACCGCAGACAGAGTAGCAAAGGAGCTTGGATTCAAGCGCTTCTCTGCTGGAGATTTTACGCGAAAAATAGCTCTTGAGATGGGTATATCTTTAAACGAACTATCCAAAAGAGAAGAAGAGGATAAAAGCATAGATAAAAAAGTGGATGAGGAGCTAGAAAAGGCTGGAGAAATCACACAAAGTGTTATTGATGCTCGTATGGCATTTCATTTTATACCAAACTCCTTTAAAGTTTACCTAGATCTTCCTCCGGAAATAGCCAAGGAACGAATCTTGAATAATTTAAAAGAAAACAAACTCCGCCAACAAAGTGAGGACTCTACTTCCCCAGAAGAAATATATAAAAAAATAATCGAACGCCTCGAGTCTGAAAAGAAAAGATACAAAGCATATTATGGCGTAAACCATACTGACAAAACTAATTTTGATCTTGTTGTAGACACAAACGAAAACAACCTCGAACAAGTCGTCCGGATTGTTATTGATGGATATAAAAATTGGATAAATAAATAGCGCGATCGGTCGTAAAAAAACTTGTGTTGTTAATTTGCGCATATGCTAAATTTAACAACAAAGATTAAAATGCTAAAAATTATAGACCAAAATGAGCTCTCAATTTTCGATCGTCCAAAATCTTATCTACCTCTAATATCTCTAGGTGTTTTCGGACCCCGTAAAAATCTGCCACAAAGAGTATCTCCCCTTCGCATGGATAAGGATAGATCCACGCACTTTTTTGAAACTGGAAGAATCCCATATCTTGCAATTTCCACCTGAAAGCATTTCGAGCTTTTTTAAATCTAATAGGGAGATCGTACATCACCAAGCGCCATTTGCCATCCCATTTACCCTCTGTTTTTAGCTTTATATCGTCAATTACTATAGTTTGCAGTCTGGCTTCACCCTTTGGGGTGAGTGTACAAGAATTAACACCTTTTTCTTTAACATGCCTCACAAACTTATACCGCCTAAGCCCACTAAAAGCTTGTGATATTTTTCGATCATCGTAAAAACCAGGAGACATTTTTTCACCAAGAGCGACAGCGCAAAGAAGAGTTTTGCTCAAGTCCAAACCCTTAGCTCCCGCACTCACAAACTTCTTTAGCTTTAATAAATGTTTCTTTTCCATTTCACTTATGTTGTTAATTTTAGCATATGCATGATTTAACAACAAGAAAATAATGGTATGACGGTAGGTAATAAAAAATTGAGTAGAAATGAGAAGACCGCTTGCGAGGGGCATCGGCTCCTCATCAAACGGTCTTGATATTAAAAACAGGACAGAAAAAAACGAAATTGATCTGCCCGTGACACCCAATCCTTTATAACACCCTTCATCTTTACAGTGAGTTTGTTGCAAAGTTCTGGGAAAAGGTAGAAGCTCAACAAATGGCTGTCAATGTCATAACTGTTATCCATCGTTGAAAGACACTTTATGAAAGCATCTGCATCCACCCCAAAAGAAATCTCTGTTTCCCACTCTCCGTCCCTTAGACGCTTTCGAGCGAAAAAATTGGATTCCGTTTGATTGATTACTATGCGGCAAACATATGTAGAGTAACCATCAAACCTTTCCGCAGAGACAGTACCCGCAATTCCCATTAGTTGAGCCAAGCTTAAAAGCCACTTCAAATATGCAGCTCTCTCCACTGGTAACCGCTGTCTGATTTGACGCACTTGGCTGAGGACAGAATCTTTATCCGATGCTGCCTCAGTAAGTTCATGAGCCTCGTCAAGAAGTTGAGAAGCTTCCTCCAGTAATTTTAATACATCTTTCACAATTCAAAGGATTTTAATATTTCAACCCGAACCCTTTAGCGCATTACTCTCAACGACAATACGACTGAGTTCTGCAGGAACCATCATGAGTAGTCCGCTATTATCGAACTCACGAAGAATGTTTTTAATTTTCTCCTGATCGAGCTCTTTTCCAGAAAGAATTCTGGTGACGATCTCATCAGCCTCACTTGAACGACCCTGACCATTTAGCATGGCGATAAGTTGTGCAAACCCCGGCATGCGCGCAGCGAACCCAAGCCGGAATTGCTCCAGCCTGTAGGCTCTGCTGTGAATAGAGCTCTGCCAGTATCCCCAATGGACACCGGACGCAGCAACCAAAAGAAGCATGCCAGACACCGAGAACTTTTGCCAAAGTACGACGGTGTAGACCCCAAATAATGGGACCAGGCCATACTTCAGTGCAAACTTTTGCCACTTTTCAGTGTTCCGGTCAAAACCGGCGAACGGGACGAGGAGAGAAGCGAACAACGCTGTAAGCGTTATTGGGCTTATTATCTCCAATGCCGTCTTGGTCGAATCGGGCGATGAGAGCATCGCAACGACAATTCCGACGACATAGAACAATAGGTAAAACATAGTGTTTTGCTTTCTAATTTGATTTAAGTTTTCGAACAACAGTCGTGTTGACCCTAGCATTATTTTACTAGATTGTCAATATATTTTACCAATTTATTTCTTTTTTAGATATATAAAATAAGGTTAAAAAGATATCCACATAATTTTGTTATATTCTATTGACATAAAATAGGCTTTGGAATATAATGGTTTTATGGATAAGGAACGATTAATAAAAATAGAGAAATTGCTCAACGAAGCTGGCTTTTTAGACAAAGAAATAGCCATATATTTAGGCATTTTGGAGCTTGGACGAGGCACGGTTGCTGAAATATCCCGCAAAGCCGGCATCAACCGCTCGACCGGGTACGTGATACTCGATAGCCTCACCAGCAAAGGCTTGGTACGAGTTTCCGGCAAAGAACCAAAGCAAGAATACGTTGCAGAGTCCCCCGAAAAGCTCGGCACATACATGAATGCGCAAGCAGAAAAGCATAAAAACCTCGCCAAGAATGTCGGCGAGCTTTTACCTGAACTTATTTCTCTTCATAAAGTCGGTGATCGTCCAACTGTCCGTTTCTATGAAGGACTCGCTGGACTCGAACATGTGTACGACGACACACTTACTTCCAAGGATAATATTTATTCAACATCAACCTATGAAGAAATGCACAGCGCCCTACCAAATTATTTCTCCACCTATTACGAGAGACGCGTAAAGAAAGGAATCTTCATAAATACCTTCGTAGCAGACACTCCCCTTGCACGCATTCGTAAATCAAATGATAAAGCGGAATATCGAGCGACATCTCTGGTACCTCAAGACAAATTTCCCCTGCCGACAGATATTGAAATCTATGGCAACAAAGTCATGTTCGCATCTTGGCGTGAAAAACTTGGAGTCATTATTGAATCAAAAGAAATCTCAACTACACTCCGAAGTGTTTTTAAACTAGCACTCGAAGAAGCTAAAAGATTAGATAAAAATAAAAACTAATACTCCCGCATTGAGATCTGAGCATCAACTTTCTTGATCAGGTCAAGGACAACAGAAACCACGATTAACACGCTTGTACCACCTAAAGCTAGAGTGGAGATACCTGTAACATGCTGCATCACAAGAGGCAAAATTGCTATGACACCAAGGAAAACTGCTCCGAGTAATGTAATGCGAGTTAGAACCTTTGAGATATATTCAGAAGTAGAAGCACCTGGACGAATACCTGGGATGAACGCACCATTTTTCTGTAAGTTTGTAGACAAAGCTTCTGGATCAAAAGTCACAGCTGTATAGAAGTATGTGAATAGGAATACAAATACGAAGTAAAGTACAGCATACAGTGTAGAAGTTTGAGTGAATGACAAAAGCACAGCAGATATTTTCAAAACTACTGGATTTGTAAAGTGAGTCAAGAAAGTACCGATCATTTGTGGGAAAAGAAGGATAGATAAAGCAAAGATAATCGGGATAACTCCAGCCTGATTCACACGTAGAGGTAGGTATGTAGAACCACCACCAAATGTCTTCATGCCACGGATGCGTTTTGCATAAGTAACAGGTATAGGTCTTTCAGCTTCAGTGACGAGCACTATAGCAGCGATAACAAGAAGCCCAACAACTAGAAATAGTATGTAAAGTGGGATCTGAGAAGCATCAAATTGGTACAAGGACTCTCCGACTTTCGCTGGAAGACGGGACACGATACCAGCAAAGATGATAAGTGAGACGCCGTTACCAATACCAAATTCTGAAACGAGCTCTCCCAACCACATCAAGAAAACAGAACCAGCAACAACGATGATGAGGTTCGTAATGCGATCAAAAGCACTCAAGTTTACTAAAATACTCTGATTTTCAAGAATAGACAAAAGGGCAAAACCTTGCAAAGCTGCGAGAGGCACAGTGAGGATTCTGCCATACTGAGTAAACTTTTTTCTGCCAGACTCCCCTTCTTCTTGATAGATTCTTTTTAGACTTGGCACCATAATAGTAAGCAACTGCATGATGATAGAACCAGTGATGTATGGGCCAACTCCGAGCATTATGATAGAGAGATTTGTAAGACCTCCACCAGAGAAGATGTTCAAAATACCAAAGAATTGATTTGAAGTTAAGAAACGATTCAACTGTTGTGTATCAATCCCTGGTACTGGAATCGCAGCAAGCAATCTGAAAACGATCAAAGCACCCAACACGAAAAAGAGTCTTTTTCGTAGAGTAGTATCCGTCCAGACTAATTTCATTTTATTTAAAAAATTTTGCATGCTATTTAGCTAAGTTTTATTTTATTTCCCTTCAAACCAAGACGCTTGCGGATTTCTGAGAACTTTTCTCCCTTTAGAGCTTTCTTGTCAGCAGGCAAAATGAACATCTTCTGGATTGACTTGAACTGATATCCTCGATTCTTTGGAAGTCTCTTTATGATATCACGAAGCTCTGGACGTCGCTTGTTTCCAGAACGTGCCGTCTGACCCTTTCCACCTCGGCCAGCAGTCTTACCACGCTTGCCACCACGGCCTACGATTCGATCAAATTTATTCTTATGAAGTCTTTTTAAATTATTTATCTGCATAAAATTATTGTGTTACAACTTCCTCAGCTACTGGAGTAATGGCTTCAATTGGCTTGTTGTATCTGGTAGAAATAGCTGAAAGTGCTGCCATGACCGCCTTTGCATTGTTCAACTTGTTCTTACTGTTTGAAATTATTTTTCCTGTAACATCTTTGATGCCTGAAAGCTTGATGATGTCGCGAATTACAGAACCAGCGACAAGTCCACGTCCTTTGTTAGGCATAAGTAATACTTTTGAACTAGAAAATTTAGCAGAAAGTTCATGAGGGATGGACATAGTCTTTGTCAAAGAAAGCTTTACCATGTTCTTCTTTGCATTTCGGACTGCTTTGTTGATAGCAAGAGCTGTGTCACCTGCTTTACCTAGACCCAAGCCAACAGCACCCTTTTTATCTCCAGCTACTAGGGCAACAGAGAAAGAGAAACGGCGACCTCCAGCGACGACGCGAGTCACGCGACGAATGTTTAGAATCTTCTGATCAAATTCAGGTTTGACTCTGCCGAAAGAACCACCCTTACGGTTGTTGTTCTTTTTTTCTCTTATGTGTTCTTTTGGTTTATCCATTGTATTTTTAATTAAACTTTATCAACTTAATAACTAAAACTGTAATCCACCAGCTCTTGCCTCATCTGCGACAGTCTTGATGCGACCAGTGTACTTGAATCCGTTTCGATCAAAGACGACTTGGCTAATTTTCAACTTTTTGCATTCTTCAGCGATCATTTTGCCCACTTCTTTTGCTCTTGCAGTCTTTGTACCTGATGTCTTTTTTGTACCTGCCTTGCCGCGAGGTAGGTCGCTCGCTTGTGCAAGAGTCTTACCAGCAGCATCGTCTATCACTTGAGCATAGATGAATTTGTTAGAACGAAATACAGAAAGTCTTGGACGTGTAGCAGTACCAAAAATCTTTGCTCGGATTTTTACTTTCAATCTTATTCTTTTTTCTGTTTTTGTTTGCATATTACTTTATAAACTTTATAACTTTCTACTTTATAACTACTACACTGTCTTTTTACCTTGCTTTCGTCTGATGACCTCATCAGCATAACGCATACCCTTACCCTTGTACGGTTCTGGCTTCTTCAATGCTCTGATGGATGCAGTATAACTTCCGACTAATTCCTTGTCTATTCCAGTAATTGTGATGTTGTTTTTGTCTGCAGTTACTGTGATCGTGTCAGGGATTTTTACAACTACTGGGTGAGAAAAGCCAAGTGCAAAATGTAACTCTTTACCTTTGACTTCAGACTTATAACCAACTCCTTCAAGAATAAGTTTCTTTTGGTAAGGTGTCTCTACGCCCTTGATCATGTTCTTGATGTGAGAAGCGTAAGTGCCCCAAAGAGATTTCGAAAATTTATCGTTTCTTTTGATATTTAAAGTGATTATACTTCCAGCTATTGTGATAGTTATGTCATCTCGGAAAGTCTTGCTCAAAGTACCCTTTGGTCCAACAACAGTCAAAACTGTTCCATTTAATGTAACTTTGACGGGAGCTGGTATTGATATTTCTTGTTTTCCTATTCTTGACATAAAATTTTTACCAAATTCTAAATAAAGCCTCGCCTCCGACTTGCTCTTTGCGTGCTTCTTTACCTGATAAAATACCTTTTGGTGTTGAAAGCACAAGTAGTCCAGCTCCAGCGCGGACAGTATGAATATCTTTCATTCCGAAATATACTCGGCGTGATTGCTTAGAAATTCTTTCTACTTCACTAATCTTGGGCTTACTGTCAGTGTATTTCAAAACAACTTCTAGAACTGGGATTTCTTTCTTAACTTTCTTTGCAACGCCAGAAACATAGCCTTCTTTCTTTAAACATTCTGCGATAGCATTCTTCAAATTTGAATATGGAAGAAAAACAGACTCCTTGCCTGCTAGGCTAGCGTTCTTCATAACTATTAACATGTTTGCAATTGAATCCATAATTTTATTATTTTAAATAACTACCAAGAAGACTTTCGCACACCTGGGAGCATTCCTTCGTTTGCTAATTCTCGGAAACAGATACGACAAATCCCGAAATCTCTCATGAAAGCGTTCCCTCGGCCACAGCGAAAACATCGATTCTTTTGTCGAGTGCTAAACTTTGGTGTCTTTTTGCTTCTAGCTATTACTGATGTTTTTGCCATGAATAAATTCGTCCATGTTTTAAGTGATATCTTATGTTTTTGCTTAAAATCTTTATAGACCTTAAGTAGAAACACAGATCGAACCCAAAAATATTGGACTTCTAGATACTAGCAAATTACCTCAAAATAGTCAAATAAGGTTACCATACCACTGCTCCGGGTGTATAAATAGCATAGTCTAGTTCACTGAGATAATTCGGACGTTTTAAGGAGTTTGGCACAGTGCCTTCAACTGTACTATAAACTAAAAACATATAGTCTTTACTATCAGAAGTATAAAGATAGCAATATTGCGCGGTAGGTTTTGGATCAGTGGGCAAAACACTAATAAAAGTCGGAGCAAGACTTGGAATGTACCCTGTTGCACCAGTAAGAGGCCACGCGCCCCAATTATTACAATTACCATGCCAAATGTTAGAACCACCCGTAGAAGGATACTGATTATTGGTGCTGAAATATAGCTCAAGTGCCGTTTGGATCTGATGCATATCTTGCAATCTTTTTGCATCTCTACCCTTAGCCCTCGCGCTATTTAGACTAGCTAGAATGACCGAAGAGAGCAGGCCAACAATAGCAACTACAACTAATAGCTCGATGAGTGTAAAACCTTTATTGTTATTTTTAAAAATCTTCATATAAATAAAATTAATGCGAACTATACCGTTTCATTGCTTCCATCATTAATGGCGACATTTTTGGTTCTGGGCGACCACCCCCAAAAGATAAATATAAAAAATATAATGACAGAACAACAGCAAATAAAATAAATGCCAAAAGAACATACTCCGCAGTCTGTTCATCTTTTATGGCTCCACCTGAATACTTTATAACTAGTCTAGCCATCTTTGGCATTTCTTTATTTTTCATAGGTTCAACAATAGCTATATTTTCTTCTTGCTTTGCTTTTAATTCAAACTCTTTGAGCGCTTGTGCGATTTCATCGTTCCCTTTTATTTCTACTTCCGGAGGCATAGAAATATTATAGCACTATCTTTTCTTTTTTGTAGTCTCTTCTTCCTTTTTAAAAGGCATACCGAGTAGTTCAAAGAAAGCTGTTCCCTCTTTCTTGGTTTTTGCTGTACAAACAAAAGTGATAGCTAGACCGAAAACATCGCGGATGTCTTCATCGGCTGTCTCAGGGAATATTGTATGTTCTTTAATACCGATTGTTAGGTTCCCGATATTGTCTACTGAAGTTCGAGTAATACCACGGAAGTCCTTTGTTCGAGGAAGAGCGACGTTGACCAATTTTTCAAAGAAAGCAAACATGCGCTTCCCACGTAGAGTGACTACGATACCTATCGGGTCGCCCTGTCTGGTCTTGAAAGATGCCACGGATTGTTTAGCGCCTCGAGTGGTAGCTTTTTGACCAGTGATCTTTGCTAGACGTTCTGCAATAGCATCATTTTTGTTTTTATCTTTCTTGATAGCTGTACCTGTGCCCACGTTGAAAACGATCTTCTGCATTCTTGGTGCAGCCATCACGTTTTTATAATGAAACGCTTCTTTCATTTTTGAAAATGCCTCTCCCTCTTTTTCTTTTACTGTTAGGTGTTTTGCCATATAATTTAATCTAATTTTTTAACGTTTGATGCGTGTATCGGCATTTCGATATCTTTCATGCTTCCCTTTTCACCAGACTTTCTAGGTCGCAAGTGCTTCTTCATCATGTTTGCGCCTTCGACGATGACTTTGTTAACGCTCACCAAAACCTTGGCAATCTTTCCTTTCTTGCCTTTGTCTTTACCTGTGATTATTGTTACGTTGTCTCCTTTTTTTATTTTCATTTGATTTTACGAAATCATGCCGCGCAATCGTCAATTAAAGCGCGGCGCTATTAAATTACTTCCTGCGCTAACGAAATTATCTTCTGGAAACCTTTCTCTGCAAGCTCTCGTGGCATCGGCCCGAACACACGTCCAGCCTTTGGATCCATCTTACCTTTTTCAAGAAGCACTACTGCATTATCGTCAAAGCGGATATAAGATCCATCACGTCTTCGGAAAGCAGCTCTAGTGCGCACGATCACAGCTTCTTGGACATCTTTCTTTTTGACACCCTTTCTTGGACTTGCTACCTTTACAGTGAGCACTACCAATTCACCAAGACTTGCGTATCTCTTTTTTGAAGACCCCAACACCTTGAACACCTTACCTACGGTGCCTCCAGCGTTATCTGCAATTGTTACCCATGTTCCTTCTTGAATCATAAAATTATTTGATTATTTATCCCTGCCTTGGCGGGACAACTTTAAAATGCTTATCTTTTGAAATAGGTCTTGTTTCGACTATTTCTACCTTATCTCCTATTTTAAATTTATTTTCCTCATCATGAGCCTTGTACTTCTTACTCACTTGGTAAAATTTTCCATAAAGAGGATGCTTGATAAAACGAGAAACAGAAACCACCACAGTCTTGTCCATCTTGTCGCCTACTACGACGCCCTTCAAGACATTGCCTGTACCAGTAGTCATTTCCTCTTTTTCTGTATTCTCTTTTTGTGTTATCTTTTTCATTTTTGCTTTTTAACTTTAAAACTATTTTTGATTTATTGCAGTTAAGACTCTCGCGATATCCTTTCTCAAAGCTGCTTGTTCTTTTACATTCTTTGACTTTGAACCTTCAGCTTTGAATCTTATTACTCTCGCATTTTCCTGTAAAATAGCAAGCTTCTTCATAAGCTCTTCTTTTTTCATTCCTTTTAAATTGTCTTTTTTCTTTGGCATTTTTTTATAACTTTATGAACTTTCTACTTTATAACTACTACTGCTTGTGTGCTCGAGACATGATTCTCACAGAAATTGGTAATTTACTTCCAGCTTTTCGTAAAGCCTCATGCGCGATCTTCTCATCAACACCGTCAACTTCGAAAATAACACGTCCTGGAAAAACATCGAAGCAGTATCCTTGTGGATCTCCCTTTCCTTTACCCATGCCCACCTCTGCAGCCTTAGCTGTATAAGGTCGATCAGGAAAAATGCGGATCCAATACTTTCCAGCCTTTGTCAGTGTGCGGGCGATAACCTTTCGAGCAGCTTCGATCTGAGTAGATTTGATACGAGCTTGAGATGTAGACTTGAGGCCGAAAGAGCCGAAAGCTAACTTGTTGCCACGTGTGTCTGGAGTCATAGACTTCTTGTTCAGTCTACCTGTCTGCCACTTTCTAAATTTTACTTTTTTTGGTACTAACATATAATTAATCTAATTTAATTTCCTTTTTGTCATTAGTCGCCACTGCTTCTCTGCCGTCTGCGCGAGCTGGTTTTCGATCAGCAAAGATCTTACCTCGATAAATCCAAACTTTCACACCAACAACGCCATAAGACATTGTCGCTCGTTCTCGTTTGAAGTCGATGTCCGCACGGAAAGTCTGAAGTGGGATACTTCCACGCTTAAGCTCTTCCGTTCGAGCAATTTCCGCACCACCAAGACGTCCGGAAAGCACAACTCTCGCTCCTTCTACTCCGCGAGTAGTCATCACCTTTTCGATGATTGTCTTGATAACACGTCGGTAAGGCAATCTTTTCTCTAAACCTTCAGCGATCATGTATGCGACGATAGCTGCATCAGCTTCTGGGTTTGTGATTTCTACGATTTCGAGTTTGAAATCCTCAGGTCGAGGAAGTTTCAAATAATCCATTCTTTTTAGAATCTCTTCTTTTAGTTTTGTAGCACCTTCACCGTTTCTACCGATGATAAGTCCTGGGCGAGAAGTCTTTATGATGAATCTTGTAGCTTTTCTACTTCGTTCTATCTCAATAGTAGAAACATACATACCGCGCAATTTCTTTTCCAAGTATTGACGGATAAGCACATCCCCTTTCAAGTATGTTACGTACTTTTTAGGATCAGCAAACCAGCGAGACTTCCAGTCTCGGAGGATGATCAATCTATGTGCGTATGGGTGTACTATTTTTGACATATATTTTTATATTATTGGGTTTTTTTAACTTTCTTTACTGACTTCTTTACTTCTTTCACTTCTGTCTTTTCTGTTTTAACTTTTTTTGTCGGCTTCACATTCATCACCTTTTCTGCAAGCAAGATACTCAAATGACTTGTACGCTTGTTGATCTTGTGTCCAGTACCCATCGCTGCTGGCATCATTCTTTTCATGACAATACCTTTATCAACTCTGAATTCTTTAATGAAAAGATTTTCAACATCTATGCCCATAGATTTTGCATTACCAACAGCAGAAAGCAAAAGCTTCTTGATCGGTAGGCCTGCTCGCTTTGCTAAAAAATCGAGTTCGGCAATAGCATCACTAACATTCTTGCCTTTCACAAGTGAAGCTACGAGTCTTACCTTTCTTGGTGCCTGTCTGTAATTTTTTAAAAAAGCTTTCATGATGTTTTATTTATTTTATTTTTTTGCTCCGCCCTTAGCATCTGCGGCAGCCGCAGTCGCACCTTTTGCAGCAGCTATTTCAGCTTCTTGTTTCTTTTGTTCAAGCTCTTTCTGCATCTTACCGCCGTGCTTTGTGAATTTCTTTGTTGGTGAAAATTCTCCAAGTCTGTGACCAACCATGTCTTCTGTAACTAGCACTTCTACGTGCACTTTGCCGTTGTAAACGCCAAAAACGAAACCGAGCATTTCAGGAGATATAACAGCCGCGCGACTCCATGTCTTTACCATAGGAGTGTTAAGCGGATTTTTGCCAGCAATCTTTTTAAGAAGCCTTTCGTCTATATTTATTCCCTTTTTGATTGATCTGGTCATGTGTAAATTTTCTTAACAAGTATAAAAATAAGCTCGAAACGAGCTTCCATAGATACTAGCAAATGTGCCCAAAATGTCAACTGAACACTGAAATAAAAATAGCGGCGGCTAAGGACTCTCGTCTTCGCCGCCGCCACGCAATTGACCTAAGGGTTTGGCTCATCGCCAGTTCCGTTGGTCTGACTTCTTCGTTGGTTGGAGCTTAGGGGCTCCCGCTGGTTGCCACATGGGCTTCTGTTTCTTTTTTTCGTTTCTTGGATTTAACACCGAGCTACCTCCTTCCTACCAAAGCGAATTCTCTTTTGAATTAGAACAAGCTTCCTGTATTCTGTAAGAATGAAA
>JBAXFB010000004.1:0-22421 GCA_037140115.1 bacterium | reverse complement strand
TTGCAAGAGCCACGACTGCATCCACATCTATCGGCTTGATAGTCGCCAAATTTAAAACTTTAGTTTTTATTCCTTCTGCTTCGAGTTCTTTTGCCGCAAGAAGAGCACGGTGCATAAGTCCGCCGGTGACAATTATTCCAACTTGCGCGATACCCACATCTGGCATCCAATATATTTCTGCTTTGCCTAGAGCAAAAGGAGTCTCTTCTGTTGTGACTACTGCTGAAGGAGCACGACCAAGTCTAAGGTATGCAGGCTTCGGAGTCTTCGCGATTGTAAGCGTCGCCTTCTTTGCCTCAATTGCATCACATGGATTTATCACATCCATATTTGGCAGAACACGCATGAGAGCTATATCTTCCAGAGCTTGATGTGTGCCACCATCTGGACCTACAGAAATGCCAGCATGTGAACCTACAATCACAACTTTGCGATCGTTATAATTTATCGTAGTTCTGATTTGCTCCCAACTTCTACCCGGAGAAAACATCGCGTAAGAAGCACAGAAAGGTATCTTACCCATCGCCGCCATTCCTGAAGCAACAGTCACCAGGTTTTGTTCAGCTACGCCGACTTGCACAAACCTCTCTTTAAACTTATCTGCAAATAGGTTCATAGTGGTGCTCTCAGTCAGATCTGCACAGAGCACAACAATATTTTTGTCCAACTCACCTGCTGCGAGCAAGCCTTGCCCAAAACCTTTTCGAGTAGGCAATTGTTCCACATCTGGATTAAACATTTTCGGATTAAGTTTTAATTTTGGATTTAGCATTTTAAAATTTCGTCGCTCCTAATTCTTTCAAAGCCTTTTCAGCTTCCTCTTTATTCGGCGCTTTACCGTGCCATTTATAATCTCTCTCCATGAAGGAAACTCCTTTGCCGGGTATAGTGTGTGCGATAATAATTGTCGGTTTTTCATGAATCGCTTGTGCTTGCTCCACGGCCTGGTTCAAAGTTTCAAAATCGTGGCCGCCGACTTCTATCACATGCCAACCAAAACTTCGCCATTTGTCTGCGAGTGGTTCGAGCGGCATGACTTCTTCTGTATCACCTTCGATTTGAATATTATTTCGGTCAAGAATGGCGATCAGGTTTCGAAGTCTGTATTTTCCAGCTAGCATTGCGCCTTCCCAAGAATTACCTTCATTAAGTTCTCCATCAGAAATAAAACAATAAATAAACCTGTGAGTGTTTACTCCACTGTCGAGTTTATCCGCTAGCGCCATTCCTGCTGCTTGTGAAATACCTGAACCAAGTGGTCCGGAAGAAGTCTCCACCATTGGCAAGAATTCTCGATGCGGATGACCTTGCAGACGGCTACCAAGCTTGCGTAAAGTTTTCAATTCTTCTACAGGAAAATATCCTGCATGAGCCATCGTCGCATACAATACTGGGCAAATGTGCCCGTTACTGAGCACCACTCTGTCCCGCTCTGCCCAATCAGGTTTTTTTGGATCGTGTTTTAAAATATGAAAATAAAAAAGAGTTAAAATATCCGCCATGCCGAGAGGCCCAGCCGTATGTCCACTCTTTGCTTCGAGTAGCATCTCGATAATACTCTTGCGAACATCATTCGCCTTTTTTTCTAGTTCTAAAATTTTTGTGTCAGTTAAAAGCATTACCTTTATTATACTAGATTTTGTAAATTTTGTAATGCCCCGATTGGGTCTGCATTTTTCCAAATACCACTACCGACTGCGATCCTGTCTGCACCAGCATCAGATATTTTTTTTACATTTTCTGAGTTAATACCAATATCTACAGATATTACTACGCCGGGTAGACTTTTCTTTAGAAATTTTATATTCTCAAGTGCTTTTTCAGAAAACTTTTCACCCTGAAAGCCTATCTTGTCTGAACCCATACACTGCAAGAAATCTACCTTGTGTGAAAGTCTAGAAACTACTTCCAAATCATCGCTTGGCTTAAAAGCGAGTCCAATTTGCACGATATCCCTCGTGTACATGTCGAGCCCTTCGAGAAAATGTTCAAATTCTGCAAGATCTTTTTGTGCACTCAAATGCAAAATTAGTCTTTTTGGTCCTAATTTCATATATAAATCAAAATTCTCCACTGCATCAGCCACCATTAAATCAAATTCAAAATCAAAATCTTCCCAAAACGGCATCCCCGCTTCTTCATTTAGAATTTTCTCTAGGTCTCCATCTTCGAAGCCTCCAGAAGCAAAAGGCCAAGTCGCACTCGGTGTAAAAACCCCGTCACAAATATCAATCTGCACGCACTTTGCATGTAGACGCAAAGCTGTGAGTTTATTTTTTATTTCATTAAAACTTTTTTCTAAAATTGCTGGAATTATTTCGCTCATGGCTTTATTATACACTTATTTTTTTAATTTCTTCTACAAGTACGCTATGAAAAATTCCATTGGAAACTAAAAAGTATTTGTCTGATAATTTCCATGGGCCACCGTCAAAATTTGTGATGACACCTCCCGCTTCAAGAACCAATAAAAAACCAGCTGATATATCATATATATTAAGCCCACACTTAAGATCTGCCTCCGTGGCTCCGCAAGCAACATATGCAAGATCAAGAGCAGTGGAGCCAAAATCCCTTACCGTAAGCCCAGCAAGCTTTTTAGGAAGCAGGTAGATTAGCTCTCTGCACAATTCTCTATCTTCACTTTTTCTTCCTTTCCCGCTAGATATTATGGCACGCTCGTAGTTATCCTTGGACACAAAAATTCTTTTGTCATTTAAAAAGGCTCCCTTATTTTTCTCAGCATAAAAAAGAGAACGTGTAGCAGGATTGTAGATTACACCAACATATAATTCATCATTTTTGAGCAAAGCTATTGAAACTGCAAAGAGTGGGATACCGTTAGAAAAATTACGGGTGCCATCGATAGGGTCTACCTGCCAAATATATTCATTTTGGTTTTGGGTCAGCCCAGTTTCCTCTCCCAAAATAGAATGATCAGGGAAAGCTTCTAAAATTATTTTTTTAATAACTTCTTCAGATTCTTTATCTGCCAGAGTCACAATACTCTTGTCTTCCTTTTCCACTTTCAAAATATCTGTCTCAAAATGTTTTTCCAAAATTTTTCCCGCTTCGAGCGCGGCATGTATAGCTACTTCTAATTCTTTTGATTTATTTTCCATGATATTATCCGAGCTTTTTTATTCTTCTCATGTGTCTCTCATCACCGGAAAATTTTGTATTCAAGAAAAGTTCTGTCGCAAACTTTGCCTCGTCGTCTGTCACAAATCTTGCCGCAAAAGATAAAACATTTGCATCGTTGTGCATGCGAGCTAGTTTGATGATTTCAAAAGAATCATTGCTGGTACCACCCTTCACATCCACTGCCCCCTTCGGTAACATCTGCCCGTAAAATACCACAGCTCGTGCGCCCGGCACTCTGTTTGCCGCGATCGCTTCGCCCTGCCCAGAGCCACCAATCACAATCCCGAAACTTCCCTTGGCTCCTGCGACACTTTTGCCAACTTCCATGCAAAAGTCTGGATAATCGTCATCGGCATCAAATTTTAAAGCCCCTTCGTCTAAAACTTCATAGCCCAATTCAAGCTCCTCCAAATATGTTTTGAGTGCTTCCTTCAACTCATACCCCGCATGATCCGCCCCGATAAAGATTTTCATGGTAATACTATATCACATATTTTTTGTTTTATAAAAAATTAAAAAGTGAAGGATTACAGCGTATTAAAGCCAACCAATTCTGCATCATTTATAATCTCATCTGTTGTCTTTGAATCAAGCAATCTAATTGAGAATCTGTATTTTTTACCTAATTCTAACTTCTTAGAATTGTCTAAGAAAATTATAAGTTCATCGTCAGAGAGATTATATTTTTCTAATGGAATATTGTGTTCAGAAATTACAACATTATTCCTCATACAAGGTTTTGAAATGCCCGAAGAACATTCATACTTTTTTACAACATATCCTTCTGTATCATAAAGTCCTGAACTGAGATTGCTTTTCTTAAGATCGTGAATTGAATAAAACTGATAGTTTGAACTTACAGGATAAGTCCCATCAATTGTGGTATTCCCCGTCGGATCAGATTCTTTTACTGGCGGATATTTATTTAGAAAGTATTGTGATACAGCATTTTGTCCTGTTGCTTTACCATAGCTCATGCTCATACCACCATCGGAATTCAGAGTAAATTGTCCTTCCTGAGTTACGAGAACATCAAAAACATCTTGAGGAAACCACCCCAACTCATGATCTTCTATTCTGATAACTTCATATTGATCGATCTTATCAGGTTTAGAAAATGCTTTCATGTATAAAACATAGGGCTCTTTACCTTCTGTTACTTTCGCGAAGTGAACAAAAACGGACTTCTTTGCTGCATCATCCTTGTACATGGCAGTAGCAATTCTAGTACAAACAGTTCCACTCAAGCCCTTTGAGGCAGAATCACTACTTTTTGCAAGATCAGTACACTCATCTTGTACACTCACAAAAGATTCTGTACGAACATAGGTTCCGATTGATTCCGGAAAGACTGCGATTTTAGCAAAATCCTTAGCAAGGTGGGTGTCAGGATTTGAAAACACATCTATCAATCCGGCATTTTCTGCATATATCACACCTCCAACGAGCATTGCGATCAAAGTAATTATTATAAATATTTTTTTAGTCATTTTATATTTATTATTAATAAATCTTATTTTATCATCTCGCCAGCCTTGATAATATGATCCGCCCCAATAAAGATTTTCATACCAATATATTACACTATTTAGTTACTTAGATACAATTTTTAAATACTCTTCTCTTGGTATACCGAGCACTCGCAGATTATTTAAAATAATGAAAGCTGGGAGCGATGTGTCTCTCGGAATCACAATAGGTCTCTTAATACCTTGTTTCCAATAAATTCGATGGTCGCCCTTTTGTCTTTTAAATTCACACCCAACTTTAAATAAAAACTTTTCAAACTCTTTCCAATGTATAGACTCAATTCTAGGCATAAAATGCTACGCAAAAACGGGAATTTGTAAACCCATGTATTGAGAAGAAATGATTTCTGGAGGATTCCATTTCTTTTGCACTTTTTTCCATCCTAATTCAAACAAAATATCATCTGCAGTTTTCACTTCAAAAATTTCTTCAAAAAAAATATTCGCTAACTCAACAAACCTTTCCCTGGCTTGTTTCTCAGATTTTCCAGAAGTAGACAAATCAAGCGCAGGAGTAAAAGCCACAAAACGCTTATTTTGCTTGGTTATTATAACAGGTAGATTGAAAGATAAATTATTTTTTAACATACTTCGATTATAACACAGCTTTATTTTTATTTCTATTTTTAAATTTTCCGTAAAAGTAGCCAATAAATGAACCTAGCAAAAAAAGATATACTGCCATAATAACAATCGTTTGCAAGACAGAAAATCCCTCTCGGCGTAATGGATAAATCATTAAAATATTTGCAAAAAAATTAAAAACCATCTCAGTCAAAGAACCATAAACATCGCCAATATCATGCGCAGAAAAAGATAAAAAACTTAATCCAAGCGACATCATACTCCCAAAAACCAGTGCGATAATCCCTCCCCTCAACCAATATCTTTTTTTCATAAAAATTTAAAATGTATAAGCTACTACCATAAATATCCAGTAAGCAACAAATAAAATCATTGAAGCTATTAGCAATCCGCCCACCCATGAATATATTTTTTTCTTGTCCATAAGTTTATTTTATAGTCCCTCCAGTCTTAATAACATGATCCATGAGTGTAAATGTATACCCCCATTCATTACTGTACCATGTCATTTTTATCATAAAAATTCGTAAGAAAAGCCCCTGTCGAGCTCACCTACCTTATAGTTTACCAAGGTGGGTTTTGAATAGCAACGAGGACAACGAGACAGACACCCTTTAAGATGTCTGTCGGATACTCTTAGCGCTAGCATCTAATTGTGTACACAACCGATCTCTTTCGAGACGATAAAGTACCCCACCAAGAACATACCAAAACGTTTTTATTTAGCAACCTTGGGAGACATTATGCCTTTCTTTACACCTTGAACATAGTTAAATAAATCTTCTAAATTATATTTATCATCTGCAAAATAAATAGTCTTTTCCTTAGGAGTAAACCATCTGAAGCTATCTTTGGGGTCCAGGCCCTTAATTGCTTGACTGGGACCAACGTCTCCAATATTTTTATCTGCAAAATTGTGATTTTTAGAGTTTTTGATCCAAGCGTCTATTCTCTCATCAAAATGTTCTAAGTGATTTCTAATATGTATATCTTTTTTATCTATTTTAGGTAATTCTGGATAACTATCAAAAATCCTTTCGGCTCTTTTTTTAAGTTGGTCAGCTTTTTCCTTTTCATTTTTTTCATATTTTTCGTAACTTGGTTGTAAAATTTTAACTATATTTGAAACATGAATAAGAAAATGATGGATTGCGGAAAAAACCTCACCATTGTTTTCGTTTGCTGAAATTTTATTATAAGCTCTTTCCGCTTCTACTATTTGATCCCACAACAACGCAGTAAACACTTTTATATCAAATTCCTGTCTTGGGCTCATCATATTTATCCATTGATTCATATAGTTCCCAGAACAATCTTGGGCCTGACACCCAACGCTCTTGAAATCATTAAGCGAGTATTTCCGCTAACTAAATGCAACTTACCTGCACTATTTCTGAGGATGGTTGGAGCTTTCATATTGCGACCATTTTGAAAACCAGTTAGAAGATTCTGGAAATTACGCTTATTAACTGGAGCTAAGTCCAAATTATATTTTTCTGTAATTGATTCTGCGTCCTCAAGATGGCCGGGTCTAATGTTATGAAATGAATCTGTATTTTCTAACATTTCCCAATCTCCATCAGACAAATCTATGAGCGGAGCGGATTCAAGTAATTGGATAATTTGATCTACATTTTCTTTAGTCGCCTCTTTTCCCAGAAATTCCCGAACCACTCTTTCCACTTCGCCTCTTTCTTCTTCAATATTAGGGCGAATCCAACCAGGACCAGATTTTCCTTCTTGTATTTTATTTTCTGTACTTGGTTTCTCCATTTTTACTGAATTGTATTTCCAGTCTTGATCACGTGATCTACGAGTGTATATGTGTACCCCATTTCGTTATCATACCATCCCATGACTTTAACGAGATTGCCTCCGACGACGCGAGTGAGTTTGAGGTCGGCGATTGAACCATATTGGCTACCTAGAATATCTGAAGAAACAAGGTCTTCTTCAGTCACAGTAAACACCCCAGCCCATCTTTTATCTTGTGAAGCTTTTTTCAAAATCGCATTCACCTCTTCAGCAGTTGTTTCTTTTTTAGAAATAAAAGTAATGTCTACGATAGATCCAGCTGGCACAGGCACGCGCATCGAGATGCCATCAAAAAGCCCAGTGAGCTTGGTGAAAGCTTTTGTCACTGCTATAGCAGCCCCAGTCGAAGATGGCACTATGTTCTGCGCTGCCGCTCGTCCCTCACGGAAATCTTTTTTGTTTGTTCCATCTACGATGCTCTGACTCGCAGTGTATCCATGCACAGTGTTTAGAAGCGCTTTTTCGATTCCAAGAGCTTCATCAAGGATGGCGATAAGTGGTGAAGCAGCGTTGGTGGTACAAGACGCATTAGAAGTAATGTCGCATGTGCCAAATTTATTTTCATTAACTCCAAGTAAAATAGTCTCGCCCATTACACTTTCATCTTCGCCTTTTTTTGCAGGGGCAGAAATCACCACCTTTTTCGCACCAGCTTTCAAGTGAGCACTAGCTTTATCAAAAGTTACAAAAAGTCCAGTAGACTCGACAACAACATCCACACCCAAATCTTTCCAAGGCAACATCGCAGGATCTTTTTCCGCAAGTACTTTTACTTTCTTACCATCAATGATCAAAGTTTGGCCATCTGCCTTTATGTCATGCTTCCATTCTCTATATACTGTGTCGTGTTTAAGTAAATAAGCTAAGTTATCTACACTACCAAGGTCATTCACCGCCACTATCTCTATCTCAGGTCTATCCCAAGCGACTTTCAAAAAAGCTCTACCAATTCTTCCGAAACCGTTAATGCCCACTTTGATTGTTTTCATATATGCTATTATATGAAAAATGACAGAAGAAGTAAAATTCGTCCATCTTCATACCCACTCACACTATTCTCTCTTGGATGGTCTTTCAAAGATTGAAAAATTAGTTTCTCTCGCAAAAGAAGCGGGAATGCCAGCGATGGCCATCACCGACCACGGCAACATGTATGGCGCCATCGAATTCTACAAACTCGCCAAAAAAGAAGGCATAAAACCAATCATCGGAGTCGAAGCGTACATGACTGCTGGTAGCCGCAAAGACAGAGCTGCTGAAGCAGGAGGCACAAAACGCTACTACCACCTTATTCTACTCGCGAAAAATCTTACGGGTTACAAGAACCTGATGAAGCTTGTAACAATCGCAAACCTCGAAGGATATTATTACAAGCCAAGAATGGACAAAGAAATCCTCAGGCAATATTCGGAAGGCGTCATCGCACTCTCTGGATGTCTCGGTGGTGAACTCTCGCAAACAGTTTTGAAGAGTGACTTGGACAAAGCCGACAAACTCGTGAAAGAATATCAAGATATTTTTGGCAAAGAAAATTATTTCATAGAAATACAACGTCATCCATCTGTGGAAAATGATGCGATGGTCCGCGAAGCACTCATCACACTCGCAAGGAAACACAAAGTCGACCTTGTCGCCACACAAGACTCTCACTATCCATGTAGCGACGATCATGCAGCACACCACACACTACTCCAAATCAACACTCAAGGTGACGGTAAAGACGGAGCAAAATTTGAATTCTCAGACGATGATTTTTCTTTCATTGACACAAAACGAGCTTTAGAAATATTTAAAGACATCCCAGAAGCAGTCTCGAACACTCAAAAAGTTGCCGACATGTGCAACCTTGAACTCGAACTAGGCAAATGGGTGTTCCCTGATTTTAAAGTTGAAGATGGAAAGAGCTATGACGACAAACTCCGCGAACTAACTTATGCAGGTTTTGAAAGGTTAAATTTAAAACAAACTCCAGAAATACTAGAACGCATTGAATATGAACTAGGCGTCATCAAAACCAAAGGCTACGCACCATATTTCCTTGTGGTGGGTGACCTTCTACAATTCGCACGACAAAATGGAATCTTAACTACTATCCGAGGGTCCGTCGCTGGTTCGATGGCGACTTACCTTCTAGGTATTACAAACGTAAATGCGATTGAATACAAACTCCCCTTTGAGCGTTTCTTAAACCCATTCCGTCCTTCTCCGCCCGATATAGACATGGACTACGCTGACAACAGACGTGACGAAATGATCGAGTACGCGAAAAGAAAATATGGGGAAGACAAAGTCGCACAGATTGGAACATTTGGAACCATGATGGCGCGTGGTTCTGTCAAAGACGTCGCTCGCGCACTCGGCCATCCATACACTACAGGTGAAAGACTTTCAAAAATGATCCCGATGGGTTCACAAGGAATGCCGATGACCATCGACCATGCGATGGAAATAGTTCCTGAATTAAAAACTGCATACAAAACAGAAAAAGATACAAAAGAAATAATTGATCTTGCGAAGAAACTCGAAGGCTGTGTGCGTCACATCTCAGTACACGCCGCTGGTGTCGTGATTTCACCACTGCCACTCGTAGAATACGTGCCACTGCAATACGACCCGAAAGGAGAAAATAAAATCATCACCCAATACGACATGTACAACATCGAAGAAGCCGGACTTTTAAAATTCGACTTCTTGGGCATCAGAAACTTGTCCATCCTAGCTGATGCCGTAAATGCTGTAAAAAAATTCTATGGAATAAATATAGACATTGAACGCATACCACTAGACGATGCGAAGACTTTTGAACTCCTTGCGACAGGTCAAACAGAAGGACTTTTCCAATTAAACGGTTCTGGTATGACGAAATACTTAAAGGAATTGAAGCCGACATCGATCCATGACATCAACGCCATGGTGGCTCTTTATCGTCCTGGACCTATGGAATCCATCCCTGAATACATCAAACGTAAACACAATCCCCGACTTGTAAAATATCTCGACCCGAGAATGAAAAAATACCTGACAGAATCTTATGGACTCATCGTCTATCAAGATGACCTGCTTTTCTCTGCCATAGAGCTCGCTGGTTACAACTGGGAAGAGGCTGATAAATTCCGTAAAGCTGTCGGTAAAAAAATCCCAGCAGAAATGGCCGCTCAGCGTGAAAAACTCACCAAAGGAATCATCGCCAATGGTCAGACCCCAGAATTTGCAGAAAAACTCTGGAAACTTTTTGAACCTTTCCAGGCTTACGGATTCAACAAAGCTCACGCAGCTTCATATGGAAAAGTCGCCTACCAAACGGCCTACATGAAAGCCAACTACCCTGTGGAATACATGGCGGCTATTCTCACGGCAGAGTCTGGCGACGTTGAAAAGATTTCTGAGATCATCAACGAATGTAAAAATATGAACATCCCCGTGCTACCACCCCACATCAACGAAAGTTATGGTGGATTCACATGTTTGCCTGAAGAAAAAGACACAGTTATTAGTGAGAAAAACAAAAGTAAAAACATCAGATTTGGATTTTATACAATAAAAAATTTGGGAACAGACATCGCAGATAGCATCATCGCTGAACGAGAAACTAATGGCAAATTTAAATCACTCTCGGATTTTTTAGACAGAATCAAACATAAAAATCTAAACAAGAAATCCATGGAAGCCTTAATAAAATCTGGCTGTATGGATGAGTGGGCTGACCGTGGAGTGCTTCTTTCAAATTTAGAAACCATGCTCGAATACAACCACGAGACGAGCAAACAAAACGCCAACCAAGTCTCACTTTTCGGCGCGCTACCGAAAGGCATGGCACCATCTTTTAAGCTAGTAGACGGCACCAAAGCTACTCAAGCTGACAAATTACTTTGGGAAAAAGAGTTACTTGGGCTCTACATCTCTGGCCATCCACTCGACCGCATCAGATCCAAACTCGAAAGCCGCGACATAAACATTAAAAAAATAAAATTAGAAATAGGTAATGGCATGTCAGTGACCATCGCGGGCATCATCGAAAGCGCGCGACAAGTCGTCACTAAAAATAACGAACGCATGGCTTTCATAAAAATTGCCGACTTGAGCGACTCAATCGAAGCCGTAGTCTTTCCTTCCACTTTCAAAGACACAGTAGATATATTTGTAGCCGAAAAATGCATCGCCATCACCGGCAAAGTCTCTCTTCGTAACGGCGAAAAAAGTATTATTATTGAGGCGGTTAAAGAGGTTTAATTTAATTATACAAAGTCATTGCTTTTTCGCGACCTTCGGCAAAAATCATTTCGATAGCTTGAGAGATAATTTTTGCCTGTTTTTTAATTAATTCCAATTCTGGTTTCTTGAATTCCCCGAGAAGAAATTTTAAAACTAATTCTTCCCCTTTTGGTTTTTTGACGACACCTTTTGGTGTCGCAGGACTTATGCCGACTCGGATGCGAACGAATGCCTCGCTCTTTACTGATTTGATTATAGAGCCCACACCATTGTGCCCACCGGAGGATCTGTTAAAAGAGATTTTAATTTTGCCAAGAGGCAAATCTATGTCGTCATAGACCACTATCAAGTTTTCCAAATCTTTTTTAGTTTTGACTAGAGGTGCGACAGCTTTTCCGGAATTGTTCATAAAAGTATCAGGAGTCAGGAATTTTATTTTTTGTTTGGAATCCTCTAGGTGCTTTTCAATCAAAGGAATCAAAATTCTACCAGTATTATGTCTGGTGTTTTCGTACTCCGCCCCTGGATTGCCTAAGCCAACGACTAATTTCATAACTACATGATAACACAAAACCTCACCCCCGTCCCCTCTCCATTTGTTTAAAAATGCAGAGGGGTGCTGAAAGCGGGGTGAGGTATTATTACGAAACAACATGTGACAACATGTCAAGAACATTTTATGATATATTGTACCGATGCAACCCACAAAAACAAAGAGTCAATCGTTTTGGGAGATCGTACGCTTCGCAGTCATCGCTTTGGTCATAGTGGTGCCTATTCGTTTTTTTATAGCAGAGCCTTTCGTTGTCTCCGGTAGCTCGATGGTGCCTACTTTTGAAAACTCCAACTACTTAATAGTCGACAAAATCTCTTATGACTTTAGTGAACCTCAAAGAGACGACGTGGTGGTCTTCAGGTATCCAAAAGATACAACAAAGTTTTTTATAAAAAGAATTATTGGCCTACCAGGCGAAACAGTTGATGTAAAAAGTGCGATAAACGAAGTCACTATAACAAACAAAGAAAACCCAGAAGGGTTAAAATTAGATCAATCTTTCATAAAAAATATCGGCGGACTAGATAAACACATGACTCTCGGTGCTGATGAGTACTTTGTAATGGGAGACAACAGAAGCGGAAGTTCGGATTCGAGATACTGGGGAGCAGTTAAAAGAAATCTTCTCACTGGTAAAGTCTTCCTGAGATTATTTCCAATAAATAAAATTAACATTTGGCCGGGAGATTATAAACAAAACGATAACAGTTAATCGAATGAAAAAGCAACAAAACAAAAATCAAGAAATTGCATCACCCAAAGGAATGAGAGATCTGATGAACGAAGAATACTATGCCTTCCAAGGTTTTTTTGAAAAAGCGCAAGAAGTAGCTGTGTATTATGGCTTCAAACCAATCGAGACACCTATCCTCGAAAATGAAGACGTCTTTACTACGGCCATCGGTGAAGGCACAGATGTCATCGACAAAGAGATGTACACGCTAAAGACAAAAGGTGGCGACCTGCTCGCAATGCGACCAGAACACACAGCCCCACTCACTCGTGCCTACATTGAACACGGTATGCAAGCAATGCCTCAGCCAGTCATGATGTACCAATACGGTCCAGTGTTTCGACACGACAAACCTCAACGCGGACGATACCGACAATTTTGGCAATTTGATCTAGACTCCCTAGGTAGCGACAAGAGCATCATGGACGCTCTGGTCATCAAAGCCGGGATTAGCATTCTAGAGGAAGCAGGTGCTAGCAATATTTCAATTGACATCAACTCAATCGGAGACAAAGAATGTCGCAATGGCTACATCAAAGAGCTCACTAGTTACTACAGAAAGAACATCAACCAAATACCTACTGTCGATCGCGAACGTTTAAAAACAAATCCACTACGCATATTGGATTCAAAAGAAGAAAAGACAAAAGAGATAAACTTGAACGCTCCAGATTCTATATCTTTCCTTTGTCCTTCCTGTAAAAAACACTTCAAGGAAGTTTTGGAATATCTTGAGGAAATGAATATACAATACAACATCAACAAAAACCTTGTACGCGGACTTTCTTACTACACTCGTACAGTTTTTGAAATCATTGAACAAAACGGTGCTGAAGATGGTACACCACTGACTATCGCTGGTGGTGGACGTTATGATTATCTTGCAAAACAAATTGGTTCTAAAAAAGATGTGCCAGCAGTTGGTATTTCAATAGGTGTAGATCGTATCGTTGCTTCACCTTGGTATAAGAAACTTGCACCACGCATACTCAAAAAACCAAAAATTTACTTTATTCAACTTGGCTCAGAAGCGAAACTAAAAAGTCTCAACATTATAGAAATCCTCCGAAAAGCACATGTGCCGATAGCGCAATCACTTTCTAAAGATAGTCTTGGTAGTCAGCTTGCCATCGCCGAGAAATTAAACATCCCCTATGCTCTTATCTTCGGAGTCAAAGAAGCGCTAGATGATTCTGTAATCGTACGCGACATGAGCAATCGTTCCCAAGACACAGTCAAATTGTCTAAATTGCTAGAGTACCTAAAAGAACTTAAATAAAACCCATGAAGAACATTCTTCAAAAAGAAGAAAAAGTTTTACACGTAGTGGCCAAAGAAGTGCCGATAGATGCCATAAAATCTAACAAAATCCAAAAGATTTTGAAAGAAATGTCAGAATCGCTCTTGAGCCAAGATGATGGCGTTGCCATAGCTGCGCCGCAGATCGGATACTCTCTACGCATTTTCGTTGTGTCTGGAAAGATCTTCGCAAAAGATTTTGCTAAAAAAAGAGAAGAAAGATTTGCTAGCAAAGAAGAAGCAATGCTGAATCAAAACAACATAATAGAAAACAAAGAAGAAGTTGAACTTATAAAAGACTTAGTTTTTATTAATCCAAAAATTTCTAGACTCTCAAAAGAAAAAGTGTGGTTGCCGGAAGGCTGTCTTTCCGTCCGTCCTTTTTTCGGCAAAACATACAGATCCAAAAAAGCCACAGTCGCAGCCTATGATGAAAACGGATTAAAATTTACTCGCGGAGCCTCTGGATTACTAGCACAGATATTCCAACACGAGACAGATCACTTAAATGGAATCTTGTTCATAGACCACGCCAAGGATGTAAAAGAAGAATTACCAAATTAGTAATATGCAAAATAAAAAAATAAACTTTGTATTTTTCGGAACTTCAGAAGAAGCAGTCTATGCCCTAGACGCTCTCAAAAAAAACGGCTTCACACCGACATTGATCGTGACCCCACCCGATCGTCCTGCCGGAAGACATAATATTTTGAAGTCTCCCCTAGCTAAAACTTGGGCGATGAAACATTCAATAAAATTCTTACAACCCGAAAAAATAGACGAGACTGCGATCGCCGAAATAGCAAAAGAAAATGCAGACGTATTCATCGTAGTCGGATATGGGAAAATTTTACCTCAAGCACTAATCGAACTACCAAAATATAAAACAATCAACGTGCACCCTTCTTTGCTACCTTTATATCGTGGCCCTACACCGATCGAGGCTCCAATATTAAGTGGTGATAGAGAAACAGGCGTGTCTGTAATGATCCTCGACAAAGAAGTCGACCATGGACCGATCATTAAACAAGAAACATATACACTACAGGGCGATGAAAAAACTGCTGAGCTAACTAAAATACTATTCACCCGTGGTGGTGAGCTGCTAGCACAAATACTGCCTGATTGGATCGAGGGCAAAATAAAAACAAAAGAGCAAATCCACGCAAACGCAACTTTTACAAAAAAACTCAAGAAAGAAGACGGCTTGGTGATTTTGGGAGCCGAGCTCCCAAAAGTTTTATATAACAAATTCCGAGCTTATTCTTCCTGGCCGAGAATTTTCTTTTTCAAGAACAACAAAAGAGTCATCATTACTGATGCAGAACTCATTGATGGAAAGTTTGTAGTAAAAAAAGTACTCCCCGAGGGGAAAAAGGAAATAACATATACTGAATTTCTAAACTCTAATATTTAGAAGTAAAAGGATTTCGCTTTGAGAGACCTTTTAACATCTTTTTTATACTTCTTCCTCCTCGATGAAATAATGTCTGAGTGCGATCTTTATTTTTATTTATTTCGTTGTAGAGACTGTCTTTGACATGATCGATCGCTTGATATAAGTCTTCTTTGTCGGCACTGCCATAAAATTCCTTGCCATCTATTGTAATTGAGCAATGTGCATGGAAAACTTCACCTCCCCTGTGATGATTGGTGGACTTGCTAACCTCAAAATTCGCCATCACTTTCCCCTGCCCTTCTTCGATCCTGTGAAGTAATTTATCCAAGTTGGTAACTCTTTTAGTAACATATTCTTTTATGGCATCCGTCAACTCAATATTTTTTCCTTGTAAATTTATTTGCATGTTTCTATTATATCACAAAACAATAGGTATGTTATTTATCAATATCCCTCGTGAGAGCTTTAAGGACAACATTAAGTTCTATTGTCGCCACTCCAACTACTGTATCTGCCCCTCCGTATTATATATAAAGGAGTCCGTCCTGCTCTGTCAGGCCACACGGAAAGACAACGTTGTTCACCACACCGACTTTTTCATATTGCTCTAACGGTTCAAATATAGGATCAGTCGTGCGCGAGAGAACTATCGCTGGATCTTTGAGGTCGAGCAAAACTGCCCCAATGCGATAGGTGTTGTGGCTCCTCGAGACTCCATGATACAAAAGTAACCATCCGTATTTTGTTTTGATTGGCGGGGCCGAAATACCAACTTTCGAACTATCCCAAGAATTTATTCTAGGTCCAATAATTCGGATGCATTTTGTGACAGTATCTTTGGCAAAATCGAGTGACTTCAAATAGTCTCCGCAGAGTTCGCTACCCACGCGATGCATGATGAAATACTTGCCATTAATTTTTTCAGGGAAAAGACAAGTATCTTTGTCGTCAAAGCCAGGCGGAGTGACTAAAACAGGCTTCTCCCATTTCCAATTTTTATTTAGAAAATCTTTCTCGGTAATAGAGGTGATAGCGACTCTCGGCGGGCCAATACCATCAAATGCTGTGTAGCACATATAAATTGTCTTCCCTATGAGGGTCAGTCGTGGATCTTCGCAGCCGGAATTTCCGCCTGAAATTTTTTTTGATTCGAAATCTTCTCTTGGACTGTATACTGGCTCAATCAGCCTCTCATCAATATTTATTCCATCTTTACTTGAGGCATACCCTATGAAAGAAGTATTGTCTAGAGATAGTGTGCGATACAGTATATGTGTTTTGTTTTTTATCCTTAATACAGCTGGATTAAACGTTGCCTTCGCTTCCCATGAATGTTCTTTGTCTGGAATAATTATGGGATTCTTGGGTGAACGCTTGAAAAACCATCTTGAATTTGTTTCATCTCGAAGCATAGTTCCTAAGAGGTCGGTCAAGTTCACATCCGCAATACAGACTGTCATGTCTGCTGCGCCATAATATATATATAACGTGTCAGCCTTTAAAATAGCCCCCGTTGGAAAAATAACATCTGGAACATGGCCCAGAAGTTCATAGGATTCACGTGGCGCAAGTAGTGGACCATGAGTGCGACCTAGAATTTTAAGCGGATTGTTCATATCCAAAACAACTGCTTCGACACCAAATATGCGGTCTAGATTTTCCGGAGACTGAAAATAATTTTGAATATGAGAATAAATAAAAAGCCAACCGTGCGTTGTTTTGATCGGTGTCGCGCCCACTTCGACATGGTCATACTGATTTCTTTTCAAATCAATAACATGTTTGTCTATCTCTTTGTACCAAATATCCCAAAACTTTGTGGACCACAATTCTTCTATCCTATCCACTTGGGCTATAGCCATCTTGGTGGGCGGCATGTCGGTGTTCACAGAAAAAATGACAGTTATTTTGCCATTTATGCGCTCGGGGAAAAGGGTCATGGCTTTGGCGTTGAAAGGCGTCACTAAGTGCCGTTCTTTTATTTTTGTTAAATCTTTGGAAACAGCTACCGCGACCTTGATGCCACTAGATTCAAACGGATATTTCGAAAGTGCTGTATAAAATATATAATATTGACCTTCAAAATAAGTCACCCTCGGGTCTTCACACCCAAATTTTTCCCACTCTTCTGCCGGCATGATAAAAGGCACTCGTTCCGAAAAATGTTTCCCGTCTTTGCTTTTTCCGATACCAATTATCGAAACCTGGCTGGGGTTGCGCAATCTATCAGGTGCAGAAATAGCTCGATAAAGCCCATAAAAGATTCGGCCAGCTTTCACAACACTCATATTGAACGTTGCTGAAGCTTCCCAATAATGGTTTTTATCAGGAATAAGAATTGGATTGTGGTTAGATCTTTTTACATCAAACATAAAATTATTTGGGCAATATGGATTTTAATAATTCAGCCTTGAGTGTATAAGCCCGCACAAATGAGTCATCCACATGAGCGTATAAAATACCTTCACCTTTGCCCGTTTCTACAAATTGACTCGCAAAAGTAATTGTTTTCGCTTCGCTATCTCTTATCAAAGGCTCTGGCGACACCCAGTCTATTTTACCATTTTCATAATCATAAATAAAAAGACCAACGGAAAACATTCCGTATTTTATTTCTGCGCCGATTTTTCGATTGGCTTCTCTGCCATTTATTATACCCAACAACTTTCCCTCACCCACATCAATGAAATTCTTTGAAAAAAGTGGCCCGGGCGAGGCATGGCCGCCGATCCATGGGATTTTCCAAACTTCCGGATTCATTACCGTCTCGCCAAACTTCCACGGCTTGCCCATATCTTCACAGATGGCTAACCGAACAGTTGAAAGTTTATATATATTACCTTTAATATTCGACTCGAATAAATTATAACGAAAACCTTTTGAGTTCAGAGGGGCTATCGAAATTTCTTTGGCATGATCGTAGCCAGTATTGTCAATCAAGATTGGGTCAGTCATTATCAGTGAATCTAAATTTTTTCCGACCGCGTGCCCGAGATGAATGCGTGTTTCAGAAATATGTTTCCCGTTTGCATTTCTTTTCCCAATCATGGGAATTGTAAAATATACATGTAGCAAATCAGTTTTTTCATCAATCCAAATATCCGGATCTTCCAAACCGATGAAGTCGTGGTCTTTATCCAAAAGTCCGTCAATAATTTCTTTTTCGTTTTTTATATTTAAACGTTCACCGATTTGAAAGCTTTCTAAAGAATCTCCTTTTATACTATGTAATTCGCTTCTATCCACATAGCCTTTCACTTCCACATCACCTTCGCGACTCGTAATGCATCTAATAATTCCATTTTTGTAACCAGTTCGTCGATCGAGAGCAATAGCCATGACGTGTTTAAACTGAGAATCTGGAATCACAACTTTACCTTTGTGCTCTATGTAATTCTTCATATGCAATGTTTCTCCCATAAATTATGCTTTAATTTTTTTGCTGTTCAATTTAGACACGCTGGAATGGGTCAATTCCTTTAGGAACTTATCCAAATTAGCAGTAGCCACACAAGAAACTTTGTCCGCGCCTCCATAATATACAAATAATTGTCCATCTTTGATAACTGCCCCGCATGAATAAACCACTCCAGATTTGTAACCCTCATTTTCATACCATTCATCTGGTTCTAAAATTGGGTGATCAGAATTATATAAAATTTCTGTAGGATCTTTTAAGTCTAAAATCATGGCCCAAAGTTTGTATTTATGCGTCTCGTGTTTTTCCATCTTATGATATAAAATGAGCCAACCATATTTAGTTTTTAAGGGTGACGGCCCGACTCCTCTTATCAATCTGTCGCGAGCTCCCCACAGACGATTCCCTTGATGCACACTATATATATAATTATCTCCATCAAGTTCATCCAAGCTGTCAAAATAATCCACCATTATTTTTGGAGAAATGGCGTGTAGAATTGCAAATTTCTCTTTGCCATCCTTTTTTATTTTCTCAGGAAAAATTACCCAATTTTTATTTACTTGTCCGGGCGGAGAAATGAGGACCGGTTCTTTCCAATTCCAACGTTTAGAAATAAAATCATCTAAAGGTATAGAAGTTAGCGCCATGCGTACAGAACCCCAGCCATCAAAAGCCGTATATATCATATAGACTTTATCGCCAATCAAAGTCAATCGTGGATCTTCACAACCACCACCCCAGCCCCCGCCAGAGCTATAAGAAATTGATCTTGTAGATAGGTCAGGATTACGATTCATGTAATGAAAATAAACAGGATGATGGTAAGTACCGCTCACCGTAAAACCATCTTCACTTTCTGCATAACCCAAAACTGAATGGTCCGTGTCACCAATGGCGCGATAAATGATATGCACTTTACCATCATGGTACATGGCTGTCGGATTGAAAGTGGCTTTGGAATCCCAGTATCTTTCGCTCGCGGGAACGATAATAGGATTTTTCTTTGACCTTATTAAATCAAGAACGGTAACTTTCCTAATAGATTTCTTAAATATTTTTTTCAGTCCCGCTTTGAGCCTAGATCCCGAACCATTAAGAATTCTAACCACCATCTTCTTTTTTACAGTAGTTTTTGCTTTATTTTTATTTGTTAATTTTTTTTTCTTAAGCGCGGCCATATTTGTCTTCTACTCTTACAATGTCTTCTTCGTCAAAATTTCCAAAAGATATTTCTAAAATTTGTACAGCATCATCTGTTGCCTCGATTCGATGTAATTCTTTTTTTGGAATCATAAATTCATCACCAGACTTAGCACTTATTTTTTTCTCACCAATAGTCAAAAGTGGATGACCAGAGATTATACGCCAAAATTCATTCCTATTATTGTGATATTGAAGGCTAAGAGAGGTATTTGGGTTTACGGAAAGTATTTTGACCGTAGTCAACTCGTTGTGAGTAAATTGATCAAACTGCCCCCATGGTTTTTTTACAATAAGTGTTTTCATGTGTATCAAAAATACAGCCATATTATACAACCAATAATATTTTTATCCAAGCCAGCCTTTAATGATTACTTCGGTTTCTTTAGGCCCTCCCACCGCTATAGTCTCAAAACCAGCTTCTTTTACTGCATAATCATTGCCCCCTGGGAAAATCCCGTCCCCTATAAAAATAACATCGGATTTTTTGAAACCGGCCTTGTCGAGAAATCGTGTAAGCCCAACCGCCTTGTTGAATCCTTTAGGTAGTATATCAATACTGGAAACAGAATTGATGAGAACAGTCGCCCCGGGCAATTGTGGCCCAATAACCGCCACAATTTTTTTTCTTTTGGATTGATCTGGATCCCAAAGTATTTTTTCTTCGATGGGTGCTTGCTGTCCAAGTGCAGAAAATGTCACCTGCGTCTCTCTATCTTCCACAATTTCACCTTTTGGATTTGGTGGCACGTCGTACTGCCCTGAATCAATTATTTCTTTTAGTAATTTTTTTGCTTTTTCTCGTATCTCAACGGCTAATGGCTCTTTATCTTTAAGCATCCACTTTTTTTGTACTTCATCAAATTGATACCTTTGGCTTCCGCTCGTCGGCAACAACACGAAATTAGAAATAAATGGCAACATAGATTCATCTTTGAAAAAGGGTGGCAGAAATTGCGTCTCGAGTTGCTTGAAACTTCCGCCAGCAATCGTGATGACCATTTTTCTCTTAATAAGTTCTTTAATGAGGCTGGCCATGCCCTCGCTGATCGGACGTTTGCTTACAGTGAGCGTCCCATCAATATCAAAAGCTATAATTTTTTTATCTGGTAACATATTATTTGGTATTTTTATTTTTATGAGCTTTAGCTTTTTTTACTAATTCCGATGAACTCTGAACTTTGCCACCAAAACCGACATCGTTTACAATCTCACAGCCAATTTCTTGACATACCAAGACTTCCGGTGATGGAATGTTTCCAGTGTTTCTGTCACCGCCTTTGGCAAAAATATGCGGGCGGAGTGCAAGAATGTCTTTACTGATACTTATGTCAGCTGTCCCCTTCTCATGACTGCTCAAAATCACTCGGTCGACAGATTCAAATGCTTCGATAATTTCTTTTCTCTCATCCTCCGGCATAAAAGCGTAACCTTTTTTTAAATGCAACCAATTATCATTATTTATAACCACCACCAGTTCATCGCCAAGCTTTTTAGCTTCATTAAAAAGACGCACATGCCCAATATGCACTGGGTCAAAACCACCACTTACCATTACTACTTTTTTAGATTTTTTGGACGCACTTTTCTTATTCATAAGTCATATTATACACTATTTCACCCAGTAGGTGATTCTACTGAATCAGATAACTATCAAAGTATATCGCGTGACAAGTATATCCACCAGGATTCCTCTCTAAATAATCTTGATGATACGCCTCAGCTGGATAAAATTTCATAAGTGGTTCCATGGTCGTAACCACAGGATATTTCCACCTTTTTGAATCATTCACAATTTTTATAAAATTTTCGGCTTCTTTTAATTCTATCTCATTGCCATAAAAAATCGCTGAACGATAGGAAGTCCCTCGATCATTGCCTTGCTGGTTGAGCGTGGTTGGATTATGAATTTGAAAGAAAAAATCGAGCAACTTTTTGTAAGAAGTTTTTGCTTCGTCATACTCTATTTCCACCGCCTCCGCGTGGCCTTCGTGATTGTGATAAGTCGGGTCAACCACGCTACCACCTGTATAACCCACAGTCGTGTTTAAAACACCTGGCTGCTTTCTAATCAATTCTTCAAGTCCCCAAAAACATCCTCCTGCTAATACTGCTTTTTTCATAGTTCTATTATATTTTCTATTTACCCGGAATAAATTTTAATGAAATTGAATTCACGCAATGCCTGACATTCTTTGGGGTCTCGTGTTCACCCTTAAAAATATGCCCTAAGTGACCTCCACATGTCGCACAAGTTATCTCGGTACGCATACCATCAGCATCAAGAGTTTCTTTTATCGCTCCAGGAATCTGATCATCAAAAGCTGGCCATCCACAAGTAGACAGAAATTTCTGGTCTGAAGTATAAAGCGGTGTATTGCATTGTTTGCAAACATACACCCCGTTTTCCATAGTATTTACATACTCACCTTTAAAACGGGCTTCTGTGCCTTTGTTTATGATTACTCTTTTTTCTTCTTCGGTTAAATCATTCATCTGACTTAATTATTTATTTTAATAAAAATCTA
>JBAXFB010000003.1:0-23961 GCA_037140115.1 bacterium | reverse complement strand
CATTCGGAGAGAAAAGAGAAACTGAGTCTGTTCTAATTGAGACCGTCGGGCGGGGCCAATCTCCATGATTAGCAATACCATAAGTTTGAGATAATAGCAAACAAAAAAATTTCGCAATAGCTATTCAAACTCCGTAGTTGCTGGAGGTTTTGGAGTCATGTCGAAGAGGACACGGACGATGTCTTTGTGTTTTGTGAGAGCGCTGGTTATTTCATCTACAACATTTTGCGGAAAATAAAAACCTTTTGCAGTCATGAAGTCCACGGTTTGTACAGCACGCACAGCGAGAGAGTGCCCGTAGACTCTTTCATCCCCTTTCACCCCAACGGATTTAATACCGAGGAGGGCGACGATGAGTTGCGAAACTTCTTTTTCAAGTTTATGTTTCTTGATTATTTCGGTGACAGTTTTGTCAGCTTCGCGCACGAGCTCTAAATTTTCTTTAGAAACCGGAGTGCCAACCACACGCAAATAAAGCCCTGGCCCAGGAAATGGATTTCTTTCGTAAACTGTCTTCGGAAGTTTTAGGGCACGGCCTAGTTCACGGACTTCATATTTAAATAAATTACGAAATGGGTGCAGGTCTGCCACTTGCCAATCAAGGCCGACATTGTGATGAGTTTTGATCATGACGGACTCCCCAGCCTTTCCACTCTCGATCAGGTCGGTCGCCAAAGTACCTTGAATAATAAAGCCCGCATCATGTTTCGCTATTTGCTCTTCAAAAATTCTTTTATAAACTTCACGGAATTTACCGCGCTTAGCCTCGCCATCAGTAGTCTCACCTACATTTTTGATAAATTCATCTGCGGCTTCAATTACTACAAGATTTTTCACGCCGGCGCTCTTTGCGTTCGCACGTATTTCATCAAATTCATTTGCGCGAACACCGCCAGTATCTATCGATACGCAAACAAGCTTTTTGCCTAAAACTGGGGCAAGCACGGCCGCAAGAGTCGTCGAATCCACGCCTCCAGAAAATCCAAGCACTACGTTTTTGTTTGCATTTCCCCCTCTACTTTCAGGAGAGGGTCGGGGTGAGGTTATTTGCGACAAAACTTCATCTTGAATTTCTTTAATCAAATCTTTTGGATTCCAATCTTTTTTGCAACCTGCTAAATTCAAAAAATTTTGCAATATTTTCTTTCCTTCTTTTGTATCTACAACTTCTGGATGAAATTGAATTCCTAAAACATTATTTTTCTTATTACTCATCGCTGCGACTCCTCCGGACATTGCGATTGACGTAAAACCTTTTGGAAGTTTTGTCACTGTGTCTCCATGACTCGCCCAGACTTGTGTTTTTTTGGAAACTTTTGCAAAAAGTGGATGAGCAGTATCAGCAGTCACCATGGCAGGGCCATATTCACGATGATCATGAGGCTTGGCGACCTTGCCACTAAGAGTGTGAGCCAAAAGTTGCATTCCATAGCAAACTCCAAGAATTAAATATTTGTCCCCTGTTATGTTTACAGACTTTGGGATCTCTGGTGCTCCAACATTGTGCACACTCCAGTTACTGCCAGAGAGAATTACGGCTTTTGGATTGTTATTTTTTAGCCACACATCAACTTTTTTAGGAGGCAGAATTACACTACGCACCCCGAGCTCGCGCAATGTGCGCCCAATAACGAGAGTGTACTGGGAGCCATAATCCACGATAAGTATTTGTATGTCGTTCATAATATGTTAGTATACAGAATATATTATTATGGCATTAAAAGCAAAAGACAATTTTAAGGAAGGTTTAACTTACGACGACGTTTTGCTCGTGCCACAATACTCCGAAATACTCCCTCGAGATGTAGATATTAGCTCAAGATTAACTAAAAACATAAAGCTAAACGTGCCGGTAGTTTCCGCTGCAATGGACACAGTTACCGAAAGTGCTCTGGCAATAGCTATGGCAGAAGTTGGTGGTATGGGCATTATTCACAAAAATATGACGATAGATAAGCAGGCTTCTGAAGTACGCAAGGTGAAGCGTTCAGAGTCTGGTATGATTCATGACCCTTTCACTCTTCTTGAAGATGCGCTCGTAAAGGAAGCATTTAAAATAATGCAAGAAAATAAAATTGGCGGTATTCCGATAGTCGATAAAAATATGCAATTGAAAGGAATCCTGACGAATCGTGATTTACGTTTCCAGAAAAATATGGAAATCCCTGTGAGTGATGTGATGACCAAGAAAGACTTGGTGACCGGTGGACTTGAAACAGACCTAAAAGAAGCTGAAAAAATTCTCACAAAGCATAAAGTAGAAAAGTTGCCTCTTGTAGACAAACAAGGAAAACTCGTCGGGCTTATCACATACAAGGACATAATGAAAGTAAAATCTCGACCAAATTCTTGCCGAGATAATTTTGGCCGACTTCGAGTCGGTGCGGCTGTTGGGGTTACCGCTGACACAGTAGAGCGAGCTCGGGCATTAGTCCAAAATGGCGTAGATGCGATAGTTATAGACACAGCTCATGGTCATTCCAAAGGTGTCATTGAGATGTTAAAGAAGATCAAAAAAGAATTTCCTAAACTTGAAGTTATCGTTGGTAATATTGCGACAGGTGAAGCTGCTCGCGACCTCGTCAAAGCTGGCGCTGACGCAGTAAAAGTGGGCATAGGCCCTGGATCTATCTGTACCACGCGAGTCATCGCTGGAGTTGGTTATCCGCAATTCTCTGCCGTATACGAAGTAGCGCAGGCTATAAAGGGTTCTGGTGTGCCTATCATTGCTGATGGTGGTATTCGCCACACAGGAGACATTCCAAAGGCCATAGCTGCAGGTGCAAGCTCGGTGATGGCTGGTTCTCTCTTTGCTGGTGTTGAGGAATCTCCAGGTGAGACGATTATTCTCGATGCTAGAAAATATAAAATGTATCGTGGAATGGGCTCAATCGAAGCTATGAAGCAAGGTTCTAGGGATAGATATTTCCAAGATGCAGAAGACGATATAAAAAAGCTAGTACCAGAGGGCATTGAAGGACGTGTGTCTTTCAAAGGTGCTCTTTCTGATGTGGTGTACCAACTCGTAGGCGGTCTTCGAGCTGGTATGGGCTATTGTGGAGCAAAAGATGTAAAGTCACTTCAAGAAAAAGCCCAATTTGTACGAATCACAGCTTCCGGAATCAAAGAAAGTCACCCGCACGACATCATCATTACCAAAGAAGCGCCTAACTATAGCGTAGGAAATTAATATCATGAAAAAAAGAATTACTAAATCGGGGTCCATCGACATAGTCATAGGCCTACAGTGGGGAGATGAGGGAAAGGGTAAAAATATTGATGAACTCTTGTCCCACGGAGAATATTCTGGAGTTGCGCGTTTTCAGGGTGGCGCAAATGCTGGACACACACTAAAGTTAGGCGACGTAACTTTCATTGGGCACATAATCCCCTCTGGATGTCTTCAGAAAAATATTGAACTCTACATCGGCAACGGTGTAGTCGTGGATGCTGTTTCTGTAATTTCAGAAATGGAACAGCTTAAAAAGCTAGGGCTGGATATAAAGAAAAAACTTTATATTTCAAACAGAGCAAAACTTGTTTCTTATCTACATCCCGTGCTCGACAAAGCAGATGAATTTAGACGAAGCAAGCTAGGTACAAAAGTCGGCACAACTTCACGCGGTATCGGCCCAGCGTATAGCGACGTCCGAGCACGTAGAGCTCTACTCATTGGAGATATATTGTCCCCTAATTTTAAAGAAAAAGAAGCAATACTGTCAGAATTTCACATGAATATTCTCGAAATGTATCGAGATAAATATGGTTTTGAAATCGACCAAGAAAAAATAAAAGAAGCGAAAGCAAAATGGTGGAGTGCTGTGCGAGAAATCCAAAAATTGCAGATATGTGATGTTTCTTCTCTAATCCTTAACCGTCTCTCAAAAGGCAAAAATATTTTAGCTGAAGGCGCACAAGCTGTTATGCTCGACATAGATTTTGGAGATTATCCAAATGTCACTAGCTCGAACACTCTCCCTGCAAACGTCTGCCTCGGACTTGGCGTACCACATACATATCTTCGTGATATTTATGGAGTTATCAAAGCCTATACAACCAAAGTTGGTTCTGGCAACTTCCCTGCTCGTATCAAAGATGAGAAACTCGAGAAAGCATTTCAAAATGCTGGTCATGAATTTGGAGCTACCACTGGCAGACCTCGCATGTGTGGCTGGCTCGACTTGTTTGCACTACGTTATGCTATCTCCCTCTCTGGTGTAAACAAAATTTTCATAAATAAGGCAGATATCTGCCTCACAGATAAAATCAAAGTAGTAACCGGATATAAAAATGGAAAGAAAACATTTAAAGAATTCCCTTTTAGTTTAGACGAAGTAACTGATGTAAAAACAGAAAGTATTCCAGGATGGGGCAAAGAAAATTATGGCGTGAGTGATAAAAAGAAAGCTTCTAAAGAACTATCTTCATACTTAAAATACATAAAAAGTAAACTAGCAGATCTAGAAGTAAAAATTATCTCCGTCGGTACCGGCCCAGACAGAGATCATTTCTTTAATTGGGATAAATAAGCTTGCGTTAGGCCTTGCCTAACGCAAGTCGAGAGCTTTTTTACCTATATCTTTTCTATATTGCATGCCTTCAAATTTAATTTTTTCTGCAGCCATATAAGCTGTATCAATTGCTTCTTTCAAGAAGCCACCTGTTGCTGAAACATTTAGCACTCGGCCGCCATTGGTAACTAATTTTTCGTTTTCAATTTTAGTCCCAGCATGAAAAATAATGATATCTTTAAATTTTTCAGCACTTTCTATTCCAGAAATCTCTTTTCCTTTTTCATATACACCAGGATAACCGCCTGATGCTATAGCAATATTACATGCTGAAATATTTTTCCATTTTATGTCTAGCTCTGAAATATTGCCATCTATAGATGCATCAAACATATCGAGGATATCTGAATCTAAAAGTCGCATATATGTCTGAGTTTCTGGGTCACCAAAACGAGAATTGAATTCAAAAACTTTTGGGCCTTCAGCTGTTAGCATTATGCCTGGATAAAGTATTCCGACAAATGGTCTACCTTCTTGTGCCATACCTGCGATAGTTGGGGCGACAATTTCTTTTTCAATCCTTTGCATCATAGCTTCACCCACAAAAGGTAGTGGAGCAATAACCCCCATACCACCAGTGTTCGGGCCAGCATCGCCATCAAAAATCCGCTTATGGTCTTGAGAACAAGGAAACATTTTCCAAGATTTTCCATCCGAAATAGCATGAGCAGAAATTTCAACACCTTCGAGAAATTCCTCAATAACAACTTCATTCCCAGCACTGCCGAAAATTTTATCTATAAATATTTTTTGAAGTACTTCTACGGCCTCTTCCTTCGTCTGTGCGACTGTCACACCTTTACCGAGCGCGAGCCCACTTGCTTTGACTACTACTGGCAAGCCTCCCTTTTCTACGTAAGTCTTTGCGCTTTCAAAATCTCGAAATACTTCATACTTTGCTGTAGGAACATGATGCCTCTTCATGAAGTCCTTTGCGTAAGCCTTAGACCATTCAAGCTCTGCCGCGGCCTTACTAGGGCCCCAGATGCGCAAACCCTCTGCTTGAAATGCGTCTACGATGCCGAGAGCTAGCGGATCATCAGGTAAGGCTAATGTTAGATCCACATGCTCTTTTTTTGCGAATTCTACGAGTTTTGGTATGTGAGTAGCTTTTATATAAAGATTTGTACCAAGCTCTGCTGTGCCAGCATTTCCCGGAGCAAAATATAAATCCCCCGCCCGCGATGACTGTGCGACCTTCCAACCGATCGCATGCTCTCGCCCTCCACTACCTATAATTAGAATTTTATTGTATTTCATACCGTGATTGCATTTTAGCATATTTTTAATTAAAATTAATGTATTAAATAAATTTATGAAAACACCAGAAAGACCAGCACAAAACTTCGATAAAAGATAACGTTATGAACAGATATGCGAAGGCGAGCCGGAAGCTATTTTTGTGCTAGCTTCAATGATAGTAAAAAATCCTGCAACACAAGAATATAAAACTGGTAGTTACCGAGATTTAGATCCTCATGGGCTTATGAGTGGTGGTAAGGCGAGGTCTATCGCAGCAGCAGAGCTTTCCCAGTCTTTCCCTGGTGCAAAGATGGTCGCCTTGAGCACATTGCCCCCTAAAGATGCGGAACCAAAAAAGCCACTTGCAGAAGTTACAGTCCAAGATCTAAAGCATTATGGTGTAGAAGAAGAAAAAATCTTATTGTATGAAGATTCTTATTCTACATTAACGGAATTGATGGGATTAATAAGTTTAGCTGTTAAAAATAGCTGGAAGCATGTAGTAGTTATAACTAATGAATATCACACACCTCGTGCTCAGCTTTTACTTGAAAAAGTCAGCGAAATAAAAGACGATAACCCTTCATATCAAAAAGCTTGGGAAGCTACAAACATGACTGAACTTTTTCCTAAATTTAAAGAATTAAATACAAAAGTAACCTTCGTTTCGGCAGAGACAGTTCTACCTATACGTAGCCGACACTATTCTAAAATCATTGAAGAAATGAAAAAAACAGACGCGCATAAAGCTAGAGTTAAGAGAGAGAAAGAATCAATTCTGCATTTGCATAATGGGACTTACGGTAAAAATCCAGCAGCTACTTTCATTCCACACCCAAAAGAATAAAATAGCTTCTTAATTTAGATTGCTCAAAACCTCCACAACTGTTCAACCCTCAGTGTTGAACAGTTTGATTATCTCGTATATAATATATCTATGAGAAATATAAAAATAGCTCCTGGTGAGTATTATCATATTTTTAACCGTGGGACTAGAAAACAAGCCATTTTTCATGATGCTAATGATTGGTTCCGCTTTTTGTTCTTGATTCTTTATTTCCAATCACCTGTTATTTTTCCAAACATCAGTCGGTTATCAAAACAGCTTGTTCAACCCTCGGTGTTGAACATTGATAAGGAGGTTTTGAATAAAATAATTAAGGATCGCTACGTAGAACTTATCTCCTTTTGTTTAATGCAAAATCATTTTCATTTAATCCTTAAAGAAGAAAAAGAAGGCGGTATTGCTCAGTACATGCAACGAATATTAAATGCCTATACAAAATACTACAATACAAAATATCAAAAATCTGGGCATCTTTTCCAAGGACCCTATAAAGCGGTACACATAAGCGACAACACTCAACTTTTGCACGTCTCTGCATATATTCACAGAAATCCCAGAGAGCTTGCAACTTGGACAAACAAAGAGGATAAATATTTATATTCAAGCTATCAAGATTTCATAAATGAAAATCGCTGGGGCAAACTCTTAGCTTCGGATATAGTTCTTGAGCAATTCAAGGATAAAGATGAATACCATGATTTTGTTAAAACGAGCAGTTCAAAATTACTAGAAGACGAACTAACTTGGGATTCAATAGTGTTCAACATCGAGGGTTGAACACTTGCTAATTGGTCAATTTTTCTAAAACTTCCACATAAAGTTCATTTTCTTTTTTCTTTAGCCGTGCATACAAGGATTCTACAGTGTCGCTAGGTTCAATTTTCTCAAAAGTAGTTCCTAACAAAGGCCCAAAATCGAAATCTAAAGTTAAAAAGTGCACACAAGATCCAGCATAGGTGGATTTTTGGTCAAGGAAATTCTGGATGGCCTTGTCACCATACATGCCTTTATTCCAAAGAGCTTTTGTGCCATCTGGATTCTCTACGCTTGAGTCACTTGCATCAATCGCATCTGGAATAAGTCCCGGATGTAAATTCAAGATTTTATTTTGATATTTTTCTATCATTTCATTTGGAATAATTTTCTTCCATCCGCAAAGGCAAATGTAATCTACTGGTATTTTTTCTAATATCGTCATGGCATCTTCTTTGTCTGTTATCACTACTGAAATTTCTGCATTTATTTTGCCAGCCTCAATTGCACTTCTTATAGCTTTAAGGTTTGTCTGAGCACCTCCTTCGTGCACTAGCACAGCCAATTTTATTTTAGTCTTTTGGGACATCATAGCTAACTTCGTCTTTACGCTCTTTTAGATCAATAGGATAAACGCCAGTGAAACAAGAAGTAGAAAGATTTTCTTCAGGTATACCAATAGACTTTATAAGTCCAGGTAAGGAAATATAGTGAAGCGATGTTGCTCCTAGAAATTTACAAATTTCAGAAACGCTTTTGTGCGATGCGATAAGATCATTTTGATTTGGAGTATCCATTCCATAAAAGTCTGGGAACTTTACCGGTGGAGAAGAGATAAGCAAGTGAACTTCTTTTGCACCAGATTTGAAAAGTCTTTCAACTAATTTTTTGAAGGTATTTCCTCGCACGATCGAATCATCAATGACTGCAATCTTTTTTCCTTTTAGAACTGCCGGCAGAGGGATAAGTTTCAAAGCCACGCTATTTCGGCGAGATTTCTTGTCTGGCTCAATAAATGTGCGATGCACGTAACGATTTTTTACAAGCGCCATCTCGATCGGTATGCCAGACTCTTGGCTATAGCCGAGCGCGACTGGATTTGCTGTCTCTGGAACTGGGACGAGGAAGTCCACATCTACTTTTACTTCTTTTGCTAAAGCTATTCCAAAATTCTTTCTAACTTCATATATAAGTTTGTCATTCATTACACTATCTGGTCTTGCAAAATATACATATTCAAAAATGTCATGCTTGGGAGTCGCTTTTGCTAATTTCACACTCTTGATTCCCTTTTCGTTTATGATGACCATCTCACCGGGCTCGATTTCGCGTACAAAAGTCGCGCCTATGGTTTGGATTGCACAAGTTTCTGAAGCTACTATATAACCCTTGTCTATCTTTCCAAGAGCAAGTGGGCGCATTCCAAAAGAATCTCGGACTGCAACAAGATTATCCTTATCCATCATTACTAAAGAAAAAGCACCAGTAATTAAAGGGAAAGCCTTTTTTACAGAGTCCTCAATCGAATCCCCATTTTTAATATAATAGTCAATAGTATCAGTCACAAGCTCAGAATCCATACGATTTTTCTGTAATGCCTTTTTAGAAGCTAGGAATTTTTCAAGAGAAGTGACACTTGGCAAATTACCATTATGAGCTAGAGCAAAAGTGCGTTCGATGTTTATGACAGGCTGAGCATGATCAAGCGCACCTCCACCTGAAGTGGAATATCTATTATGGCCTATGCCTATGTGTCCAACCAAGTCCTCAATATTTTTTTCTGTATAAACCTGAGCCACAAGTCCAGCTCCTTTGTGTGTGTGAAATTTCTTGCCATCACTCGTGGTAATACCAGAAGCTTCTTGGCCTCTATGTTGCAGGGAAAACAAGGCAAAAAAAGCTAATCGAGACAAAGGCAAACCCTTACCGTATATTCCTACGATTCCGCACTTTTCTTTTGTCTCTTCCATCATGCTATTTTTTATTAAAGTAATTAACGGCGTTTTTAAAAATTTGTAACCCAGCTCCATGTCTTGAAACTTTTTTATTTTTATACCATACCGGACTCTGATGTGAAAACATCGCCCGCTCCGGATGAGGCATCATCCCTAGAACACGCCCATTATACGCTAAAACCCCAGCAATGCCAAAGTCTGATCCATTTGGATTCTCCTCAAGGTTTTGAAACTTACAAATGTCTCCCTTCACATACTTAAAAGCAACTTGCTTATTTTTCTGCAATTCCTTATATCCTTTTTGATCAATCACATAATGCCCTTCACCATGAGCAATCGGTAGAGAAATTTTCTTTATACCTGCCAGCCATGGACTTCTACCAACAACTTCCAGATCCACCCAGCGATCGATATATTTTCCGTATTTATTATGCGCCAAAGCACCAGGCACTATTCCCAAATTTGTTATGATTTGAAATCCATTGCAAATGCCAATGACGAGCGTATCGCGGGATAAAAATTCTTCGAGCTCTTTTGCTAAATGATTTTTAAATTTATTGGCATATGCCTTGCCACTACCAGTGTCATCTCCATAAGAAAATCCGCCAGGGAAAGCCATAATGTTGTAATCCGAGAGCATTTTTGGCTTTGCGATAAGGTCATTGATGTGAACAATATCAGCAACTCCGCCAACGCTCTCAAAAGCGAATTTTGTTTCCTCTTCACAATTGAGCCCGTATCCAGATAAAATTATAATTTTTGGTTTTTTCATATTATTACTTAGAATTATGCGACCGCAGAGTTATTAGTATTTTAATATATTTCCTGTTGATAACATTTTTCGCAATAAACTATTTCGGGTCGCTCTGGCGCATAAGTCGTTTTGAAATCTACGACGCACTTTTCTTTACCATGAAAATGTCCAGCCTTGTTACACATACATGTTCTTTCCCACAACTTGAGCGGATTCCTCTGCCCAATTCTCGCATAGTGCCTACAATTTGGACAAAATCTCGGCAAAGGAAGATTCATTCTTTTATAAAACTTGAATTCTTCTGGAACAATTTTGAATGCTTCCGTACATTGATGCTTACAAGAACCACCATGCTCACATGCAATAACTTTACCTACTATATCATCTTTTACATCTTTAATATTATCGGGAATATTCTTATTTTCTATGTCAATTTTGTAATTTCTAGGTTCAGGGTCTTGCCATCTATATCCCTGACCTAAGGCTTCTTCTTTGGTTAAAGGAAAATATTCTTGTGCGACAGTTTCATTGTAGGAAAACGGAGACAAGGCGGTAGGGAAAAATTCTCCGTATTTATAAATAATTCCTTTCGCATCAACAAAAGGCATGTCACTTATGTGTTTTATGATTTTTGGTAAAAGTTTTCCATATTCTTCTTTAGTGTACTGCTTATTCAAAATGCAATAGCTTTTCTTGCGAAGACCTACACAACCAAAAATGTTTGAGCAATCCTTACATTCTTCATTATATCTTGAGTCTCGATTCCCTATATTTCTGACCTCAAAAGCTGTACGCGAACCGCCAAAACCACTAATAATTTCATAAGCAAATTCACAATTCCAGCCCTGAAAAGAGCAGTCATAGGCATCCTTTGCACCATTTCTGTTGAAAAATAAATATTTTGAATCTTCTGTTTGAGTAGAGCTGCATGAGTAGTGAGTATTGCGAGCTTCAGATAAATCATCACCATCAGAATTTACAGATTTAAAAATACGAGCATAACGATGAGGAAAGGTCAGGGTTAGCTCTTTTATTTTTTGTAAATTATCTAAATGTTTTTGAAAACTGCCTTGATTATTTTTTGTAAATTCTAAATATTCCTCTCGAGTGCAAGGCTGATTGAAAATAAAATATTGCTTATTTACAAGCCCTACGCAACCAAAACAATTTATACAGTTTTTACAGTCTATTAAATAAGAACTATCTACGCAGTCTAAAGAATATCTACTAAAAAATAATTTATTAGCTCTTTTACATTCAAAATTTTCATAACTAAATTCAACTTTTTCGCAAAAAGCTATATCCATGGAGTCACTAGAGTCTGCCGCTTGATTACCAAAATAAACTCTTTCATTAGAATAGCCGCCGAACAATAAATAGCATTCTTTAAAATCTCGACCGTAGTTGCAATAATCACTCAATATAAAATTTTCTCTATATAAATTTGCCCTAGGAACTGCTATCTGTAATGATTTAAATTGGGTAAAAAATGGAATAGAAAAATCATAATCACGACCATAACTCATTACATCCCATTTGTCTGAAAACCAACAATCATAGCAATATACAGTATATGGAGTTTCTTTAGGATACAAACCTATGATGGATTTCTGACACAAATAACATTCACCCTTATAAAAAACTCGAACATTTCTGGTGATCAATCTTCTCTGAAATCTACAATCTGGACAAAAAGTCGGTGGCGGAACTTTCATTTTTTCATAAAAAGAAAAATCTTCTGGTTCTATTAAGAACCCATTTTTGCAGTTTTGACATGTTTTATTTTCTGTTTTCATTTTTGTGAATTCGAAAACTTATGGTAAATAGCAGCCAATTTCTTTACATTAGTATCGACAACTTTATTTTTACCATCAAAAATTACAAATTTTCCGTTTTTTTCCACCTTACCCAACTCTACAAGATAAACTCCAGCGCAGGCTTTTTTGAATGCTTTTGCATTTTTCGGCGACACAGAAACCAAAATTCTACCCTGACTTTCAGAGAAAAGTTTTGCATCTATAGATAGAGCCTTAGACTCTATCTGGTCTAATGAAATACTACATCCAATATTGCCACCAACAGATGCTTTCGCGAGTGCAATTCCTAAACCTCCTGAGGTGACTGAAAGCGAAGAAGCTACTAATTCTTTTTGAATTATTTTTTCAAGCGCGAGATACGTTTGTTTATTTTTCTCTAAATTCACTTTTGGAACATTATTACCAACTGCTCCTAAAAGTTTAGAATATTCTGTACCGCCCAACTCATCATGAGTTTCACCAAGTAGATAAATAGTATCCCCAGCATTTTTGAATTCTGGTGAGACGGTTTTATTTAAATCAGGCATAACGCTTATTCCAGAGATTAGCAAAGTTGGTGGAATGGAAATCGCAATCGGATTCCCTTTTTCATCATAACCCTTAAAGTCATTAAACATACTATCTTTACCAGAGATAAATGGGGTTCCGTAGCCTACAGCATAGTCGTAGCAAGCTTTTACGGCCTCCACGAGCTGATACAAGCGTTTCGGGTCATTTGAGCTACACCAACAGAAATTGTCTAAAATTGCGAGGTTTTTAAGGCTTCCTCCAGCGGCCACAATATTTCGTACAGTAGTGTCTAGAGCACACGCAGCCATGTGATAAGTACTTATGTCTCCATATGATGGATAAAGTGCAGAGGATAAAACAACGCCTTTGTTTGAATTCAAAACTGGTTTGAATACTTGCGCGTCGGTATTTATTCGGCCAGCGCCAGAGAGAGGTTTTAATACAGACGATGCTTGAACTTCATGATCATATTGCTCAGAGATAAAAGAAAAACCACTAATATTCTTATCAGCTAGTAATTTTTCAAGAATTTTTACAGAGGGTAATCCTTTGTAATTTTTCGGTTCGTCGTGAGTCTGAGTGGTTGGGGTGGTATGTAAATGATGCTTCGGCAAACCATTGTGTAAAAATTCCATCTCTAAATCCATGATCACCTTACCTTCCCATTCCACCACAACTTTTCCTGAATTTGAAAACTCACCGATCACCACAGCCTCCACTCCTCGACTTTCCATTAATTTTTTAAAAACTTCCCAATTCTTTTTTGGCACAGACAAAGTCATGCGCTCTTGAGATTCTGAAATCCAAATTTGCCAAGGTTGTAACCCGGGATATTTGAGTGGAACTTTTGAAAGATCTACCTTTACTCCCCCACATTCCTTTGCCATTTCTGCGACTGAACAAGAAATACCGCCAGCACCATTGTCTGTGGTGCTAGTGTACAAATCCATATCACGAGCTTCTTTGACTATCGCATCGCTTAACTTGTTCTGAGTAATTGGGTCACCTATTTGCACCGCCGTTGCTGGTGAAGAACTATCCATAGTCACAGATGAAAAAGTTGCTCCATGTATACCATCTAGCCCAACTCTGCCTCCGACTACCACAACATAATCCCCTACTTGTGCAGCTTTTTCATGAGATAGTTTTTTGCCAATCTTGCGTGGAATGAGTCCAACTGTTCCAGCGAAAACTAAAGGCTTACCTTTGTACCTATGGTCAAATTTGATAAATCCGGACAAAGTCGGAATGCCAGAACAATTTCCACCCACATTTATACCTTTGATGACTCCATCCATAATTCTCTTGGGCGAAAGCATTTTTTGAGTCAAAGCTTTATCGCGAAAAATCGGATGTTCGTCTTCGGGCATACCAAAACAAAATCCATAGGCATTTGCAACAGGCTTCGCGCCAAGACCAAAGCCGATAGTGTCACGATTTACACCCACTATGCCGGTAATCGCTCCACCAAACGGATCCAGTGCAGAAGGACTATTGTGGGTCTCTACTTTGTGAGTAATCAGATAATCCTCATCAAAAACTATTCCGCCAGCATTATCAGAAAAAACTGAAACACAAAAATCCTCACCTTTTTTCTGTTTCTCTTTGCGAATTAAATTCGTAGCGCCTTTGATGTAAGTTTTATACAGGCCGTCTTTTATGTCGTTGATGGGATTTGCAAAAATAGTGTGTTTGCAATGCTCAGACCAAGTTTGAGCCAAAGACTCTAGCTCGATATCCGTAGGATTTCTTTTTAATTTTTTAAAATAAGCAGCAATGGCCTGCATTGAAGACAAGTCTAGAGCGAGCGGCCCACGACGTGAGCCATCTTGGTCTGCGACCCCTTCTTTACCAATCTTTATTAACTCCTCGTCTCCAACATTAAGCAAAACTGCAGTCACATCTTTTTTATCTTTCAAAGAGACTTTTGGAATTTCAAGTGGAAAATCAATTTTCGCAGATTTTATACTTACGATGTGTGCTCTCTCAATAAGAGGATTAAAAAGAGTCATCGCATATTTATTTGCGTCTTCAAAACTTTTTGATTTAACAAAAAATATTTTAGAAGTATAAATCTGTAAATTAAAATCTTTCTCCAACTTCAACAAATCTATAGCGATCTCTTTAACAGTATGCGCCACATTGTCAGTTACTCCAGGCAAAAAACCAACTTCTATTGCATAAGAAAAATCCCCAACTATTGGAGATTCATCTATGAAATATTTTTCTAAAATAGGATTCGTGAGTGCTTCAGCCAAACGAATAAGGTCAATTTTAGACAAATTGGAATCAAAAACATAAGAATCAGCCCTTTTTGCTACCTTCTTCGGGATTACATAAATCCTTGAAATCATGGATATATCTTATATTATTTTAGTTTCTTTGCCAACTATTTTTTAGAGGTCTATTCTAAATTCCTTACCATGATCTTGAAAACCAAGTTTCTCATATAAACCATGCACCTCTGTCTTAGCATGACGACTTGTGCAGATGACTTTATAACAATTTTGTCTTTTTGCTTCTGCGACGACTTCGTTTACAAGTTTCGTGCCGATACCTTTGCCACGATTCCCTTCCTCCACAAAAACATCTTCAATAAAACCAAAAGGTTCTTTATGCAGATCATTGAACATAATATACAAATATGCTCTGCCCAAAACTTTACCATTTTCTTCAGCGGTTACTTTGATTGCAAAACTTTTATTTTCTTTTGTTAGTTTTATATCCATGTTAATTTTTCCATTTCCAATTTAGAATTTCAGGCATATCTTCTCCATGCACGACGACGTGCTCTCTATGCTTTTTTAATTTATCCTCCATTAATTTTAGCAAATCTTTCTCGTTTTTACCTAATTTTGGCAGAGAATTTATAACATACTGCACTAAATGATAACGATCAATTGAGTTTAGTACTGTCATATCGAACGGAGTGGTGGTAGTACCTTCTTCCATGTATCCATACACATGCATATTTTCATGGTTGGGACGACTGTACGTCAGGCGGTGAATGAGCGAAGAATAACCATGAAAAACGAAAGTTATCGGTTTATCTTTCATGAAAAAATCCTCAAATTCTTTGTCGGAAAGACCATGAGGATGATTTTTCTGTGGTCGAAGGGTCATAAGGTCTAGCACGTTAACGACTCGTAGTTTAAGTGTTGGAAGATGCTCTCTAAGAATAGAAACAGCGGCGAGCACTTCAAGCGTCGGCACATCACCAGCACAAGCGATCACGGCATCAGTGGCTCCACCTTTGTCATTACTTGCCCAATCCAAAATACTTATTCCTTTTTCATTGTGACGAATTGCCTCATCGATCGAAAACCATTGAGGCATCGTGTGCTTGCCTGCAATGACGACGTTTATTTTGTGGACACTCTTCATGCATTTATCCATAACAGTAAGTAAACAATTCGCGTCAGGAGGTAAATAGACTTGCACAATGTCCGCCTTCTTTTGATACACATGGTCAATGAACCCAGGATCTTGATGAGTGAAACCATTATGTCCTTGTCGCCACACATGGGAAGAAATAAGATAATTCAGAGATGGAATTTTTTTCCTCCAAGGAATACGTGCTGTCACGTTCAGCCATTTTGCGTGTTGATTGAACATTGAACTTACAATATGAATGAAGGCTTCGTAACTATTAAATAATCCGTGCCGACCAGTCAAAAGATAGCCTTCCAGCCATCCTTGGCAAAGATGCTCACTTAAAATCTCCATAACTCTTCCTGAATTAGCAGTAAATTCGTCTGTGCCAGCTGGTCTGTCCGTCAGCATTTGCCGATTTGTAACTTCAAAGACAGCACCTAGACCATTCGACATTGTTTCATCAGGGCCAAACAAACGGAAATTTTTATCATGCTCATTTACTTTTATTACGTCACGAAGGAATTTTGCAAAAACTCTCGTCGCTCCTTCTCCATCTTCTCCACGTTCTTTTATAGTTAATGCATATTTTTTAAAGTCTGGCATTTGAAGCTCTTTCATGAGCAAGCCACCATTTGCATGAGGATTTGCTCCCATGCGTTTTATTCCTTTTGGAGCAAGTTCAGCGAGTTCTTTTATCAAACGACCATTTTTATCAAACAATTCTTCTGGTTTGTAACTCGTGAACCACTTTACAAATTCATCAAAATGTTTTTTGTTTGTTTTTAGATCAGCATAGATAACTTGGTGGGAATGAAAAGTGTCTTCATTCTTCTTGCCATCAATCATCTTTGGGCCAGTCCAACCTTTTGGTGTTATGAGAATTATCATTGGCCAACGTGGTCGAGTCGTGACATTTCCTTCACGTGCAACTTTTTGAATTCTTTTTATTTCTTCGACAACTTCATCTAATTTCTCTGCCATCTTTTGATGCATCACCTCTCCATCGTCTCCTTCGATAATATGAGGCACCCATCCATAACCTCGGAACAATTGATCAAGTTCTTCTTTTGAAATTCTTGCGAAAATTGTAGGATTAGAAATTTTATATCCATTCAAATGTAGAATCGGCAAAACTGCACCATCAGTCTTTGGATTTAGAAATTTATTTGAATGCCATGATGCCGCAAGCGGTCCAGTCTCAGCTTCACCATCGCCCACCACACAAGCAGTAATCAAATCTGGGTTATCAAATACAGCACCAAAAGCATGACTGAGGGAATAGCCCAACTCACCACCTTCGTGCATAGATCCAGGACATTCCGGAGAGACATGACTCGGCACTCCGCCTGGAAAAGAAAACTGTGTGAACAATTTCTTCATTCCTTCCTCATCCTGACTTATATTTGGATATACTTCACTATATGTTCCTTCTAGATATGTATTTGCGAGCAAAGCCGGACCTCCATGACCAGGGCCTGAGAGATAAAGCATGCTGAGATCGTATTTTTTAATTATTCTATTTAAGTGAACGTAAATAAAATTCTGCCCAGGTGAAGTGCCCCAATGCCCCATGAGTAGAGGTTTGACGTCATCTTGCGTAAGTGGGCGCCTCATTAATGGATTGTTATATAAATAAATTTGACCAATAGAAAGATAATTTGCTGCACGCCAATAAGCATCTATTTTTTCTACAACGTCTTTAGTTAAATAATTATTTTTGCTCATTTTAATTTTGGACTTGTGATGCAACGATAGTTATTATACCGACAATATCCCCTGTTTGCACCCCACGGGACAAATCACTTACAGGTTTTTTAAAACCTTGTAATATTGGCCCGAGTGCAAGTACTCCTGGCACGAGTTGCTCTACTAGTTTGTAAGCAATATTTGCAGAATCGAGTGAGGGAAAAACTAATACATTTGCACCACCACCAAGTATACTTCCTGGAGCTTTTCGCTCTGAAATAGATTTTATTAAAGCAGCGTCAGCTTGGATTTCACCATCGATAATCAAATTTGGCCTGTGAGCTTGCACTAACTCTAGTGCTTTTTTTACTTTAATCACGGATTCGCCATTACCAGAACCTTTGGTGCTATAAGAAAGAAGCGCAACCTTTGGCTCATCACCAACGATAAGTGACCTAGCATCAGAAGCAGCGATAGCAATGTCGGCGAGTTGTTCGGAAGTTGGTTGTGGCACCACAGCGCAATCAGAAAAAGTCAGAACTTGTTCGGTTGGCAGAACCATATAAAAAGAACTAGAAATAGTTTGTATGTCCGTAGCTTTTTCTATCAACCAAAGTGCTGAGCGTAAAACTTCCGCACTTGTGTGTGATGCACCAGCCACCAATCCATCACCTTCACCAATTCGTAAAAGATACATCCCGTACATTAATGGATCGTGTGCCATCGTGTGTGCCATCTCGGAAGTAAGTTCATCTTTTGTGCCGACTTTTGATGCCCTGAGCTCAAGAAGTAACTTAGATAAAGCGAGGGCTTTATTTTCTTCAATCTTAAAAAACACAGGTATTGCGATTTTTTCTTTCACAATAATTTTCGCAGCTTCAATTATTCGCTCGTCTCCGGACTCTGGAAGAATTATTTTCCGCAAAGGTTTACTAGCAATTCTAGCTTGAAGATTTTTAAGAAAAGTATTCATTAATGATATTTTACTCTACCGTTACACTTTTCGCCAAATTACGCGGCTTGTCGACATCATTGCCACGTTCTACTGCAATATAATATGCCAAAAGCTGCATAGGAATGAAAGCTAAAATAGGTGTGAGCATTTCAAGAGTCTTAGGAATATAAATGACATCGTCAGCAATATTTTTAAGTTCATCATTGCCTTCAGTAGTTAGTGCAATAACATGACCACCTCGAGCTTTTATCTGCTGAATTGAACTTTTACTTTTTTCGTACATGCTGTCTGTCGGAGCAATAACTAGAGAAGGAAAATCCTTACCAATAAGAGACAGAGGCCCATGTTTAAGCTCTGTAGAATTAAAACCTTCGGAATGAATGTAAGAACATTCTTTCATCTTTAGCGCTCCTTCCATCGCAGCAGCAGTGTTGTATTTACGTCCCAAGAAAAAGAAATTTTTACTATTTTTATATTTTTTTGCAAGCTTTTTAATTTGTGACGCGTTTTTTAAAACCGTTTCTGCATAAGTTGGAAGGTTTTCTATTTCTCTCAATATTTCTTCTGCTTTCATTTTTGAAAGACCGTGCATTCTGCCAATGTAAACAGCGAGCATTATCTGAAGTAATACTTGCGACGTAGAAGCTTTTGTCGAAGCCACTGCTGTCTCTGGGCCAACATGATTGTAAATTCCAGCATGCACTTCTCTAGCAATACTCGAACCGATAACATTTACTAGCCCGAGTGTGAGAATTTTATTTTCTTTGGCTTTCTTAATAGCGTTCAAGGTATCAGCTGTTTCACCTGATTGAGAAATGGCAACGAGTCCTGCATGATTTGGTAGAGCGACATTTCGATATGTAAATTCAGAACCATATTCCACTTTTGTTGGGATATGCGCTAATTCCTCGAAAGCGTACTCACCAACAAATCCAGTGAACCTGGCAGTCCCCATACCCACGATAGTAAGACGATTTAAATTCTTCAATTCTTTTTTAAATTTCTCAAGTCCACCGAATTTTACGATGCTTTTACCTGCAATAATTCTTCCGCGTATTGTATTACGTAAAGCTTCAGGTTGTTCGAAAATTTCCTTCAACATGAAATGCGGATAGCCACCGCGCTCTAATTCTTCAATCTTTGTTTTTAGAGTGTGAACGTATGGGTTTTTGACATCTTTATTGTCTATAGTCTTTATTTTCAGAGACAATTTACCTGATTTGTCATTTTTGATTACAGCTATTTCTCTGTCCTCCAAATAAACGACTTTTTTGGTGTGCTCTACGATGGGTGTCGCGTCTGACGCTACAAAAAATTCATCTTTACCCACACCGATGACCGCCGGCGATCCAACTTTCGCGACAATCATCACTCCAGGCTCATCTTTCGACAATACCAATATCGCATACGCACCTGTGACTTCATTTAAGGCGAGTCTCACTGCTTCGTCGATAGAAACTTTTGCGTTTTTTTTAATATCTTCAATCAAGTTCGCCAAAACTTCTGTATCAGTGTCACTTTTGAATTTATAACCCTTGCCAGCCAAAACTTTTTTTATTGAAAGATAATTTTCGATAATGCCGTTGTGAACTATTACAATGTCACCGTTATTAGACATGTGCGGATGTGCATTTATGTCGGAAGGAATTCCATGTGTAGCCCAACGTGTGTGTGCAATGCCGACTCCTCCAGAAATTTCATTTTCATTTTTGGAACCGACAAATTTAGCAAGTTCAGCCACTCTGCCTTTTTTCTTGAACAAAGCAAAAGAGCCACGATCAAGCAAGGCCACACCCGCAGAATCATAGCCACGGTATTCAAGCCGCTCCATGCCTTTGACCAATATCGGCCAAGCCTGCTTTTTACCAATGTATCCAACAATTCCACACATATACAGTGAAATATAGCAAAATTATCGAATTTAGGCTAATGATAGTCTTCTCCCATACATAATTATAATTTATCTAATTTTCCTATCACATTACTTCATAACTTTTATGCATATGCTAGAATCTTATTAAGAAGATAAATTAAAATAAATGAAAATACTTCCTTAATTTTTCATCTCTCAAAATACTTTCGACGGTTAAAACTTCTACACACTTCCCCACCCCAAAGAAATCAGCAATAAATATTATCTCATCTTGGCATGGATAAGGATAAATCCAAGCAGATTTTTGAAATTGAAAAAAATTTAATTCTTTTAAGTGATACCGCAAAGCTTCTCGCCCCTTCGTAAATTTCATTGGTATATCGAACATCACCAATCTCCATTTTCCATCCCATTTCTTTGGGGTATTAATTTTCATAAGCTCAATATCAAAAGCCCTCAATTTGGTTTCGCCCTTCTTGGTAATTTTTACAATAGTTTTTCCATCTTTATCAGCTACATATTCTATAAGTTTCTGGTGCTTAATATTATCCATAGCACTTTGTATTTGCTTTTTGGAATATTTTCTAGAACCTTTAAACATCCCAAAACATTGCACAGCATTCCCCATCGCCCCAGCTCCAACAACAATTACTGGAACTGAAGCTAACATCAATACACAAAGAGCGACTATAGCAATTTTTGATCCAGTCGTATCGGAATCCAAAAAATCTTTTAATCTTTTGGAATATCCTTTTTTATTATTTATATCCATATACATAAGATTCTAGCATATGCGGATTTATTATGTAAAGAATAAAATTCTGGAAAGTAAGTACTGCTTATGTGGCTTTGTTATTTACTTTTTCTAAACGTTGCAAAAGAGGCGCACAAATTTGTTGAAATTTATGAAATAGAATTTTTGGATCAGTTTTATGATTATCAAATATTTCCTTAGCTGTTTCTGTAAATCGTGGATCTCTGCTCCTTTTAAGTTCTTCTGCGACATCATCATATTCTTCTTTTGCACGATCAAGACCTTCATCTCGAGTACTGTTATGAGCTTCAAGATAATCTGCAACAACTGGAATTTTTAAAATATTAAGAGTTATTTCTAGATATGCAGCAAGTACAGACTCAAAATTTGAGTGGTCCAATTTACTAATCGCAGATTTTACATTAGCTGTAATCTCTTTTATTTCTGGTATATTTATTAACGCCATTCTAGAATCAAATTCTTTTTGCCAATCTGCTAATTTGTCAGGGTACATTAATGCAATAAAAATAGGATCTTTACCAATTGAATTCCACCACAAAAGAGCGTAGACTTCATCTTTATAAATTTCTAAAAGATATTCGCGACCTTCCCCACCGGTTAAAAACTTTGGGACGAGATTATTAGTTACTCCTTGATTTTCCTGATATGCCACAAACGAATGTGCCACATCGTGTAAAGCAAGAGAGTGCAAGTTGTTCAAATGTTTTTTGAGTTTTTTTGAAACTTCCTTCGGGGATTTTAGATTCTCATCTCCAGCCAAAGTAGCATTAAGGATTCTTTTGCCTACATATGAAACATATCTTTGAAGTTGGGCAACTTCTTCAGGTGTAAGAGTTGCTTCACCTAGACCAAACATTCCACTTAAATTTTCTTGACTAAAAAGTTCTGAGTGTTCATAAATTTCAGAAAGTCTTGTTTCTACTATTCCCCTTGCCTTTTCGTTTCGATGAATTAGTTTGTCCGGAGTAAACATAAATTAATGATAGCAAAAAATACAAATTTAGGCTAATATTTAACAATGTCACAAAGAGTTAAAAATATCGTAACAGTCGGTGGTGGGACAGGAAGTTACACGATTCTATCTGGGTTGAAAAATATCTCAGGTATTTCAATATCTGCAATTGTTTCGATGGCAGATAGTGGCGGAGCAAATGCGATGCTACGTGATGAACTTGGAGTGTTGCCTCCAAGCGATGTGAGGCAATGCCTTGTAGCGTTAAGCGAACACACAGAAATCATTCGTAAACTTATGGTTTACAGATTCAACGAAGGCACACTGAAGGGACACAATTTCGGTAGTATTTTTTTGGCAGCCCTAGAAAAAGTTACTGGTGACTTTGCACAAGGTGTCGAAATCGCATCTGAAATTTTAAAAGTAAAAGGTACAGTCATACCAGTAACTAGAGACAAGGCGGACTTGGTTGTGACACTTCTAAACGGAACTACTTTGAATGGAGAACACACAATTGATGAGGCAGACCTGCAAGAATCAAGTGTAAAAGAAATTTCTTTCAAAAATAATGTTGAACTAAACAAAACAGCAAAAGATGCCATCCTTAAAGCAGATTTTATTATTTTGGGACCTGCAGATTTCTACACTTCACTTCTTCCAAACCTAATTGTTAAAGGATTTCAAGAAGCAATACTGAAAAGTAAGGCTAAAATTATTTTACCTGTGAACCTTACCAATAAACAAGGGCATACATTAAACTGGAAAGTTAGTGATTATGTTAAAAATACTGAAAGCTATCTAGGTAGACCAGTTGATATTATCCTTGTGAATACAGAGCCGCTTAATGATGAACAGAAAATAAATTACAAAATAGACAATGATTCAGGAACTTTAATTAAAGACGATTTGAATGACCCACGACTCGTTCGAGAATCTCTTCTTTCGCATGAATTTTTTGTTAATAGTAAAGGAGACACAATGAAAAGAAGTTTCATTCGCCATGACTCTGAAAAATTAGCGAAGGCGATAGAAAAAATAATAAAACAATAATATGAAATTTATTTTTGATTTTGATGATGTGTTGCTTCACACAACCAGAAGATTCAAGGAACACGTAATTCCTGTTTTAGAAAAAAACAGCATATCTCGTAACCAAACAGAAGAATATTTTAAAAAGGAACGCTCCAATTTATTTTCATTTAAGAAAATGCTAGCGCATTTTTCCGTTCCCCACTTATACGAAGAAACAATGAAGGAAAACAGGAATTTTGTAAATCAGGATTTAGTGAAGATTATAAAGAAATTGGGAAAGGAAAATTGTTGTATCATTTCATATGGTGATGAAGAGTTTCAAAAAGATAAGATAAATAGTGCTGGTATCAGTTCCTTATTTTTTGAAATAATCGTAGTTCAAAGCAGCAAAAAAGAAGCTGTAGAAAAAATTGCCGCCCAATTCCCTACTGAAAAAGTTCTATTTATCGACGACAAGGCTAGCCATTTTAGGGACTTAGATCTAGCAAAGCACACAAACCTAAAAACCATCATCTTTGATGAGAATGGTTTGGAGAAACTAAAGAAAGAAATAGAAAAATCTACTGTTTAGATTCAGGAGAAGCTTCGTCACCTTTTGCCTTTTGAGACTTTGCTTTCATAGAATCAGCAAGCAACTTAAGGTATCTTTTTTCTAAATTTTTTATAATATCATTAGGTGCTCCTGAGCGTTTTAGTGAATTAATACGTGCTAATATCTGACTCAAGCTTTCACCCAGACTAGACAATAGCCCTTCAACCTCAGCAATCTCCCTTGCAACTTCCGGACTCATTTTTTGACCTCCCATTGATTAGCGAATTCTCTTTTGAATTAGAACAAGCTTCCTGTATTCTGTAAGAATGAAA
>JBAXFB010000002.1:0-30918 GCA_037140115.1 bacterium | reverse complement strand
AAGAATTAAGCAAAATGAGCAAGGGTAGTCCTTGCTCAAGTGTCCGAAATTACTCAGTGGGCTTATTTTCATTAAATATTTTTTCTTGAGTTTTGAAATCTAGTTCCATGTTTTTTATGTAATCTGGGATCAGAGAAAAATCAACAATTTTAGATTCTGGTCTATTTTTATTTAAAAAATCTTGGTAACTTGAGAATGGATATTTTCTCAAAAATTCTTCTGCGTCTTTTTTATTTTTGATACCTTCCTCTTTCCAGGTTTTATCAATAATAGAAAGAGGATTCAGGTGCACGTAAGAAAATATATACATATACTGTGATTCTTTATCTATATGTTCTGACCTGAAAGGATGAGTAAAAAGGGGACCGCTTCGTTCGTATTTTGTATTGAAATACATTGAGTATGCAGTTAAGAGTTTACCCATAAACTTACTTATGCCACCCTCTGTGTGTTCACAAAGTATTAAATGAAAATGATTTGGCATCAAGCAATAACCTAAAATCGACACAAGAGTTTTTTCTCTTTTTTCCTTAAATATATTTTTCAAGCTATTTTGATTATCACGCAAAAAATTATCCATTCTAAACGATGCATCTTGATTCATAATATATAAAAGAGCAACAAAACGATGGTGATCTTTTGCGCTTAAGAATATTTTACGTTTTTCTACTCCTCGCGAATAGATATGGTAATGTTCGCTTTCAACAAAAGGTGTTTTTCGATACATGCCTATATTTTATAACAATCTCAAAATTTGAGCAAGGGTAGTCCTTGCTCGTTAATGCAATTTACTGAAAGCTTATGTATACTTAATATATATGAAAAAAACATTAATTTTTTGTGGTGGAATTATTTTAGGAGTCGTTTTGCTAGTCGCTTGGCAACTTGTAAATTTCAAGAGTACGAAAGTTCACTATCACGCTAATTTCGCTTTATACGTGAATGGCACAAGGGAAATGTTTAAAGATGACAATTATTATGAAGGCACTTCAAATTGCTATGCAGATGATACAAACGAACCTAAAGAGCGTGTACACATGCATGACAATGTAAATGGGTTAGTCCATGTGCATGCACCAGCCGTCACTTGGGGTCACTTCTTTGCAAATATTGGATGGAATTTGGGTTCTAATTATCTACAAACTCGGGACCGTTTACTTATGGCCTCTTCCTACCAACCACTCAAATTTTGGTTAAATGGAAAGGAAGTATCTAATCCAGCAGGGCGGGTGATTGGCGACCAAGATAGACTTTTGGTGAGTTATGGTGCGGCGGATGCAGCGACATTATCGAAGCAATTTTCTACTGTAGAAGATACAGCCATCCAAGCAGATAATACCAAAGATCCAGCCAGTTGTCGTGGTGGGGTAGATGATAGTTTGATTTCTCGTTTAAAAAGTATTTTTTAGTTTAAAATAATTTATTTTAAAGCGTTATCGAGCTTTTGCTTTACGGATGATGCAGGCTCTGCGCCTTCTATTGTGGCGAATATCCTACCGTCTTTCAAGATGAATGCTTTTGGTGTTCCTGTGACTCCAGCATTTGAACCTGCATCTTTCTCATCGTTTACTGCTTGTGCATATTTTCCTGTGTCTAAGCAATTATCAAAAGCTTTTCCATCTATAAGGAAATCTGTTCCTACACTAAAATTTTTCGCAAAAATTTTCAGATTTGCATCAGAGAAAGCACCTTTATTCTCTCCACCTTGGTGGCCATAAAGATAGTCATGATATTCCCAAAACTTTCCTTGTTCTCCTGCGCATCTAGCTGCTTCTGCGGCACGTATTGATTCTGGCCCGAGGAACACAAAGTCGCGATACACTAGCTCCACGGTGCCATTTTTGACGTAGTCATTTACGACAGGCATAAATGGTGCCCAGCTTGGGACTTTACTTTTTAAGTATTTAACCGCATCAGTATTTTCACCTGATAGACCAGAAACGGCACCACAGAAAGGACATTGGAAGTCCTCATACAAGACTAAGGCGACTTTCGCTTTTGGGTTTCCTAGTATTCTGTCGTTTTTGCTAATAGGGGCTAGGGAACTTACAGCAAGCCCGTTACCAGGATTGTTGTTGGATGGGGCGTTAGGTTTTAATAAAATTGCTCCTGCTATCAATACTCCAGCTATGATAATAGCTCCAGCTAATTGCTTTTGACCCTCATTTTTATTAATAATAGGCTTATTTTCTATAATGTTTTCTTCCATGCTCCGAATTATAGCATTGTTTTTAAAAAAGTAGTACAATTAACTTATGTTTCTAAGTTGTTGTCCGACTAGTCGTTTGGGCAATGCATTTATTAAAAGTTAATTTATAAAAATATATGTGTGATTCAAAATGTGGGGGTATGGGGCATAAATGTGCGCCAGTTAAGATCGGCAAATTGTTGCTTATAGTCGGTGGACTAAACTGGGGTTTGATTGGTGCGGGAATGTTGTCTGGAGCTCCAGCAGATGCTTGGAACGTTGTGCACACGCTTTTAGCTGGTGTGCCTGCTCTTGAAGCCCTCGTATACATACTTGTGGGTGTCTCAGCTGTTGTGAAGCTTGTCGGTTGTAAATGTAAAAAGTGCATGGCTGTGAACTGTGATTCATGTGAGTCATGCAGCACAGGAGGGCAGAAGAAGATGTAGATATCGCTAGATATTTAATGCAAAAAGCTCCCGATGTTAGGGGGCTTTTTTGTTTACATTTACTGCATAAAATGTTATAGTAAGCTTCAGCATATGGCTTCGATTTTTAATGCAATATTTTATGTATTGATTTTTTTATCTGTTTACGTGCAGGTATTTTTTCTTGTGACCTTTATAGAAAATAGGAAAAAAATCATAAAAAAGGGAGACTCAGACTTTGATTCAGGATATCACCCTTCCGTTACTATAATTGTTCCTTGTTTCAATGAAGATAAGTCTGTGGAAAAAACTGTTCGATCTCTACTGAATTTGGATTATCCAAAAGACAATTTCAATATTATTGTTGTTGATGATGGGAGTACGGATGCAACTTGGGAAATTTTGCAGAAATTTAAAAGTGATAAAAATGTCAAACTCATTCACAAGGAAAATGGAGGTAAATATACAGCACTTAACCTTGGTCTGCAGCATGTTGATACAGAATTTTTTAGTTGTTTGGATGCAGATTCGATCGTCGATCCAAGCGCTATGAAAAAAATTATGCGATATTTTTTAAAGCCAGAGATTATGGCTGTAATACCTTCGGCTTTAGTGATTAACCCGATCACTTTTATTCAAAAAGCTCAGAAGGCAGAGTATAATATGGCTGTATTTTTTAAGAGAATTTTTAGTTTGATTGGTGGATTACATGTGACTCCAGGTACATTGCCGGTATATAGAAAAAAGGTTGTTGAAACTATAGGTGAGTTTAAGCATGGTCACAATGGGGAAGATATGGAAATGGCTTTTCGTATGCAGAAAAATTACTTGCAGATAGTTCAGTGTCGTGAAGCAATAGTATATACCATTCCACCGCATTCTATTAAAATGTTATACAAACAAAGAGTTCGATGGCTGTCTGCATTTTTGCAGAATATAATTGATTATAGAGGAATGTTATTAAAAAATAAATACGGTAATTTTGCTTGGTTTACTCTTCCTGCAGGAATAGTGGGTACTCTGGCAGCAGTTTTTATTTTTTTATTTACTTTTTTTAATATTATATATTTTATAACTCAAAAATTAATTCAAATTAATACGATTGGATTTGGAGCTTACTTTGGTCATGCATACTATCATTTTGATTGGTTCTCTATTAATGTAAATCTAGTGTTTTTTGTTACATTACTTTCCTATTCCTTACTTCTCATTTCGTCATTAATTGGTGATAGATTAGTGGAAGGCAAAACAAGGATTTCAGTAAATTTGCTATATTTTATAGGCATTTATAGCTTTATTGCACCGCTTTGGGTAATGAAATCTTTATATAACACAGTCATGTCTAAGAAAACTATCTGGAGATAATATGAATAATGTTGATTGGAAAAAGTTTATAATTGTTTTTTTTATTACGGCTTCTTTATTTGCTATGGGTATTTATTTTAGCAACTATTTAAGTAATTTAAAAATCAATCAAATTAAAGATGCGCAAGATAAAATATCGATTGATATATTATCTTCGGAAACTAGATTTGCTTTATTAAAACAAACTTCGTGTGAAGATTTAAAAGGCGATTCGATTCTTTCTGATGAGCTCACGTCAGTGGGTTCACGCCTAGAATTTCTAGAGTCTACGCTCGGTAGCAAGAATGAGGATGTTATTGGGTTTAAAAAATATTACTCTATTCTTGAAATAAAGGATTATATTCTAATGAAGGAAGTCTCTGCGCGATGCAAATCAATACCCCATTTTGTCTTGTATTTTTCCTCTACGGTAGATTGCTCTAATTGTTCCAAACAATGGTATGCATTAACTGAGATACATGACAAATATCCAGAACTTAGAGTGTACACTTTTGATTATAATACTGACCTTTCTGCGGTTCGATCTCTTCTTCAGATTTTTAAAATAAAAGGCACAGAACTTCCTGCACTTGTGCTTGATGACACATTACTTCCTGGTTTCCATAGTGTTAACGATTTAGATATCCAAATGCAGAAGTTTTTTAAATCTCAGCATTCTAAATAGCTTATCTTTATATATGTACCACTTCGCATCCATACATAAGAGGGGAGAGAATTTTACACCTTTTTTGAAAGAATTGCTTATCCAGCATCCCCAGATTTTCTCCAAAAGACATAAATGCTTTTACTTGTGATTTGTATTTATCGATAGTATTTATTTTTTCTGAAAGTTCTACCTTATTTAACTCAATTAGGCTTTCTGAAAATTTCACTCCTTCTTTTTGCTCTAGATAGGTATTTAAATCTCCTTGATTTGAAAGAGCGAAATTTTCGACATATGGGAAATCTTCATATATTGCAAAATGCACATTTGTTTTTTTTGTTTTTTTCCAGACATCCATGAGGGCATCGTGAACTATTTGGTGATCTGGATGTGTGATTTGTGATCCAAAAGTTGCGGGTCCGTATATAAATATTTCTCGATTTAGGTAAGTATCTATTATGTCCGAGATATTTTTTGAGATTTCTTTCTTGATTTCTATGTCTTCATTTTTAGATCTGTATTGAAAGTCTGGATAATCATAATTTTTTATTTCTGCACCTAACGGAATTAAAGCTTCTTCATTTTCCTTTATTCTCGCAAACATAGCTTCGTCGCTATTAGAGAATCCAGAGATTTTATCCCAATTTGTATGTTCCACTACTGTCGGTCTTTTAGTAAAAAATGTTGTCACTAATATCTGATTCTTTTGCTTTGCTATCAATCCACCCAAAGAAAGCACTCCATCATCAAAATGTGGGGATAGTATTAGGGTTAGAGTATTTTTTATATCTGGATTAGGAGCTACGACTACTGTATTTTTGAATGGTTTTACAAGATAAATTGTCCCACCACTTGTGAGGATTAGTATTGTAATTACTACAATAATTAAGAATTTTCTCTTCATCTTATATTTTGGCACACGCGTTACAAATTCCAAAAAGTTCTAAGACATGTTCTTTTATATTTTTAAAATTCGATGCTTTGGCGACGATTTTTTTAGTTAAACGATCCATATCGCAAAGTTCAAAATCTTCCATGGTTCCGCAATCTGTGCAAACAATGTGATGATGGTGATCTATGTTGAGTTCATAATATACAGAATCTTTTTGCAAGTTTACTTTCTTTACCAGTTGTTTTTCTTCAAATGAAGCAAGAGTCCGGTATAAAGTCACAAGGTCAACCCCCTTTGTTTTTTTGTGTATTTCTTGAGCAGTCATCGGGTTTTTTAATTCCGAAAGTATTTTAAGAATTGCCAATCTTGGAATTGTACTTTTCAGCCCCGCGTCCTTGAGTATTTTTTTGAAATCTTTTTCTTGTTCCATGATAATTTAAGTAAAGCGAGTTATTATAAAAATGAGGATTACTCCCGCAAGAGTTAAAGCAATTGTTTTTATAGAACTATGTTTACTGTGTGCTTCAGGCAATATATCACTAGCACCAATGTAAAGCAAGAATCCTGCAAAAAATCCAAGATATAAAACTAGAAAACTTTCTGGCAATTTAAAAAATAAGGTAGAAAATGCTCCAAGCATTGGAGTTAAGGCATCTAGAAGTAAAAACCATTTTGCCTTCTTTGTGCTATTTTTATGAGTTAGCATGAGAGTCACTGTGTTCATACCATCGGTAAAATCGTGAGCAATAACAGCAATTGCTACTAATAATCCAACAGTCGGGTTAACTTGAAAACCAAGACCAATACCGACACCATCCATAAAACTATGCCCAGCTAAAGCTAATGCGGAAAAAATTCCGACGTGAGGGTGCTTGTGGTCTGCATATTCTTCCTCGTGTGAATGGTGTATCAATATTGTTTTTTCTAAAACATGAAAAATTAAAAATCCTAAAACCAAAGCAATCATTGCCCCAGTAGGGTTGAAGTTGTTTTCTTTTATCAATTCAATAATCTCTGGGAAAATGTCAAAGAACACTACCCCCAGAAGAACCCCAGCAGTGAAACCCATAATACGGTGAAGTTTGTCTTTGTGGTGGATTGAAAACAAGCCTCCGATTGAAGTAGAGAAGAACGTTGCTATTGCCAATAAAATTGCTTCCATATTTTTAATTAAATTAAACTGTTAATGCGTTGAGTGTATACTAAATGCAAATGATTTGCAACTAGAAACTGGGGAAAACTTTATTTTTGTAGTACTATGTTGATATGCGGTATTTAAAATATTTCACATTTTTTCTAGCAACTCTTTTTATTTTAGGTGGATGGTCTTCACCCACTATTGCTAAAGCACAGGAAATTGTTCCTGATAAATCAGAAATAGTGAAGGCTGTGGTGCTTGAAGTTGAAGACGAACCCACAACAAAAATCCCTGAAATAAATATCCCTCAAGTCAAACAGCAGCTCACTGTAAAAATCTTAGATGGAAACTTAAAAGGTAAGACCATTTCTTTTTTCAATGAATATATTGAATTAAAAAAAGGTGAGACTTTTTATCTAAACCACACTATTGATTCTGGTTCTGGACAAGAGTTTTATTCTGTACAAGATGCCGACCGTCTCCCTGTTTTGTATTTCTTCACGGCTCTCTTTGTAGTTTTAGTTTTATTAATAGGAGGTCTTCAAGGATTACGTGGACTGCTTAGTCTATCGGGAAGCTTTTTATTGATTGCTTTTGCTCTGCTGCCTGCAATTATGCATGGTTTTTCTCCGATTCTAGTTAGCGTTGGAGTTGCTTCACTTATTATTATACTTGGCTCTTATATAACCCACGGATTTAATAAAACCACATCTTCAGCTGTTATTGGTATGATAGTAACGGTTATTTTTACTGGAATCATGGCCTACGTTGCAGTGCATATTTCAAATTTTAGTGGATACGATACTGAAGAAGCCATGTATCTTAACATGAATACTAAAGGTCAAATTGATCTGGTAGGTATTCTTATCGGTGGCATGATGATAGGATTTTTAGGAGTTTTGTATGATGTGGCTATAGGTCAAGCTATTTCCGTTGAAGAATTACATCACATTGCTCCCCACATTGAAAGGAAAACAATTTTCAAAAGAGCGATAAGGATAGGTCGTGAACACATTGGTGCTTTGGTTAACACGCTGGCTATCGCATACGTTGGTGCATCTTTACCTTTACTATTATTATTTTCAACTCCACCAGTTGATGTCAAAATGATTTTGAACAGAGAATTGTTTGCTTCCGAAGTGCTTAGAATACTGATAGGTAGCATAGGATTAGTTTTAGCAGTACCGATTACCACTTTTCTTTCAGTGTATATACTTATGCCAAAAGTTCAAAAAAATATTCCTAAAGATGAATTACAAAAAGAAAAAAAAGAACTGGAGCATTTTCATCATACTCATTAGATAGATTTAGTTTGATTTTTGAGCCGCCTCTCGGATTCGAACCGAGGACCTTCGCTTTACAAAAGCGTTGCTCTACCAACTGAGCTAAGGCGGCCTAACATGTACACACTACCATACTTCTTATAAATTTTCCTCTTTTTTGATCTTGTGGGTGATCTCTCTGATTTTGTGTTTATAATCTCCGATAACTTTCAGGAACTTCGATATTTCTTTACTTTCACCATTTTTCGCTTTGCTTCTGATTTGATTTTTGATTTTTCGATTTAAATCTTGATATTTATTTTGCAAGAAATTCGTCGACCTCACATATATTCTTACGGTTGTCACCAAGCCTGTATATCCATGTCTTTTCACATTCGCTACTGTAATTTTCTTCACTTCTTTTATGAAAGGCAACTCGAACAGAATTTCTTCATGGTTCAATATTTGCTCGTGTTCGATGAGAGCGAACTTTTTACCAATCATGAATATTATGGCGAAAAGGGAAGAGAAGAATAAAGTTAGAAGAATATAAATATACATATTTAGATAGAATAACGTTTGACTTCTTTAATCTTCGCGCCTGACTTTTCTAGAAGTTTACCTACTGTTACTTCTCCATCTTTGATAAATGGTTGATTTGTAAGAGTTTTCTCTTTGAAATAAGAGTTTATTTTTCCATCGAGCATCTTTTTCTTAATTTCAGCTGGCTTGTCAACGTTTGCAATCTCTTTTTCGAAGATTTCAAGCATTGTTTTCTTTGAATCTTCAGTTATTTCAGATTCAGAGATGTACTCTGGCTTCATCGCAGCGATGTGCATCGCTATGTCCTTTGCAAGTTCGGCATTGCCACCTGTAAGGCTGACGATTACAGAGATTTTGTTGTTGTGAACATAACTGCCTAACACATCACCTGAGATGATAGAAGCCTCACCGAGTTGGATATTTTCACCAGTTTTCTGGATTACGCCGTCTATCAACTCTTTTGATTGAGCTTTCATCTTTTCTACACCGTCCTTCAGGGTCATTTCGCCTAATTGTTTCAAAAGGTTTGTGAAATCATCGTTTCTGGATACGAAATCAGTTTCGCAGTTCAAAGATACAAGTGCGCATTTTTTATCTCCCATGATCACAGTCACTGCGCCGTCTTTTGCTTCGCGGCCAACTTTTTTGAGAGCTATGTCAGAACTAGTCTTTTTTAGAATAGCTAGGGCTTTTTTCATGTCACCCTCGGCTTCTTCTAGGGCACGTCTGCATTGCATGACAGAAATCCCTGTTGCTTCTCGTAATTCTTTTACTTGCTCTGTTGTTATTTGTATAGACATATAATTTATTTATTAAAACTAATTATACACAATTATAAGTTAAAAAACATCCCGAACAGGAGTGTTTTTAGAGAAAAAACTATTTCTTTTCAGGCACAGCACTTTGTCCTGCTTTGTAAGCATTCGCAATATGACTTGTGAAAAACTTGATTGAAGGAATGCTAGAATCGTTACCGACGATAGGGTGCTCAATGCCTTTTATGTTTGAGTCAGAGTTCACAAGGGCAATAATAGGGACATTGTATTGTTTTCCTTCTGTCGCTGCGATGTGCTCTGCTCGAGCGTCTACGATGAAGAGAGCGTCGGGAGCCTTTTTAAGACCAATAAGTCCAGAATAGTATCTTTCTAGCTTTTCCATTTTTTTCGCCATAACAACACGTTCTTTCTTTGTATATTTATCAAGAGCTCCTTCTTTGCTGTCTTTGCGGTAATTTTCAAGCTCAATGATTCTCTTTTTGATCTCTGTAAAGTTACTCAAAGTGCCCCCGATCCATCTTTCAGTAACGAATGGCATGCCTAGAGATTCAGCAATATTTTTTGTAGCTTCTTTTGCTTCAGGCTTGGTGCCTACGAATAAAACAACTTTGTTACCAGAACCTAGCGCTTTCACGTATTCTGAAGCGTTCTCTAGCATTATTGTCGTCTTTTCAAGGTCGATAATATCGCCTTTGTTTTTGGTCGCAAAGATATACTTTGAAACACTTGGGTGTCTGCGTGTCTTAGAGTAGCCATAATGAGCCCCAACTTTGAACATTTTTTCTACTAATGTATCAGTTTCCCCCTTCTTTAAATCTGCTTTTTGCATATGCAATAATATAGCAGAAAGCTGGGACTTTTGCAAATATATCTAGTTTTTATATTTATCCTATAATCTTTGACCAAAAGACTTTTTTCGGGTAAGATGCACTGTATGAATAACGGCGTACGACAATCAGAGCTATTTACAAAAACACGTAAAGAAGTGCCAGCGGACGAGGTGTCCAGGAATGCGGAGCTCCTCATTCGCGGCGGGTATATCAATAAAGAAATGGCAGGGGTGTATGCTTATCTACCACTTGGGTTTCGTGTCTATAACAAAATTATTTCTATTATTCGTGAAGAAATGGACGCTATCGGTGGGCAGGAAGTTGTGCTAGCTTCACTTCAAGATAAGTCTACTTGGGAACCTACAAATCAGTGGGACGACAGTCAGGTGGACGTTTGGTTTAAAACAAAATTAAAAAACGACACAGAGCTAGGGCTCGCCGTCACGCACGAAGCCCCGATGACAAAAATGCTGAAAGAATTTGTCCGCTCATACAAAGATCTACCAAAAGCAATTTATCATTTTCAAATTAAATTTAGAAATGAAATCCGTGCCAAGTCCGGCATCATGCGCACTCGAGAGTTTGTGATGAAAGATTTGTATTCTTTTAATGTGGATGAGAAAAGCCACATGGAATTTTATGAAAAAGCGAAACAAGCCTATGTAAATGTTTTCAAGCGTATCGGCATTGGGCACCTTACTTATCTTACTTTTGCTTCTGGTGGGATGTTTTCAAAATTCTCGCATGAGTTTCAGACTATTACTTCGGCTGGTGAGGATACCATTTTCATTAACGAAGAAAAGAATATTGCTATCAATAAAGAAGTTTTTACTGATGAGGTAAAGAAGGATTTGGGATTGAGTGGCAATTTTAAAGAAGCTAGGGCAGTGGAAGTCGGAAATATTTTTACTTTAAGCACGAGATTTTCTGACGCTTTAAATTTGAAATACACGACAGAAACAGGAGAGAGCAAGTCTGTTTTTATGGGTAGCTATGGCATTGGTCCGGGCCGAGTCATGGGCACAGTGGTGGAAGTGCTTTCAGACGACAAAGGCATCATTTGGCCAGAATCAATTGCGCCATTTAAGATTCACTTACTAGTTCTCGGTGAGGATGCAGGAGTTCGTAGTGAAGCAGAAAAAATTTATGAGTCATTAGTGAAGTCTGGTGTCGAAGTTTTGTTTGATGATCGAAAAGAGATTTCTGCTGGCGAGAAATTCGCAGATGCGGATTTGCTTGGTATGCCTTTTAGAGCAGTAGTATCAGCGCGAAGTATCAAGGAGGGTGGCATAGAGATAAAAAAGCGCGGCGAGGAAAAAGGCAAAGTTATTTCAAAAGAGGAGTTATTAAAATGCTAGAATCCCAGATAGGGCATTAGACTCTATCTGGCAAAATTTATGTTCGAAAAATTTTACAAATTAATATCGAACGACATTGGCATAGATTTGGGTACCTCAAATACCTTGGTGTATTTGAAAGGTCACGGCATCGTGATCAATGAACCTTCAGTGGTGGCAGTGAATGTGAAGACTAATCAGATTTTGGCCGTGGGTACGCAAGCCAAAGAAATGTTGGGTCGCACTCCTGGACACATCAGAGCCATACGTCCTCTTGTGGATGGAGTTATTTCTGATTTTGAAGTTACTGAAGAAATGCTTTCTTATTTAATAAACAAAGCGGATAAAATGTCTAAAAAATTAGCTCGACCGAGAGTGCTGGTTGGCGTGCCGACTGGTACGACGAACGTCGAGACTCGCGCTGTATATGATGCAGCGAGAAGTGCTGGAGCTCGTGAAGTGTATCTTGTAGAAGAGCCGATGGCAGCAGCGATAGGTGTACGTCTACCGATTCACGACCCTGTAGGTTCTATGATAATAGATATTGGCGGCGGTACCACTGACATCGCAGTCATTTCTTTGGGTGGAGTTGTAAAATCACGAAATCTAAAAATAGCAGGCGACAGGCTAAATAATGACATCATTTCTTACATGCGCGATCAGTTTAAAATGTTAATAGGTGAGCGTACAGCAGAGATGGTGAAGATAGCGATCGGATCTGTTCTTCCTGGCGAATACATGGAGACAGAAGTTCATGGCCGCGACATTTTGACTGGTCTGCCTCGGGCGGTAGTTGTTACAGACTCAGACATAAGAGAAGCGATGGCTTTATCGATTAAAGAACTCGTCGATGGAGTAAAGGATATGCTTGAGACTACACCTCCTGAAATTTTATCCGACATCATGCACAGAGGCATCACTCTTTCTGGCGGTGGAGCTTTGATTCCAGGACTTGCTCAACTTCTTCAAAACGTTTTGAAAATGCCTGTGTACGTGGTAGAAGATCCGCTTTCTGCTGTAGCGAGAGGCACAGGAGTAATTTTGGACGACCTGAATCTTTATAAAGATGTTTTGATAGGCAATCAAGATGAGTTACCTCCTCGATAGGAAAACAAAAAGAAAGAGATTTATCTACATAGCACTCAGTGTATTTTTTTTAATTATCATTTTTTATTTTAGAGTCGGCATGTTAAAAGGTCTCACTTTCGTAAGTGCGAGAGTCTTTCACCCGGTGTTTGTGGTGGGCAATATTGTTGGTGAGAAGTTCGGTGGTCTCGGTTCTTACTTTGTTTCTAAAAATTCATTGTTCTTAGAAAATGAAAATTTAAAAGCACAGCTCGCTTTAAATAATGCATTGATGTCGAATTATGATTCAGTGCTTACTGACGACGCGAGTTTGAAGGAAATTCTAGGCCGCCTGCCTGCGCAGGCAGGGAAAGACCTGAAGGCTGATATGGTTCTCGCTGCTATTTTAGCAAAACCAAATGTGAGCCCTTATGACACTCTTTTGATCGATGCAGGCATAAACAGTGGTATTCAGATGGGGAATATGGTCTTTGCTTTGGGTGATGTGCCTATCGGGCGTGTTGATACTGTTTTACAAAATTCTGCGAAAGTCACTTTATTTTCGACTGCGGGAGAAAAGACTCAAGTGGTCGTGGGTGATAAGAATGTTTTTCTTGAAGCAGTCGGTCGCGGTGGTGGGAATTTTGAGATGAACACACCAAGAGATTTTATTATGCAAAAAGGTGATAAGGTCGTGCTTCCCGGCATCATGCCACACGTGCTCGCCATTACGGAGACGACTATTTCTGATCCTCGTGATCCTTTTATTAAGGCATTGTTGGTCAGCCCTGTGAATATCCAAGAACTTAAGTTTGTGGAAATTGAGTTAAATAAATAATACGGGATGGAATTTAAAATAGAAAAAAAATTAAAAGGTTATCTTGGTAGGGCTGGGGTTTTGACGACTCCTCATGGAGTAATTCATACTCCAGCTTTTGTGCCTGTTGGCACTAAGGCCACTATAAAATCTATGAATCCAGACCAAGTCAAAGACGTTGGTGCTGAAGTAACTTTGGCGAATACCTATCATTTATATTTACAGCCGGGCGACGAGACTGTTGCCAAAGCTGGTGGCCTACATAAATTTATGAATTGGCACGGCCCGATGATGACGGACTCTGGAGGCTTTCAAGTTTTTTCTCTTGGTGCTGCTTACGGTAAAGATATTTCAAAAATTACAAAAATAACTGATCCGTCACTTTTAATTCCTGAACGTTTTGATGATTCAAACGCGCCACGCTTGGCGAAGATTGGGCAAGATGGAGTTTCTTTCAAATCCCATCTCGACGGTTCAATACATTACATCACTCCTGAGAAATCAATTCAGATACAGCACAATCTTGGCGCGGATATTATTTTTGCATTTGATGAATGCACTAGCCCGACTGAAGATTTGAAATATCAAGAAGAAGCTCTCGAGCGCACTCATCGATGGGCAGAAAGAAGTTTGGAAGAGCACAAGAAACTAGAGAGGGAGAAAATAGCTCAGGCGAATGGTCTGGCCTCGCGGAGCGAGGAGAACCGAGGACCTGAGAATGAGCTATTTTCTTCATCTTCACTAGCCCTTTTTGGAATCGTCCAAGGCGGACGAGATGAAAATCTACGTAAAAAGTCTGCGACATTTATCGGCGCACTAGACTTCGATGGGTTTGGCATCGGTGGAAGTTTTGCAAAAGAGGATATGTCTTCCGCAGTGAAATGGGTGAATGAAATTCTGCCGGAAGAAAAGCCGAGACATTTGCTTGGCATCGGTGAACCCGAAGACTTTTTCATGGGAATTGAGAATGGCGTAGATTTGTTTGATTGCGTGGCTCCCACACGACTTGGTAGAAATGGAACTTTGTACACTAAGACTGGCAGAATGATAATAATGAACACACAATTTCGTGAAGACTTTTCTCCGATCGAAAAAGATTGCGGATGTTACACATGCAAGAATTACACTCGTGCGTATGTCGCACATCTTTTTCATGGAAAAGAAATGCTTGGTGGAACTCTCGCTTCAATCCACAATTTATACTTTATTGTAAATCTAGTCAAAAAAATTCGCCAATCAATTCTGGACGATAAATTTTTTGAGTTCAAGGAGGAATTTTTGAAAAATTACTTAAAATAGCTTTACATTTTCTTGACAATTGTTATACTAAATTCCATTAAATAAGGCCATGAAGAAACAGAAAAAATCCGGAAAGAACTGGAGGAAATTTTGGAAGCTTGGAATTGATGAATTCAATACAAAGTTTTTTGGCGTTAATAAAGATGGGGAGTTGATTGCCACAGAAGGTCACCATATTTACAATCTATCAGACATCGCTCTAAAATATGGCACACCGCTCTCGGTGGTTTTTCCGTTTGTGCTCGAAGACAGATTGAAAGACTTGATTGGATATTTTCAAGCCTATATGAAGATCTACGGTTACAAGGGTAAATTCTTCTATCACTATCCAATGAAGGTAAATCAGAACAAGGAATTTCTGCTTCCGCTTCTCTCTGAGGGATCAAATTTGGAAGTAACCTCTGCCAACGAACTCTGGATCGTGAAGAAGCTTTGGGAAGGAGAAAAATTTCACAACAAAATCCGCGTACTTTGCAACGGACCAAAGACAGATCAATATCTCGACCTTATCGAAGAGTTGCGTGGCAAGGGGATGAACATTGTACCTATTATAGAATCTCTTGAAGAAGTTGAGAGAGTTTCCAAACACAAGGGTGATATTGGCATGCGGGTAAACTTGAGCTTGAAGACAGACACGCATTGGAACAAGAAGTTCGAACTGTTTGGACTTTCAGAAAAAGACGCGCTCAACTTGAGCAAAATGAAAAATTTGAAGATCATGCACTACCATGTTGGATCTCAAATTAAAACTCAGAAAAGTATCATCGACGCTATCAAGCATGCTTTCAATATTTATGTGGAGCTCCAAAAAATACATCCGACGCTCGACACTCTAGACATCGGTGGCGGCTTTGGAATTCCGTACGACAGAAAAAAGTTTTACACTGTGAAAGGAGTTTCAAGTAAGATTATTAAAGTGTTGAAAAATTTATCAGACAAGGCTGGCATCAGGCATCCAAACCTCGCAGTAGAATGGGGACGATACGTTGCAGCTCCAGCGCAGGTCATGATCTATAAAGTGATTTCTGAAAAAAGTTTACCGAATGCAAATGCTAAATCTTGGTATGTCATCGACGGCAGTTTTATGAACGATTTGAAAGATACCTGGGCTATTCACCAAAAATGGCACATCATACCTGGGAACAATATGCATGGCGCACTCAAGACCACTTGGCTCGCCGGTAGCACATGTGATTCTGATGACAAATATACCGAAGGTGGAAACTATATTCTTATGCCGAAGCTTCATGAGGGTGAGGATCAGCTCGTAGCAGTGCTCGACACTGGCGCATATCAAGAAGGTCTCGCTTCTCATCATTGTCTACTGTCTGCTCCGATGAAAATTGCTATTCAGAACGGTACTATTCAAATTATTCGCAAGCACGAAACTTCAGATTCTGTCGGTAAACTTTTTGGTTGGAACGGGGAACACTAAATTAAATGAAGAAAAATTATATTTTTTTTGCAATATTTTTTTTTATAGCAGTACTATCTTTTTTGATTGTTAAAAACCCCTCCCGACCTCCCCTTGTCAGGGGAGGTGGAAATCCCCCTGATAAGGGGGACATAGGGGGTTATCAGGATATAAAGTATGTAAATATTGCGGGTCAAAATATTAAAGTTGATTTGGCGTTAACACCAGCCGAACAGGAGCAAGGACTCTCAGGACGAAAAGGTCTAAAAGAAAACGAAGGTATGCTTTTTGTTTTTCAAAAGGTTGGCAATTATCCTTTTTGGATGAAAGATATGAATTTCGCTATAGATATGATTTGGATCTCTGAAGATATGAAAGTGGTTTATATTAAAAAAGATGCAACGCCAGCGTCGTATCCAACTACATTTGGACCGAACCAAGATGCAAAATATGTACTAGAAGTTGTGGCTGGATTTGCAGATAAAAATAATCTTAAAGTGGGGGACAGGGTTTTATTCTCCTCTTGAGGAGTACCCTTTAGGGGGAGGTGGAAATACATCCACCCCGTCTCGCAAGCGAGCCACCCCTCAAGAGGGGAATTAAAAAGAAAATCCCCTGTGTTTAGCAGGGGACTCTCATTTTTTTGTAGGTGCCTATAAGCCGAATTTTGTTTCCTTCGCTTGCGCTTAGGATGATAACAATTTGTCTAGGCCGCTCATTACTAAACGGCTCAAGCGATTCTCCCCACTTTGCATAAAGCTTCGCGGGGCACGATCTTGCACAGGAGTAAGTATATAGCCGTTTCACCCGAACTAAATCGGTTCGTCACTGTTCGCAACTCCATATCACTATGGGAGGGCGTTACCCTCTACTTTTGCCCACTAAAGGGCTCTGTGTTCGGACTTTCCTCTATGGCTTACGCCACAGTAGTTATCCAACACCTACCCTGTAAGCATACAAAACTTGCATTTTTTTTGCAAGTATGCTATATTATATTCGTGAGTGTAAGGGTTAAACTTACATTTATCGTAAACAACATAAGTGCTACAAAAGCTCCTCCGTCAAACGAGGGGTTTTTGTTTTTTTATATTACAATGCTGGCTGCTGTTGAGTTATGCAGTGAATTGCGCCGCCACCGTAAATTAAGTCACATGAATCTATTCCGATGACTTTGCGAGTAGGGAAACAGGATTGAATTATTTCTAGGGCTTTTTTATCGTTAGGGTCTTTATATATTGGGACCAAAACTACAGTATTACCGATATAAAAATTCGCATAGGAAGCAGGCGCTTTGTTGCCAGCTTCGAAAGGTTTGTTCGCATCGTACACTAGGTGCGGAACTTGTAATTTTATAAGTTTAAAATGTTTACCATCTTGATCAACCGTCTTTTCTAAATCCTCAAAGTTTTTCTTGAGAATTTCATGATTCTTTTCTTTGGTATCTTCTTCATATGCGCATAGAATAGTGTCGGGGGAGACAAAACGAGCAATGTCATCTATGTGTCCATCGGTATGGTCATTTTCTAGGCCTCTTTTAAGCCATATAATATTTGTGGCACCTAAAAATTGTTTTAAGTTTGCTTCTATTTCTTTTTTAGTTAGGTCGGGGTTTCGTCCAGAATTTAGTAAACATTGTTCGGTGACCAAGAGTGTTCCAAGGCCATTTTGCTCTATTGCGCCACCTTCTAGCACCATCTTGTTCTCCAACATTTCTCCTTTAATTTCTTTTTGGAGATTATAAAAAACCTTGTTGTCTTTCAGTAGAGCGGGGAACTTTTTAGTGTATGCATCATATTGCCATTTCACCCATGACATTTTCTTAGTTTCTGTATTTTTTACAAACATCGGGCCATAGTCTCGTAGCCAGACATCTGCGTAATCGGTAATGTAAAAATTTATTTTGGATGTATCAATATTCTTTTGCTTTAACATTCCCAGAATTTCATTCTTCATCTCTTCATTCAAAACCAGCAAAAAAACAAGCTCACTTTCAGAAAGAGCTTTTATTATGTCTATATATTTTTCTTCTACGTTTTTGATATGTTCTGGTGGGAAAGTTATCTCATCATACGGCCAAGCCAGCCAGACGCCTTCATGCGCCTCCCACTCTGCTGGCATTAGAAAACCTAATTGTGCATGTGTGTTTTGTTTTGGCATTTAAGCAGAAAGTTTCTGTATTCTTTTCTTTTCTTCTTCCAGAACTTCTTTTGTTTTTTTACTAAGTTTTGGATCTTTTTTGGCAGTAAGCGTGCCGTAGGTGTCGGGCCTTCGGTCGCGCAAAAAACCCCAACTGTCCGAAACATACATATTCATATTTAAATCAACCTTCCCAATTAGCACCTGCTCTTTTGTTGCGCTAGCTATTTTTAGAATTTTACCGAAACTGTCGCAAATGAAGGATTGTCCCCAAAAATGAGAGCGGCCTTCGATTCCAGTACGGTTTACAGCAACGACAGTTACGCCGTTACTGATGGCGTGACCTCGCATAGTCGTCTCCCATGCGTTGTGCCAGTCGCCCTCTGGTGGCACATAGCCAAGGATATTTGCAATAGCTGTCGGATAGAAAATAATTTCTGCACCAGCAAGGCGACAAGCTCTTGCAGCTTCAGGGAACCATTGATCAAAGCAAATCAATACGCCAATTTTTCCAAAAGGAGTGTTGAATGTTTTGTATCCTTCATTACCTTCTTCGAAATATTCAGTTTCATAAAAGCCGGGGTCGTGAGGAATATGGACTTTATGGTAAATGCCGAGAGATTTGCCATCCACATTGTATACAACTGCGCTATTGTAATATTTGCCATTTTTTGCTTTTTCGTAGATGGGAACAATAATCACGATGCCTAGCTCTTTTGCGAGCTTAGACATTGTGGTTGTAGTTTTTCCCAGAATGGTTTCTGCGTAGTCGTCTTTGTTTACTCCTTCTAAAATAGGGAAGTAAGTGGTTTGAAAAAGTTCTTGCAAGCAGACAATCTGCGCACCTTCTTTCCTAGCTTGTCGTACCATCTTTACAGTTTTTTCTACGTTCGCGTTTATGTCAGAGGAAACTTTGCTCTGGATTAACCCAATTGTTACAAATTTTGGTTTCATGAAATATTTTATGCAGTGTATTTCGCTATCAATTTGTTTGCTTCTTTCGGATTTGCTTTACACTCGAGGAGGGCAGTGAGGATAAGAGGGGCGACGATAGTCGCGTCGGACTCGATCACAAACATCGGTGTGTCTTTGGTTAACTTATCCCAGGTGATTTTTTCGTTTGGAGTAGCACCTGAGTATGAGCCGTATGATGTAGTCGAATCAGAAATCTGACAGAAGTATGCCCATGGCTTTACATCTGCGACTTCCATATCATATTTGAGTGAAGGCACGACGCAAATAGGGAAGTCGCCAGCGATGCCTCCTCCGATTTGAAAGAATCCTACGCCAGCACCTTTTGATAGCTTTTCATATTGATCGTAAAATGCTCCCATGTATTCGATACCACTTTTTGCGATCGACGCACTAGCGTCGCCAAGTTTGACGTGTGAAGCAAAAATATTCCCGAAAGTTGAATCCTCGTATCCAGGAACAACTATTGGAATATTGTTTTCTGCAGCTGCGAGTAGCCAACATTCGTCAGCTTTTCCTTCGTGTTTCTTTTTATCAATCTTTTGGATTAAATCATAAAAATATTCGTGCCAGAATTTGCGGGTTTTGTCTTTGGTTGCTTTTTCCCAGACTGGTAGGATTAAACTTTCTACAGCTCGAAAAGCTTCGTCTTCTGGAATGCTGGTGTCGGTGACTCTACGCATTCTGTTCTCAAGGATTGCTGTATCGTCTTCTTTTGTGAAATAGCGATAGTCAGGGAAGTCTTTGTAGCCATGATGTGCTACGAGTCTGAATAATGATTCTTCAAGGTTGGCTCCAGTGACCGACATGCCGTGGATAAGCCCTTCACGGATTGCTGGAGCCACTGTTATACCAAGCTGAGCCGATGACATAGCACCCGCCATCGCCCAGAACATCTTGCCACCTTTTTCTATGTGCTTCCAGTAGGACAGGAGTGCGTCACGTGTCGCGCGGGCATTAAAGTTCTTATAATTTTTTAATACAAATTCTAACGTTGCAAGGTTGTTTTTCATAGTTAGGGATTATAGCAAAGTCAGACAAAATTAGAAAGCTATATTTTCTTCATAAACTCATCTATGTCTTCCTTGGTTTTGAGTGGGATGGTGACATAGAAAGTAGACCCTATGCCTTCTTTAGATTCAAAGCGAATGGTGCCTTTATGTGCTTTCACGTATTGGCTACATGCATACAAGCCTATGCCACTACCGGTCGGAAGTTTAGCCCGGGCATTTGATCCACGATAGAATTCTTCAAATATTTTGTCTTGCTCTTTTTGTGGTATACCAATGCCGGAGTCTTTGACCGTGATGTTCAGGCTTGTGTCTGTATTGCTTATGTCTACATTGATCAACCTTTTTTCATTGATTGTGTATTGGATAGCATTTTCTAAAAGATTACCCAAGATGATTCTGAGTCGCAACATATCTACCTCAGCTTGTTTGTTCTTGTCCAGTTTGAGATTAGAAACAAATTCTATGCCCTTTTTTTGTGCACCCATTGCAAACTCTTTCAAGATTGCCGCCAAGGTTTGCTCGATTTTTTCAAGTGACACCCACTCGAGTGATATAGAAAGGTTGCTCAAATCAAGGACGCTGATATCAAGTAGATTTACAGAGTGAAGAATCGTCGTGTGAATAGACTCGAGGACCGCTTCTAGGTTTGATTTATCACTTTGGTCTATAACGTTGCTATATTTTTGTAATATTAGTTGTATCGCCCAGCCTGTAGATGTCAGACCTGTGCGCATCTCGTGAGTGATGAGAGCAATAGCTTCATTCCTGACTGCATTATTCCTTCGCATTATTTTAGTCTTTTCGGACTCAGCTATTGCAGTGTAGGTAACTAGCCCAAGCAAGGATGTGATGGCGATGATTGCTACCGGGTTTTCCTTTTGTATATAGCTAAGATGTAAAGATAGTACCATCACTCCAAAAATCCCTCCCAAAAATATACCTAAAAAATATGAAATAATCTGTTCAATTATTTTATTCACCAATATTTACGCGATTCTTTTTTGTAATAAACAACAGAGAGCCGAGAATGATAAGTGGCGCTAGGAATTGAAAGAAGGAGCTCACCAATACTGAACCGAGCAACATGGTTGCATTTGAAGCTACACAACAACTCACGACTCCAGACCCACCACCTAATGCTTTCATTTTGAATACTCGCTCTGGTGTGCGTAGTCCAAAAAGGATCATTGCGCCTCCCACAAAAATGCCATTGACGATCAAGTCATACCAGATGACAAAATTAGTTAGACCCATTTCGTTTTCTGGTGTTTGTATAAACCAAGCGAAGATTCCGAGTGATGCGATCAAAGAAAGCATGAAAATAATTTTTCGAGTTGTCGCAGAGAATCCACTAAAGGGAAATTTTAACATATATGCAGAACCAATAAATATAGATAGGGCAGCGATTTTGCCATAAGCCATTCCATAGTCCATGTTCATGGTGTTCATCTCTAGACCCATGAAAAACATACTGATCGCTTGGTATATCAGAAAGGCGAAGATAGCTTTTACTAATTCGTTGCCATCCTCTTTAGTTTTTTTCCATAGAGACATCGCACAGATCAAATAAAAAATACCAGACGCCAACATAAGCAAAACGTCCAAGTGGAAACCCATAACAATAGGAAACATATTTTCTTCCATCATCATATATTTTTAAGCTACATTATTTACTAATACATATTATTATAGTATTAATAAAGATACGTGACAACAACGATATCCACAGTATAGAGTTACTTTTTGTTATTTTCGTTTTATGATACAATATATACATGACAACAGATCAAACAACGAGCAGTGCTGAGCCCTCATTAAAAGGCAAAAAAATTTATATCATAGAAGACGACGTTTTTTTGGGTGGCATTCTGTCTCAAAGAATCGCTGCTGAAACTCCAGACTTAAAATTGTTTAAAAATGGTGAGGATGGACTAGCTGCAATCGACAAAGAAATCCCAGACATTATACTCTTGGATGTTTTGCTTCCAGGTATGGATGGTTTCCAAGTTCTACAGGCTATTCGCAATAATCCTAAAACTAAAGACCTTCCTGTGCTTATCGTCTCTAACACTAGCCAACTTGAGAATAAAGAAAGGGCGAAAACCATGGGTGCTGAGTTCCTCCTGAAAGCACTTGTGACTCCTTACGAGATCGTGGAACAGGTGAATAAGATGTTAGCGAAATAAATACTATTTTTAAACTAAAAATCTCCAGAAATGGGGATTTTTTAATGTTTGTGGCGCAGCGGTGCGCTGCTACATCCTATTATTTGCTCGTTATAATTTTTCGATATATTCTCGTAGGTTTTTTAAGTCATTACCCAAATCGGCTATTTTGCGGTAAGTGCCAGTTCCAAAACTTTTATCAATTAATTTACCTATTTGGAGTAGGTTGGAAGAAAATAACCCCTTCACGAACATAGTAAACACCTCTTCCGTATTTGCGAAATTTTCAGAGTTTTTTTGTTTTATCTTTTCCATTAGTAACATCGAAATTCTGCGCTGTTCTTTATAAAACCCTGAATCAGCGGTGATAAAGGTTGTACTGTCCCGGCCTTCCTCCGCATAATACAATCCTTCCATCTCCTGCAGTGTTTTACTTTTAGCAATTATTGCTTTAGTACGTTCTGTCTCGTCTTTAAATAAAGGGTTGTCGTCCAGAGTAGCCACAAACCTTTTCTGTAATTCTGATACAACTGCTTCATTTAGAAAAGTAAATATGGGTTTTCCTTCGGGTCTAGTATGGGTTTTTAGTCCGGTGCGTAACGGTTCTATTTTTCCATTTTTGAGCTCAACGCTATTGTAAGATTTAAAGTGTAACATCTCATGAAATAATAAAGAAGCCATAACAATTTTCTGAGAATGCTCTCTAATTTCAATACTCTGATAAAGAGGCACATGTCCACCTGCTAGGTGTTTATCTTTCCAATCTTGTTTTTCGATGATGTGTACGTTTTTTAGAGGTACATCAAAGGATTCAATTCCATAGTCTGCAAGTAATTTATTAGTAGCTTCGTTAACAAAATTTATAATCTCAATTTCAATGGGAGTTTTTTCCCTATCTTTAATTGAGTCCATTTCCTCCTGTGTTTTAAATTGTTTATCCAATAGTTCTTTGGCAACTCTTTTATTAAGCCCAGAAGAATCTTTGCCTACGTATCCTTGTATTGAAGATTCTCTGTTCATAATATTTCGTTTTGTGGTGTCATTATATCATTTGCTCGAACTTATTTCCAAGAAAAAATGAAAGACTAGCGTTCCCCGCGCGCTGAAGCGCCACCACGCGAAGCGTGGTGCTTCTGCTGAAGCAGAAGTGCGGGAGAACGCTCTGCACACCACGCAATCTTTTAAAAATGATGTGGTGTGCAGAAATACAAATGCGGAACGCGAGCGAAATTTTGCGAAATGCTGGGGGTTTGGGGGAAAGTATTTCGCAAAATTCGCTTCGCGTACTTCCTGATTTTTTTTGGCGGGAATTCGGTTCGCATAAAAAGAAAAATACATGACAATGAAATCTCGGCGAAGCCGAGATAAACATTTAGTATTGTGCTGGACCCACCCTCCCGTTCGCGCACAAATCCCCGTCGTTTTTGGGAAATATTATAAAACGACGGGGTTGCTCCCTATTTTTTAATAAATACCAGAAAACACGAATTCAATTTAACAATACCATTTCTGTTGTGAATAAACCGAGAACCCAAATACATTCCTTGAATATAAATACCTTCTGCATTTTGTTTGAAAAAATTAACAATATTCTTGATGTCATCTAAAAGTGATTTACCTTTTGTAATAAATTTATTTTTATCTTGTTCTATTTTCAATACAGGTTGGCAAGGTAGTAGCCCCTCAAAAATAATTTTCCCGTCCGATTTTAGAATTTTTGATGTAGTTAAAAATGTTGAAACTTGATCAACATCATAATCAATAAAATAACTTAAAAAAATTACATCGAAATAGTTTTCTGAAAAATTTAAGTTCTCTAAACGACCAACCAATGTTGATATTCCTAATGCAGAAATTTTTTTACACGACTTCTCTGACACATCAGTTGTGGTAATATCTTTAGGATTACATCCCTTGCTTAATAAAAATGATTCCAATTCTCCACTACCAGCACCAACATCAAGAATTTTTTTACCTTGAAGATTTTCACAAGGCATTCCCACTATTTTACTAAAACCATTTTCTAAAAGAAGAGCATTCAAAAATTTATAGTTACAGGTATTTAATTTATTTTCACTATATTCAATATTATAGATATTTGAAACTGTTGAATTAGTAACATTGCTTGAACGATATAATTCTTGTAGTTCTGGCTTAGATTTTAGAATTGATAAAGAACCCTGATTGAGCTTTTTGAAACTTTTAAATTTTTTTGCCAAGTTTTTTCTAATTATTGTATCAGTCGGCAAATATAAAAAAGTTGCACCAACAGAACGTGCATATTTTTGCACAGAGTAATAATAAAGATTACCTAAAATATTGTACCAATTCATATGTTATTTTTTCAACAAATCAAATAATGGTAAAAACTTCTTTTCTTTCGGTATCAAAGTTTGATAATATTTTCCTTTTGACCAAAATACTTTGTAAGCATTTGCGGAATCTTTGGAAGAAATGATTTTGTATGTTTCGTCTATAATTTCAACAGCACAACAGTTATCAATAGCAATCGCTATTCCCGAAGTTTTACTCATCATTTTTTTCAAATCAGGTTTTCTGTCCTTTTCAAAATCATAATGTGGACACAAAAGAGCAGGAATAAAATTTAATCCCGAAACTTTTATCAAAGGAGCTTTTGGATTTTTCATTTTACGAGAATCAGAGTTTCCATATTTAAACCAACATATTGCCCCAGCACTTAACCCAGAAAGTATAATCCCTTTTTCGTGAGCTTCTTGTAAAATTTTGTCTACGCCAAATTTCTTCCAAATTTTCATCATTTTGAAAGTATTTCCACCGCCAACATAAACAATATCAGCAGACAAAATTTTACTCTTTATCTGATCTTTAGAAAGCTTCGCTTTCGTAAGATATAAAACCTCTGTTTTGCAACCTAATTTTTTGCCAAAATATTTTTCAACAGTTGAAAAATATCCTTCTGAATCTCCGCTTGCTGTAGGGATAAAAAGCAAAACAGGATTTTTCTTGTTTGTAAGTTTGATAATTTCTTTATCAATTTTTGTAGTTTCAATAGGAAAACCAGGTCTTCCAATTTCACCACCCCCGATTGCAACGATCTTTTTCATATAAAATGATTTTATCATTTTTCTAGTATTTTTTCTAGTTGCGAACCGAATTCCCGCCAAAAAAAATCAGGAAGTACGCGAAGCGAATTTTGCGAAATACTTTCCCCCAAACCCCCAGCATTTCGCAAAATTTCGCTCGCGTTCCGCATTTGTATTTCTGCACACCACATCATTTTTAAAAGATTGCGTGGTGTGCAGAGCGTTCTCCCGCACTTCTGCTTCAGCAGAAGCACCACGCTTCGCGTGGTGGCGCTTCAGCGCGCGGGGAACGCTAGTCTTTCATTTTTTCTTGGAAATAAGTTCGAGCAAATGCTATAATAACACCACCAAGAGAAACATTGTCGGAATCAGAAAAGCGGAGCGATTTTGGCTCCCGCAAAATCGCTCCATATTCTTAATTCCGACAATGTTTCGTTTGGTGGACCCAAGCGGTCTCGAACCGCTCACCTCCTCATTGCAAATGAGGCGCTCTACCGGATGAGCTATGGGCCCAAACTAATGAGACTATTCTATCTTATTTTACCTAAAATGCAAATTCTGGAGTCATTTTCGGTTGTTTTTTATCTATTTTCTGATAGTATATGAAAAGCTCTTTATAAAACAAATAAATTCCGAGGTAGTTGAAATACGATAGTATTTCAAAGACGGAGGCACGAAGGTGCCGAGTCGGGGTCGCGAGATTTTTCAGCAGAAAAATACTTGTGACCAGCGATTCCGTTGAGCTACCTCGAGTTAGTTAAAATTCCGAGGTAGCTCAGCGGTAGAGCGGTCGCCTGTTAAGCGATTGGTCGTAGGTTCGATCCCTACCCTCGGAGCAATATTTTACAAAAATTTAACACTATACACTTTTTTAAACAGAAAGTATCTTATTTTTAATACGTTTTTAATGTCTATGTAAAAAAAGTTATTAACACATTTACTAGGTTTTTTTTATTTTTACTGCATAATTTAAAAAGTAAAATATGAAATCTTTAATATTTATTTTTCTTGCAACAATATATAGTTTTTTTGATCTGTGTTCCTGTTTCAAATGCCGCTATATTAGAAAATTCAGCTATTAGTCCGCAGACTCTTATAGAGTTGACTAACAAAGAGCGTATTTTAAAAGGCCGAATTCCACTCAAAGAAAGTTCAACACTAGACGAGGTTGCAAAACTGAAGGTGGAGAATATGACAAAGATAGAATACTTCGCGCACGTGAACCCAGAAGGTAAGACACCATGGTATTGGTTTAAAATTGCCGGATATAAATACACCGATGCGGGTGAAAACCTGGCTGTCATGTACGACGATGCAGACAGCGTCATAAAAAGCTGGATAGATTCTCCCACCCATAGAGCAAATATTCTCGAAGGTAAATTTACGGAAATAGGTACGGCAGTGGCGAGAGGTGTCTATGAAGGAGTAGAGACTAATTATATCGTAGAGGTGTTTGGCAACAAAGTAAAAAACAATCTTTCTAAAAACCGGCAGAAAAAGAGTCCTTCTGTCTCCATGGCATTAAATAAATAACCAAAGTTCGGAGCTCGTAAAAATCTTGTGATATAATTATTCTATGATTTTTTTTCTCAAAAGTATTCTTATCTACCTAGGCATCATTACTATAATTGTCTTTACTGCGGATATTTTGCGAATGTATCTTCTTGCTCAAAAAAGCAAAATTTTAATAAAAAATGTAATACCGTTTGAACGTCATCTTTCAAATCCGCAGATTAAAATTTTAGTACTAGGTGATAGTACTGCATACGGAACTGGTTCAGAAACATCAGAATTGACTACTGCAGGAAGACTTGGCGCCCTCTATCCGGAAGCAAGCCTTACTAATCTAGCTGTAAATGGTTTGCGGCTGGAAGGACTGCTAAAAATTGTCTCAACGTTAGATACTAAAGAGCACTATTCTCTAATTCTAGTTCAAATTGGAGCAAACGATATTATTCGTTTAACTACTCTTGCCAAAATTAAAGAAGAAGTAAAGGAAATGGTTGCCGAACTTTCGAAGAAAACCGATTCGCTTATTATTCTTCATTCTGGTGATATTGGAGAAGCTAAGTTTTTTCCATTTTATTTAAAACCAATACTTTCCTATAGAAGCTATAGAGTACGCGATATCTACATAAAAATAGCTAAAGAATATAGAGTGCATTATATTGACCTCATTGATTCTCCTGCTGCGGAATTTCTGCGAACCAATCCTGATCTGTATTACGCTGATGATAAATTGCATTTATCAGGCGCAGGATATGGTCTCTGGTTTAATGAAATTAAGAAAGTGTTATAGATCCTAATAATTCCTTTTGAACATCGTCCCAAGTTCTGAGCATTTTTCAAGCAATGTAAAGTATTATTTTTTACCGTTCCATTCGTCTAAGAATTGTTGAACATATCTTTTCATAAAAAAATTTCGCTCCTTTGCAATTATTTTAGCAGTTTTTGTATTTAATAAATCTTTGAGTAAAAATAACTTTTCTTCAAAATGATGAAGAGTGGAACTTTGTAACTTTCTGTAATTTTTAGTTGTGTCTACTTTTTGTGCTTTTTTAGTTGGGTCGTATATTGGTGTTGCTTTACTACATGCCACCAGTCATGACCCGTTCCTTCACCACTTAATTGTTTTTTAACAAAATTTTCTGTATGTTTTAATATAGTTAGTTTATTCATTTTTTTAATCCGTAAATACTTTTTTCTCCAGTTTCTCAAAATCGTAATTTTTTGGGAAATGTTCTTCAAAAAGCTGCATTGCAGGTGAGCTGGCATATTCGCCACGTACAGAAGCATAATGCATGGCGAGGATCATTTCTTCTGGTTCTCCGACACAATCAAGCGGTTTGAATCCTTCAATGCCGAGGATGCGTCTGAAAAGTGGCAGGAGGTGCTTTTTTGTGTAAAGGTCGGCGCCGAACATGCTGACTACTTTTTCTTTCGGTAAAAATGCTGTGAAGCATGCAAAGATGAAGACGCATTTTGGACATCGTTTACACCAGTAGGATTTGCGTAACATGACCTGCTCGAAGCGAGTGAGCCAAAAATACATGTTGCAACTGGTGACATGGTGCAAGTATTGAGGATATTTTACGAAGCGTCGTACGATATCAAGCTCGCTGTATTTTCGTAAGAGTGAGCTTGTGCTTATGTCAGGTGTGATATAGCGCTGTATATAATCGTTGATCATTTTTTCTGCCTCGGATGATTTGCACCATTGATGATTTATTTCCAAACCAAGGTAGGTGAGGTTGCCGAAGTCGGCACTACGTTCATTTGAGAATACAATTTTATTGTAGCCGATAAGTTCAGCAAGTAGTGTGGCGACGAATGTGAATGTCGAAACTGAAGGGTACGAATTCGATACTCCAAATAATGAAGCAGAGAAGTTAATCAATGGATCGCGACGACGAGTGACTGTGATGGTTTTCGCTTTGACCAGTTCGCCAATCTTTTTATGCGCCGGAGTTGGCGCGAAAGCGAAAAAGTCGAATGGTGTGCCGGAAGCCTTTAATATTTCAGCCGAAAGTATGGAGTCTTTTCCTGCGCCATTTAGGATGAGTGCTCTCTCTGGGCGAGGAAACCTCGTCGGCGAATCAGCAGATTCGTGGCTTGGCCCACTTATTGAAGCATCATAGGGAAATGCAATCAGGTCGTGGAAGTCCATCTTCATGTCGTAGAAAAATTCTCCCAAACCATTCAGATATAGTGAGTCCCAGAAGTCTGCTTGTTCACGTGTTAGTGTGAACCCTTCGATGCGAATGTTTCTTGTTGGAAAGACACACCAGTAATTTATGCCGAGCATTAGAGAAAGAGCTTGAAGTGTTGGTTCTAGCACGGCTTTTGGAATTTTTCCCCAAGCCTCCGAAGGCACATCTTTTAGAAAAATTTTGTCAGTAAAAGTTTTAAATATTCCGAATTTAAATTCTACACGGTAGGTAAAGCTGACGATTGAGCGAGTGGTGTCGACTTTATATTTTCCAAAAGTAAATGACGATGCGTGTAGCATTTTTACATAATATCATTAAGTCCAGGATTTGTGCTATCATATATAATATGAATAATGAAGAAAATAAAAACCAAAAAGTAGAGGAGCATTATATTTGTCTTGGGGGTTGCAGGGGAGTATCAAAAAAGCCTGGTGTTTGCCAAGCTCCGACTTGTAAAGATCACGATCATGCACTTGTGAAATGCAGTTGTCTGGATAGTCTTCACTACGATTTCCAGCACGCGTAGAAAATAATAAAATAGGCAAAAGAAAAAGCTGATGCACGCGAAGTGCACCAGCTTTTTGGGGGAAATAGGGTCACCCCACCTTGATATCGCTCGGCAAATACCGAGCTACACGTGATCATCTTTCCAGCAAGAAGCTGAGGAAGAACCTCTCAATAGAGGCGTTGTCGCTCTCTTGTTGCATTGTTGCAAGATTGATGCGATCCGCATCGCTCAGTGCATGAATTGTCTCCAGAAAGATATCGAAGTTGTCGATACTTTGATTGACGCTTTCGGCATATTGTTCATCCGTATCAGTCGGACGAGGTTGAACGTCGAACCCAACGAGACCCCGATAATCAAGCTCGCTGAGCTGCCAAACAGCCTCAAAGGCCGCCATGAGGTCCCCGCTGCCGAACGGCAAGTCTTCATCAAACATGGGCTTACCACTCGCCCCGTTCAGATGGACGTGAAAGAGTTTCTGCATGGAATGAAACCGCGCCAGTGTCAGCGCGAAGTTGTCGCCATACATCAGCTCGTGACAAAGTTCGGGATTACCCCCGACGAGGTGACGAACTGGTTCGTCCACCATGTTGCAAATCTGCAACACGTCTCCCGCAGTTGCGGGGAATCCGAGCATAGTGGGCTCGTTCGGCTTGTTCTCGATGGCGAAAGCCAGAGATTTTTCACGATAAGTATGCCACATCCAGTGCAGGACTGTGTTGATTCCTTCCACCGTCCACTTGATAAGGTCGGTGTAAGAAACTCCTTGACGGACCCGGAGGCCGTTGGAGCCGTTCCAGTACACGTACACTGGTGCGCCCACTTTGACGCCGAAGGCGATGTACTGCTTGGTGTCTTCGATTGCCAGATGCCGCACTTTAGGGTCTGGGTGACCGAAGTTGCCGTTGGCGTACTCCGGCCGGCCTTTAAACAAGTTGGCAGTGACCATTCCAACTTCCAGTCCGGTATCGGCAAGCACCTTGCCTATGTGCTTGATGGATTTCGGTGGCGCCTCTGTCGAATGGAATTCGACGTGTGTCGCTCCGGCCTCCCTTATAGCTTTGAGCCGTCCAGCGAGAGCGCGTTCCTCGCGAACCGAAGGGATGAAACGTCCGCCACCAGGGCCGACGTTCCAGTCGCCAACCGAGTATGCTGTTCCCAATTCGAACTGATCCAGGTGGGTGGGAACCCATACCCCCTGGTCATTTTTTTTGAATGCCATGTTATGACAATGTACTGAGTTTGGAGCTACCGAAAGAATTTAGACCGCTCCATTTAAGTCTTGATTCAAGATGATTCCTACAGTGAGTTCAAACATTAATCGCACCATTTCTTAATAATTTAGAAAAGGTTTCTTT
>JBAXFB010000001.1:0-40650 GCA_037140115.1 bacterium | reverse complement strand
ATTTTTCTGCGATCGCAGAGTTTTTAGTAATTTTATTTATGAAATAATCTCTAAGTTTGGTTAATCTCACCACTTCTTTCTCTTTTATTTTTTCCACCTGCTCGAGAGCTTTGGCGAGCCCGATAGCCAACGCCACACTCTCTGTACCTGGGCGTAAACCAAATTCTTGATTTCCGCCAAACATGATCGGCACAAGTGACGTTTTTTTTTTCAGATACAAAACGCCAACACCTTTCGGTCCATAGATTTTCGCTGCATTAAAAGACATCATGTCTACACCAAGCACTTCCACCTTGATAGGTAAATAATTTACCGCTTGAGTTGCGTCTGTATGAAAAAAAGGGAACCTCTCCCCAACCCTCTCCTTGTTAAGGAGAGGGTGTCGAAGGCGGGTGAGGTGTGTCTTTCTAAAATGCCGAATCTCTTTGGCAATTTCCCTGATGGGCTGCACGGTACCTATCTCATTATTGGCATACATCACTGACACCAGCACAGTATTTTGCTTTAATGCTTTTTTAATTTTATTTACATCAACAATCCCGCTTGCTTCGACAGGTACATATGTCACTTCAGCTTGCTTGGTGTTTTCTAAATATTTAAAAACTTCAAGCACAGACGCGTGTTCTATATTTGTAGTTACAATGTGCGGATTTTTAAAATTACGAACCAAGCCCAAAATCGCCAAATTATTACTTTCAGTGGCCCCAGAGGTGAAGACTATCTCATTTGCATGAGCGTGTAATATCGTAGCCACTGTCTTGCGAGCGACTTCTAGCTTATTTTTCTCTTTGACGCCAAGTTCATGGATGGCTCCAGGGTTCGCAACAGAAGAAATAGCGCTAGATGCATAATCCATATATATTTTTCGGCCTTTCTTTCCAGAATTTTCATTTGATTTGGGCATAAAAATAGTATATATTGAAACGGTATGAATATAAAGCTCGAAATAGCTTTTTTTGTTTTAGTTGGCGTCGTACTACTTGCGATGATTATTTGGATATTGGTTACCAACAGACGTCTCAAAAGATTTTTCCTAGGTAAAAAAGCAAACGACTTAGAAGAAACAATCTGCATCTTGGAAAACAACATCTCTAGTTTAAGAAAGACCAGAGATGAAATGCAAAAAGACATTGCAATCATTAATGCAAAAGTCAAAAAAAGTATTCGTGGACTTGAAACCATACGCTTCAACCCATTCCCTGATCAAGGTAGCAATCAAAGTTTTGCGATTGGACTACTCAACGAAGAAGGCGACGGAGTTGTGCTTTCAAGTTTATATTCACGAGAACGCATGAGCGTCTTTGCTAAACCAATCAAAGGGAATAAATCTGAGTATGAACTTTCTGAAGAAGAAGAGAATGTCCTCCAGAAAATTGAATTAAAATAAATGAGTGAAAAAAATAAAAAACAAAATATTGTTCCGCGTTCACCCGTCGTCGTAGTGATGGGGCATATTGACCATGGTAAGTCTACCTTGCTCGACTACATCAGAAAGACAAACATTACTGACAATGAAGCTGGAGGCATTACCCAAAACATCTCCGCCTACGAAGTTGTACATAAAGATGATGCAGGTAAAGATTGCAAGATCACTTTCCTAGACACTCCTGGACATGAAGCTTTTTCTAAAATGCGTGAGCGAGGAGCAAACATAGCAGACATTGCCATTCTCGTCGTATCAGCAGAAGATGGCGTCAAACAACAAACGATAGAAGCTTGGAAGACTATCGTCGAAGCGAAGCTCCCTGTGATCGTCGCCATCAACAAAATCGACAAACCAAACGCCAACGTAGAAAAAACCAAACAAGAATTAGCAGAAAAAGAAATTTATTTAGAAAATTATGGAGGCAAAATCCCCTTTGCAGAAATCTCCGCAAAAGTCGGAACTGGCGTAGACAATTTGCTATCTTTAATTCTAATTTTAGCTGAAATGGAAAGTTTTACCGAAAGTACAGAAGAAGGCGCTTCAGGCTTTGTGATCGAAGCTGACTTGGATTCAAAACGTGGAATCCAAGCGACACTGATCATAAAAAATGGAGTAATGACCAAAGGTATGACTGTGGTAGTGGAAGATGCGATAGTATCGACTCGTATGATTCAAGACTTCAAAGGAGCCATGATCGATAGCGCCCGCCCTTCTTCTCCTGTACGACTTTGTGGATTCGACAAGATGCCACAAGTCGGCGCTCCTTTTAAAAGTTTCAAAAATAAAAAAGAGGCCTTGGAATATGCTGAAAATTTACCACCTCGCCCCTTGGGCACTCCTCCTAAAACAGGAGGAGATAAATTTACTCCCCTCCTTGTGAAGGAGGGGGCTGGGGGTGGTAAAAAAATAATCCCAATACTAATAAAGGCTGACGTCGCGGGATCACTCGAAGCTATCGAAAAAGAAATATCTAAAATCAAATGCAAGGGTGTAAATAGCGAAAGTGCCGTGTTTAAGATTATCAGCAAAGGTGTCGGACCCATCACTCTGTCTGACATCAAGAATCTCGCGAATAGTGAGAGCGTCATCGTCATCGGATTCAACGTCAAAGCCGACAAGAGTGCCATCGAAGTTGCTGAAAATCAAGGAATCACGATTTCTTCATTCAATGTAATTTATAAAATGACCGAATGGCTCGAAGAAGAAATGGAGAAAAGACGACCAAGAGTCGAGACAGTGGAGACGACTGGCCGTGCCAAGATCATCCGTGCTTTCAGCCGCACAAAGGAACGCCAGATTATCGGTGGTAAAGTTATCGAAGGTCAAATGCTTCTTAACGGCAATGTGAAGATCATGCGCCGAGATTTCGAGATAGGTCGTGGCAAAATAGTGAATCTTGAAAAAGGTAAGGTAAAAACTAGCATAGTCGAAGAAGGTCTAGAGTTCGGCATGATGATCGAATCCAAGATCGAAGTTGCTTCAGGCGACGTCATTGAATTATTCTCAATAGCCCAAAAATAATATGTCCAACGAAAATCCGCGAACAGCAAAAGTATCAAACTACATAAAGGAATTAACAGCACAATTCTTAGGGCGAGAAAACAACAAGACCTCTCTCATCACTGTGACTTCTGCAGACTGCTCTCCCGACCTCAAACGTGCGACAGTGTATATCACAGTGTTGCCAGACAACAAAGAAAAGACTGCGTTAGAATTTGCCAAAAGAAAAAGGCCCGAACTGCGAGAATTCCTAAAGAAAAACATGACCACAAAAAACATCCCCTTCATTGACATCGAGATAGATTTGGGTGAAAAGCACAGACAGAAAATTGACGAATTGCTTTTCAAAAAGTAGGATGTATAAGACCCCCTCTTTGATTCTCCCCCTTATCAAGGGGGAGTTTGATGGAAAACTGTGTTTACATGTATTCGGCCTGGTAGCCAAGTGGTAAGGCATTCCTCTGCAAAAGGAATATACGGCGGTTCGATTCCGCCCCAGGCCTCAAAAAATCAAACATTTTTGATTTTTTAATGGTAGAATGGTTTTGGGTAGAAATGCCCGAGTGGCGTAATTGGTAGCCGCAGGAGACTTAAAATTTCCCGACCGCAAGGTCATGTGGGTTCGATTCCCACCTCGGGCACACAACTTAATACACGCGTCCATAGCTCAGCTGGTAGAGCAGATCCCTCTTAAGGATAAGGTCGCAGGTTCGATCCCTGCTGGACGCACCAAGTTAGATGGATTCACTAAGTATTGTTGATATACGCTGTAAATAGGCGTTAACTTTGCGGTTCCAAATTTGTTTTCAGCATAAGGCAGATTTTCCTCAAATATAAAATTTTGGAATCGGATTCTTTTCTCAGGTTCTTTCTCGTATTCAACCCAAGACCTTGCACTATGGCGAACTGTATCAAAACAAAATTCTAAGGCTTCTTCCATATTAAATTCTTGGATTCTTTTGTCGTGAATTAAACTTTCTTTTTGAGCAATCTTTTTACAGACAATATTTTTCTGAGTAGTGAAATCAGTGTCGTCATAAACACCACTTTGGTGTAAATCAAAAATATGTTGCTTACTATTTTCCAGTTCTTTAATTTCTTTTCTAAGAGCCTCGTTCTGATTGTTAAAACCCTTACAGTTATTTTTCCAAATATCAATAACGATAGCTTTGAAAGCTTTTTCATATTCAATACTAGGATTTATTTCATTCAAATATTCAACAAATATCTGCTCAAAATTTTCTTTAGGAATAGACTTTGCATAATCACAATTAACTTTATGGTGGTGGTAATATGGATAGCGTTTGCCTTTACGCCCTGTTGAATGACTACCAGTTAAAGGATCGCCACAAAATTGGCAAGTGGCTAAATTCCTAAGTGGAAAATCGGGGTTCTTTACGAAGTGTAATTTACCCCTATCCCTTCTGCCGTCTTTTTGGCAAAGGTAAAAAAGATTCTCACTGATAATCGGTTTAAAAGTTCCTTTGCTTTCATTATCCCAAACTTTAATTATTCCGCAGTAAATTGGATTCTTGATTATTTTTTCTATCGTCTGGGAAATTACAGTTCTACCATAGCGAGAAACAAAACCTTTTTCTTTTAAGAACCTAGCTAAAGATTCAAAAGTGTAAGTTCCCTTAGCATATTCTTCAAACACCATTTTTATAAACGGAGCGGTTTTAGGGTCAGGAGTGATATTTCCACCCTTTTCAGTCCGATAGTAGCCTAGAGGAGCTTGCCAGACCCATACGCCCTGTTTTAAGCGTTCTTTCATACCATTAACACTTCTTTCAGTTCTGATGTTGTTATCAAATTCAGCAAAGCCAGAGAGCATAACTTCCATCAACTTACCCGATGGCGTATCGTCAATTTTTTCCGAGACTGATCTGATTTCCGTTCCATACTTTTGTAGTTTTTGTTTGACTATAGCATAGTCGGTTTGGTTCCTAGAAAAACGATCAATTTTAGCAACAATAAAATAGCTAACTTTGTTTTTCTTATCGGAGCAAAAACTAATGGCTTTTATAAATTCCGTGCGGTCAGCAGTTTTAGCCGATTCACCTTTTTCAATGAAAATTGAAAGAATATTTAAGTTTTCTTTTTGAGCGTATTCTTTGCAAAATCTTTCTTGAGATTCTAAGCTTGTGCCGTCTACTTGTTCACTAGAAGACACACGGACATAGATTATTGCATTTTTGTTTTCTTGCATATCCATACTTTTACATATCCTCATTATTAAGTCCATATACCCCAACGGGAAATTTGGAACCACTTTTTCTTTCTAAATATGTTTCCAAAGTTAATTGACCTAAACCATATAATAAATTACGGATTTTTGTTAATTCCTCGTCAGACTTCCCTTGAAGTTTAGGCTCTATTCTTTTTAGGTCTTCAAGGCTGATCATTTTGGAATTTTAAATAACCTATACCGACCTTTGCCTAAATATTTTGTCGGATATTCTCTATCAATTAATGGCTCGTCAGTAATTCCATAATCCTCAAGAATAACCCAAAGAGGAGAAGCACCGACAATAACTGTTGGTCTTTGAATGTTACGAGAAGCAACATAGCATTTCTGATTTTTTAGTCTTGGGTCTATGAATGCTTTTGCCATATATTTTGATAAATAAAAAGATAATTTTTCATTGCCGTCAGTTTCTTTTAAATAAACAAAACCCCTTGCCCAAAGTTCGGCAAGTGTTCTAGTTTTCCGTTCTTGTAAAAATATTCCCTCGGGTAACCCCCAGAAGAGAGCGTGAAAATGAACTGCTCCACGCTTTTGAAATTCTGGGACACTGATGTATTTAAAATCTTTTCCGAATTTATAGCGTAGAGATTGGATAAAAGATGAGAAATGCTTATAGCTTCCTTTAAGGTCTGTGAAATTATCTCGGTAGGTAAGAGTAACCAGTAGAGGGCGTGTAAGTCCTCCGAGGTTAGATGCAACGATCCTTCGGAAAGCCACACTAGAGCGTTGTGCGTTGTCTCGTCGCTTCCCCAATGTTGTGGCACTGTCCCTTTCCGAAAGTGTATCTTTTCCGCTAGTTCCCATATTCTCAGTTGCAGGAGTAGTCTTCCTGTTTCCTGTGCTTCTTCCCAAACTGATGACGTCTTTTTCATAGTCAGTTCTTTCTAAATTATTTCCACTAATAATAGTTTTGCTGTAACCCATAAAAATAATATTTTTCTCTTATCTTATTAAGTTAGTGAGAAAGCAAGTCGGGACTTCGCTTCGCTCGTCCCACGCCCGCCCCGCTAAAGCGGTGGGCGGGCGTTGCACCAGATCGACCCATAACAAAAAACCTCTATCATAGTAGAGGAAATGACTATTGGTTAGTACGAAAAATTATGGGAATTTTCTGGTGCTAGATATCTAATTCATAACCATATCCTGAAACGGTTTTTATAATATCTTTATTTTTGTGTTTAGTCTTTGAAAGAATACCTAGTTTGGTTTTTACATTTCTAACAGTCTCAGTTAATTTAATTTTGTCGTTTCTGGAAGCTTGATCAACATCAGATAGCTCTGCGTAAGTAGCTTGGTGGCTATTTTTAAAATAAAGTGTTTTTAAGAATTTAAATTCTTTCTTTTTAGGAGAAAAAGTGCCCTTTGTTTTAAAATATCTAAATTGACCAGTATTAACATCAAAATCAAAATCTTTATTTTTTACAACTAATTCCTTATTTTTTGTTTCCAAAATCTCTAACAGTTTAAAATGTAAATTAGTAAAATGTTTTTTATTTCTTTCAAAGTGTGAGGCGAATGAATCTTGCCAAAATGAGCGTTCTTTTTCAGGAACCTTTTCAATGCCACCTAGATAGAAAAGGGCTTTTGAATTTTCTTCGCTGAGAATGGATTCGTTGTCGTTCGCTTGAAAAGGAAGATAGATTGCTTTATATAAGACTATATAATCTGTATATAGTGAAATTTTTTTTGTTTGGTCTAAAATGTCTTCTTCTGCCGAAGACGATAAAAAAGGATTCTCTTTAATTTCCTTTAATTCATTTTTTAATTTTGCATATTCGTCTGTGATAATAGCGTAGAGTTTGGGAGTTTTGATTATGTAAAAAAGATAGTGATTAACATCACTATAGAAAGGGAGTCCTGTGCCACTTTTGAGAGCCATTTCATAATGAGATTTAATAACATCTATAAACTTATCCATAATTTTAAATCTAGCAATTTTAGAGCCAAAAAGCTATAATTCTCAACATAACTTAATAAGTAGTCTAAACCAGAAATGGCATGGCTAAAAGTCCTATCAAGAGTAAAGAACCCGTCATGGGGTCGCTTGATAGGCCGTATAGGGAAACTTATACGAGAGACGCAAGTCTCTACCCGTGATGGGCTTTTTGTTTTCTAGCCCATCATAATTATTTTTTAACAAAATTAATTATGGTAATAATATTTTTTATTGTAGTTGTATTGCTTGCTGTTTTTCTAGTACCGTATTTGAAACAACCCAGAACTGACGCAAGGAAAGATAGCATTTACAAAAAGCGATCAAGCGTAATGAATAGCACTGAATCTGCTTTCTTCTTTGAACTACAAAAACAATTACCTCAGGGCTATCATATTTTTCCAAAGATGCGTATCGCTGACATCATAGAAACTAAAAGCGGTAGAGGCTACTATCACATGAGAAATAGTGTTTTACCGAAACATATAGACTTTTTAATTTGTGATTATTATTTTAAGCCTGTGGTCGCCATAGAAGTGAATGGTGGTTATCATAATAGTCCAAGACAAGAACAAAAAGATTCTATAAAAAAGCAAATTTTTGAGGATGCAGGACTACCTTTTGAGACGGTTAAAGTTGGAACTGATTTTGCTCAATCAATAACTAGAATAAAAGAAAAACTTCATGCATAAATATAGCGACAAACTTATACAAAGAATAATTATCTATTTTACTAAAAGATATAATCATCATGTCAATGAAGAAACTGCTGTTGAATATTTAGACTCCCTAGGAGGAATGTTTGCTGTATTTGCTGAATCTAAAGAAAAATAAATTTTTATGCACCAGTATAGCGACAAACTGATAGAAGAACTCATTAAAAACTTTAAAGAAGAACACAACTTAGACATATCTAAAGAAACTGCCAATGAATATCTTGACTCGTATGCTAGACTGTTTTTAACTTTTGCAAAAATCAAAGAACCTAATTAGAAATCTCACGTTCCAAATATTGAGTAATAAAAGAATCTTTCATTACAATCCGAAAACCTTTTTTCTTTAATTTTTCATTTTCCCAGCGACCATCGCTAGTTAAGATAAAACAATCTTTATGTTTTAGTTTTTGGTGGGCTTGGAATAAGTAGTGGTCTTTTGTTGAGGAAGGATTTATTTTGTGAATAAGTTTTATAACATCATCAGGCAAAGCACTTATGTCTTCCTTGGCAATAAAACACTTCTTCAAGGAGTTGCTACTTATAAGTTCAATGAAAACACTTCTAGCTGCTCTAAAACGACAAGAATCATTTGTGCTCCCCATAAGATCATGCATTTTTTTCTCAAAAGGACTTCCCTCTAAAACAACAATTCGATCACAAATTTCTTCAAGCTTATACAAAAATTGTACAGCTTGGCTTTGTTTATCTGCACCATTTTTACCAGCTAAGTCTTCAAATAGCCATTCATCTACAATAATAGGAACTGACATAAAAATGTTTATTGCTCCAATGGTTTTTCAATTGTATTTTGATTCTCTGTTGAATCTTGATGTGCAATTTGAGTATTATCATCTACCATTTTTTCTACATTTTTCTTACCTCGTTTTGATTTAAAAAATCCTTTTATGTCCTCAAGTTCTCCAGCCATAAAACTTTTAAGACCACCTGGTATTTCTCCTTCTTCTGAAACTTCTTGTTTTTCAAAAGATGTAATACCAGTATCAGATTGTCTTAGCGTTAAGTAAAAACTCACATCTTCTTTTGCAACCTCACCTTTTGCCACAGCAGAAAGCATTGCAATAATTAAGGCCTCGCTGTGGGTTGTAATAATTAATTGCTTATTTTCTTTTTTTGCTATTTCAATAAATGATTGTGGAAGTTTTCTAACTGCCCCTGGGTGTAAGTTAGATTCTGGTTCTTCTAGGCATACAGTATGTATACTTTTATTTAACATCTTTGCTAAAACGAATACCAATTGGTTAACTCCAAAACCATCATTAACTACATCGGAATTTATTTTTGCTTCTGGGTCAATAGTAGTTAATTCAGCAAGAGAAGTACCTAATTTGGGTTTAGCTCTAAATTGACGCCCTATCATTTGTTCTAAGTAAGAATTAACTTGATGATCAAGATTTTCATCCACAGCCAGAACTGAAGCAACTTCTTCTTCTTTTATGGGAAATTGAGTAATGTTGACAGCTCCATATTGGGGTTCAAAAAAACCTCTTCTAACAGAAACCAAATCAACGGAACGAATAAGTTCTGCAATTTTGTTCAATAAAAAAGTAATCTCTCTTATCTTTTTATTTGAACTGTCGGTGGGAGTCGCAATTGTTGAACTTACTTGCGCAGTTACTCCATTCCAGTTTATTTTATATTCTACATCATCAAAAGTAACAGGATTTTCAACATTCAAGTTAAGTGGATAAGGAAAAGTAACTGGCAAAGAAAATTCTAAAGAATAAGGTTTATCTAGATGCAAGAAAAATTCACTCCTTTTTGGATTGATTTTGACTCCATATGTAAAATTTACCTTACCCACCAAACCATCTATAGAAATTGTGATTGTCTTTGTTTCATCATGTTTGGTTACAACCTTTTTAAAACTACCAAGGTTTGCAAAACCTAAACTAAAAAAACTATCTATCGGCTGGTTTGGGTTAGATACTATGTTTCTAAGAATATTAAAAGAATAGAATAAAGACGACTTACCAGCCGCATTATTACCATAAATAAAAACTATAGGCGTAAGTTCAACCTTCTGGTTTTCTATACTTCTGAAGTTTTTTATGCTTACCGACTTTATCATAGAAATAAGTATAGCAAATTATGCTTTTTGTTGCTACCTTGAGTCTTTTGGTTCCAAATTTGATACAATTCTGAAATGGACATAAAAATAATCCTTGGAGCAATTGCAGCACTTCTTGCCCTTTTCAGTTCCTTTCTATACATTAAAGATATTTTTCGGGGTAATACAAAACCTCATACATACACTTGGCTTATCTGGGCCATTGTCACTACAATAGCTTTCTTTGGACAATGGGTCTCTGGTGGAGGTCCAGGATCGTGGGCAACAGGAGTCGCAGCAATTGTAACTATTTTCACATTAATTCTTTCTTTAAGGGGTGGATACGGCACAAAAGATATTACGAGGTTTGATAAAATATGTTTAGTTTTTTCTTTAGTGGCAATTCTACCTTGGCTTTTAGTTGATAGTGTATTATGGTCAGTTATACTTGCAACACTTATTGATTTAATAGCGTTCTTTCCAACTATGCGAAAAACTTGGCATGCACCACACAGTGAGTCATTGGGTTCAATGTATGTGGATGCAGTAAAACATTCTCTATCTATTTTTTCTATGGGTAGCTACTCTCTAGTTAACTGGATATATCCTGCCTCAGTTCTATTAACGAAATTCATAATAATAGGAGAAATAGTCTTTTTGAGAAAATTTAAAAAGGTTAAGACATAGAAAAACCCTTTATTTGGTTGATAATTAGGTTCCAATTTGATACTATTAGGGGCACAATGACTAAGTTAGCTTTAAAGCGTATTTTATTTTCGCTTTTAGCCAATCTACTGCCTTTTCTAAATCTGTCTGGATTTGACCTATTGAAAGGAACAAGTCCCACTTATCGACAAATCTTTTTTTATCAAAAGAAAGTAGACGCGATGCAACACACAAAGCAAGTAAGCCTAAGAGTGCCCCGAAGATCGTATCCACAGCATAATGTTCCAACGTAAGCACTGTGGCAACTAACTCAGCCAAGAGCCAAGGGATCAGAAAAAAAGCAGATGGTGCCCAAAGCTCTATACCCACAACTGTAACAATAACACCCCAAGCTGCATGCATGGATGGAAAAGAAGTTACAGGCAAAGACTCCTTTTTGGGGTCAGACCAAAATTTTTCAAGAGTATCCAATGTGTCCTCAGTAATTTTAGAAAAACTAGTACCTTCAAGAGATTCTTTCACATCAGATTGCACAGAAACACCCAAAATATTTACTCGATACATTAGGTCTGGAGATAAAGATGGTAGAGCAATCCAAAATGGCATACCTAAAAAAGTAACTAAACAAAAAGATAGCACTAACTTTCTCAAGATATGTGTTTTGTGTAGGAATGAAACTACTAAAACAATAATGAGAACGGACACAAGACTTGAATAAGAAAAATATATAAACTGTTGCAGGCAAGGGCCAGTAAAGAACGAGTGCCAAGAAATCCAAGGATATGCTCCAAAGAGTACGTGATCCCAATGGGTAAACATAACAGACATTGTGGCGACACGAACAGGATCAGCCTTCATAAAAACAAACTGAACCCCAACAGATAAAGACACAAGACTAATAGAAAAAACACTTAGAAGAAAAAAGGCGCTTCGTAAAAATCTAAAAATCAAAGAACGTTCGACACCTTTACTTAACATGATTGAAATCTCAACAAGGTTGGACGCTAGTACGAGTGTAACCACAGGCAAGATGACATCTATAGCAAAAAGCTGATATAGGAAATATCCATGAAAAAAATCTTCAATAAAAGTGGAACCTTGAAAAGTCAGGTATACACTCACCACTAATAAAAAAAGAATAGAAGGAAACAAAAGGACGTACATCTCTATGGGGAAATTCCTGAGAAAATTTTTCACCAAAAAAGTATAACATCTAAATGTGGTACATCCTACAAATAAGAGTGATTTTTTTAGAAAATATGCTATGCTTGTTCAGGTAAGAAATAATTCTTATTGGGCAAGTGGCGGAATTGGTATACGCGTTAGTCTTAGGAACTAATGTCGCAAGACTTGGGGGTTCGAGTCCCCCCTTGCCCACACAACATCAAATTAGCCTAAAATAGGCTATAAAATGTGGCTTATTTTTACACTTGACAATGAGACTCATATATGCTATACTATCTTTATATGAGTAATACAAATAACAAATCAATAGTTTTGAACTTGGGAATGTTATTAATTATGGCTTCTGGCTTACTTTTCACTCCTTTGAACAGTGTATTAGCAGCTAACTGTGCTGGCCCTGCTACTTCTATATCAAGTGGAGGTATAAGTATGGCCACAACACCTGACATTGCGCCTTCTGCACCAGCAACATTTATTCCAAACATTATTTCCAACACTGATGCGAAATCAGTCCCAGTAGAACCTACTTACAATAATAACGCTGGTACAAACCTTGGAGCTGCAGCGATCTTTGGCTCAAACAGCTTCTTGCCTTCAGGCTTAATCCAATGGTTGATCTTAGCGATACTTATCTTAGCCATCGTGGTCCTAGTCAGAAAGGCTTATGGTGCAGAAGACAAATATCATTCATCTCCCCTAAAGCATAGTTAAAAATAAAAGACCCTAGCCAAAGCTAGGGTCTTTTATTTTCTATTTCAATAACTTTTGCTACTTTACAGGTAAGTTGACCTTGCCATGCTCAGGATCAATCTGGTTTCTAGGAATATTGAATGTATCCAATACGACTCCTAGAATAAACCAAACCCCAAGCATGATAGTCAAACCTATAACCCCCCAAAGCATATGTTCCTTACCAGTGGTCTTCTTTTCGTCGTTAGCACTGTTCATTATGAATTCAAAAACTCCATAAAGAAAGTACATTAACGCTAGAGCAAAAAGTAAGACGATGATAGGGTTGACGATCTGGGTTTCAACTTTTCCAAGAAAAGTATCTATACTTGCATAGGCTACCTTTGTAGAAAAAAATTCCATTTAATCAATATTTAAGAATCTTAGTTTCATTGTACACTGTTAATGACTGGTAATGACTGGAAGAGTCACAGTGACTGCTTTGTTTATGTTGAATGTGTTTGCCAAGATTGCTACCAATCCCCAAAGTGTAACGATAGCTGTGAATCCAATAACTCCGTAGATGATTCTGTCTCTACCTGCTGTCTTAGCTTCTTCATCACCAGCGATAACATAAGAGATAACTCCCCAAATGAAGTAAAGAAATCCAAAGATCATCAAAAGAGGAACCAGTGAACTCAATATACCTTCTATTCTACAGATCACCGCTCTTAAATCCCAGTCTGTACCACCATTCAACGCACCACCAGTTATATCGGTAGTTGTAATAGAACAAGAACCATTACCAGTACCAGTACCAGCAGGAGTAGTAACAGCAAATGCTGCCATAGGAGCTGCAACACTAATCAACAAACCAAAAACCATAAATAAAACACCTAATTTCTTTTTCATATAATTTTCTAGAAACGTTATTAATAATTTCTAATAATTAAAACGACCTTAAATAATAATACTGATAATTATACTACAAGGATATTTAAAAGCAAAAGCAACTGGGGATTAACTTAAGGAGTGGTAGGAGGTGTTGTTGTAGCCGGAGTCTGCACCTGTGGAATAACCCTTACGTTAACATGAAAGGTGTTGGCTAGTATACCAACAAGCCCCCATACGCACACCATAACTGTTAACCCTACAACACCCCAAAGCATAAATTGTCTCCCCTCTTCCTTTTTTATTTCTTCGCTACTGTTCAAGGTGAATTTCACTACACCCCAGACGAACATAAGGAACGCAAGAACGAAAATTAAAGGTATTATGGCTGTATTTATGTTACATATAAAAAATTTTACGAGTAAGCTAAAAGTCACCCCGGTAGTCCCAAGCTCACAAGTATCTCCTGCAGGCGTTAAGTTAGTTGCCAGTGAAAGGCTTGGATAAAACAATACTAGTAATAAAAAATAAAGATATTTAAATATTTTTTTCATATTATTAAGAAGTTACACTTTTTATGGTCGCAGAAATGAGTTCTGCAATGGCTAAGGAACCCAAAAGGATTCCAGCCCCTATTAATGTATAAAGCAACGCATCTTTTGCCTTACCTAATTTTTCAGGGTTACCCTGTGCTGCAACAAAGAGAAAGCCACAATAAATTACAGCAAGGGCGATGATAGGGATACCCACCTTGAGTGCACCTTCAAGAATAATTTTTATAAAAGCTGGGATTGTGTTGGTATTTCCTAGCGGATTGCAAATCCTGCCAGCAGCAGGAAGACACGGAGCTGGAACATCCCCTTGGGCATAAATTATTCCAGGCACAATAAAAAGAGATAATATAACAAACAAACCATAGCAACTTCTCTTTGTAAAACTCATAAGTGTATTATACATATAATTAAAACCCAATCCAAGTAGCATCATAACCAAGGGTGGTGATAACTGTCTTCACTATAAGCCATGCACCTGCGACAAAAGCAAGCCCCATAACAGTACTCGTAAAAATCTTTTTTGCTCTTCCTAAGGACTCTGAACTGCCACCAGAGCTAACCATCAAAAATCCAGAATAAGCAAACATTATGGCACAAATTGGAATAGCCATTTTGTAAAGAATGAAGTTGGTAATGGTATTTATCATAGTTATAGCATCTTTAAAACTGCATGGATTAGTTATTTCATTATTCTGATTAGGATTTGGATGCCCACAAGGTACCAAGCTGCCACCCACGACCACATCTGGAATATCTGTATCTACTGTTGTCTCCGCCAAGGATAAGGCTGGCACAACAAGAATGGAAAATATTGCAATGGATACAAAGATTGTTTTTGGGAGTTTCATATAAAAAATATTATCGTAATAAAAGAAAGTCGAGCTTGCTGCTTGCGTCACTTAAAGCAGATGCTGAGGTTACACTATTTGAAATCGCCCCTTCGATCATGCCACTAAATATTTTGTCCGTACCAGAAGATGCCGGGTCCAACCAACTTTTGGCAAATAAAGCTGAAGTGTAGAAAATATTTGAAAATGCATCTGTTTTTTTGGTATTTAATAAATCTCTACGAGCAGGCACGGTGCCTGTGGCGTTAGCGAACTGGGCAGCAAAGTCACCACTTGCAAGCAAACTAGCTGCAGTAAAAGCAGTATTGGAATTACGCGATGAAGAAAGGAGTGCCACACCAAACACGTGAGAGTAGGTTGATTTTGAACTTGCATTCTTGATCTGAGGTACAGCAGCCACACCAAAATTTTGGTTCGGATTTCTGTTGATCAAACTCGAAAGCTCACTTGCAAAACCAAAATAAAATGCCGAATTCTCAGAAGAGAAAAAATTGCCACTACCAGGCAAAGAGCGATTCCAAGTATAAACAGCTTTGTTTGGATCAGTAAAGCTTGTGTAGAAATTTAAAATATCTGACGAACTTAAGTCTGGGTTTGATGTATCAAATTTTGATTTAAAAACTCCTCCGTTTTGTTCTGACACAAGAGGACTACCCGCTTGCATCAAAAGTGTAGACAAAATGGCTTTAGCGTTATCAACATTTACAAAATGACCAAGGCCAACTGCGCTTTTAGTTATTTTATTAGCATCATCTTTTTTGGTCAGAGTCGGTGTAATGCTTACTAGATCATCCCAAGATGCCGGAGGATAAACAATACCGTTAGCATCAAGAGTGCTTCGATTAAAATACATCATCAAAGGATCTATAGAAAGTGGAAAAGCTAAAATACCTTTTGAAGTTGCAAAGACGTTCCCGGCACTAGCAAAATTGCTCTGATATGATGCAAGTGGGTAGCTTTCATAAGGTATCGGGAAAATCCTAGCAGAATAATGAAATGCAAGATTTTCAGGCACAAGGATAAGGTCCGGACCATTGCCATCAGCTAAAGCCTCAAGCAAGTCGTGATCAAAAGTATCTGGAGACTTTTCTACATACTTTAATACAAAAGAAGTATTCGCAGCATTAAATGCATCAATGGGAGTAGAAAGAACCGAAGATTTTACAAAACCCCACAAAACTACGTTACCCAAGGCACCAGGAGTGCTACTACTATTCTTACCTATTGGGATGGTACCAGAAAATACCAAAACTCCAAAAATGGCCAAAACTATAAAAATGACTATGACTATAATTTGAAATTTTTTCATTTCTTAATTAATATCATACCATAATGATGCAAACCTGCATTAACTTCTACATCCAAAACAAAACCATGCTTCTCAAATAAGGCCAAAGCATTTTTCTTTGAGACGATGCTTTGCCCTGCCATTAGCGAAGTCTCAGTCCAATCTATCAGCAGCACTTTGCCACCTTTTTTTAATATGCGAAATATCTCTTGAATAAATTTATCTTTATCTTGAACTTGAAAAAGAACGTTTGAAGCAATAGCAACATCAATAATGCCATCTCGCAGTGATGTGCCACCTTTTTTCTCTATATCGCCCCAAATTATTTCCACATTACTGACATGCGCGTCCCTGACTTTTTGTTTTATTGTAGCTAAATAATCCTTATTTATCTCAACTGCATAGACTTTACCTTTAGACACAATATGTCCAGCTGCCACAGAATAGAAGCCAGTTCCGGCTCCCAAATCTGCCACAATATCCGTCTCCCGAAGTCCTAAAGATTTTATATTTTTTAATGGATCTGTGAACATGAGGTTAATTGTAACATATTCCCCTCTTGAGGGGTGGCTCGCTTGCGAGACGGGGTGGATAAATTCGTCCACCTCCCTCCGACCTAGGTCGGAGTACTCCTCAAGAGGAGAATTAAATACATGCCAACGATGCGATTCCATCCCCACCGCGAAGTCGCATGATGGTGACACCTTGTGTCTGACGTCCAAGAGAAGAAATATCTTTCAAAGCTGTCCGAATGACTTGGCCTTTTTTAGACATTGCGATTAATTCCGCTTCTTCGCCAGTCAAAACTTTTGCCACGATAAGCTGACCTGTTTTTGGAGTAACTTTTGCAGTCTTGATACCTGAACCACCACGATTTTGAACTTTATATTCTTTAAGATCAGTCTTTTTTCCAAAACCATTTGCACTCATCGTCAAAAACGCACCCTTCTCGCTACCCTTTTTCACAACGTCCACGCCTATGACAGCATCGTCTTTATCTAATTTTATTCCACGCACTCCACCAGCAGTCCTGCCCATCTCTCTGATATCAGATTCTTTGAAGCGTATGGACTGTCCGTCACCAGTCGCGATCATAACTTCATCACCCTTTTCTGTGACCAACGCAGAAATGAGCTGATCGTCTTTGTCTAAACGAATAGCGATGATGCCACTGCGACGCACATCCTTGAAACTCTCAGAAGACATTTTTTTCGCTGTACCATTTTTGGTCACAAGCATTAAGGAGGCCGGAGATTTATCTATATTCTTGTCCTCCTTGGGCATTGCTAAAATAGAATTAACTTTTTCTTCCCCACCCAGAGAAAGGAAGTTCATGATAGATTTACCACGAGTAGCTCTGCGGCCTTCTGGAATATCGTACATTTTCATTTGGTAAACTTTACCTAGGTTGGTAAAGAACAAGAGATTGCTGTGTGTAGAACCAGAGACGAGCATAGTCACAAAGTCTTCTTCTTTGGTTTCTAGGTCTATGACACCCACACCTCCGCGCTTTTGTGCATGATATTCTGATGGATCAGTACACTTTACATAACCACCAGCAGTGAGTACTAGCATAGTTTCCTTTTCTGGCACCAAGTCTTCGTCAGAAATCTCCTTAACGCCACCTTTTACTATCTTTGTGCGTCGCTCGTCAGCATATTTTGTACGGATTTCTACCAATTCATCTACAATAATTTTTAAGACCTTCTTTGGGCTTGCCAAAATCTCTTTCATTTCTGCAATAAATTTCTGCTTTTCTGCTAATTCATCTTCGACGGCCTTGCGTTCAAGCCCCGCAAGCTTTGCCAACTTCATTTCCAAGATAGCTGTCGCCTGTAAATCAGAAAACTTAAACTCTTTCATTAAGTTTACTTTCGCGATTTGAGAATTCTTTGAAGAACGGATGATAGTGATAACACGGTCTATCTTATCGAGCGCTTTTTTCAAACCAAGCAAGATGTGTTCTCGTTCTTCTGCTCGCCTGAGATCATAAGCGGTGCGTCTCTTTACAACTTCCCTCCTGTGAAGCACGAATTGCTCAAGGATAGACTTGAGCGATAAAGTCTGCGGCACACCATCCACCAATGCCACAATGTTGAAGTTGAAATTTGATTCAAGTTGAGTGTTTTTGTAAATATAATTTAAAACTTTTTCTGGATGAGCGCTAGACTTCAAATCAATCACTATACGAATATCTTTCGCAGATTCATCACGCAAACCCTTTATGCCTTCAAGCTTCTTTTCTTGTACAAGCTCAGCGATAGCCATGATCAAGTTTGATTTGTTCACACGAAAAGGAATCGAAGTAATGATGATAGAAAAGTTGCCATCCTTTTGTTCCACGATCTCTGCCTCACCTCTGGTGACTACTCCACCACGTCCGCCTGAGTAGGCATGCAACATATCTTTATGGCCATAAGCAATACCACCAGTCGGGAAATCTGGACCTTTAATGAATTGCATCAGGTCTTCAGTGGTCGCATCTTCATTTTCTATCAAATGCTTTGTCGCATCCAAAACTTCTGCCAAGTTGTGCGGAGGAATGTTTGTCGCCATACCAACAGCGATACCAAGGGTTCCGTTTAAAAGAAGCGCAGGCACAGATGATGGAAACACAATTGGCTCTTTACGAGTCTGGTCATAGTTTGGACGAAAATCAACAGTTTCTTTTTCAAGATCTCGCAAAAGCTCACCAGAGATCTTGGACATCTTTGCTTCGGTATAACGCATTGCGGCTGCATTGTCGCCATCAATCGAACCGAAGTTTCCTTGTCCTAAAATAAAAGGATAACGATAAGAGAATTCTTGCGCCATTCCCACCATAGAATCATACACCGCGACGTCTCCATGAGGATGATATTTTCCGAGCACATCTCCCACTACTGCAGCAGATTTACGAAAACGAGCAGAAGCCGTAAGACCCATCTCATGCATGGCATACAAAATTCTTCTATGCACAGGTTTTAGTCCGTCACGCACGTCCGGAAGCGCACGTGAAGTGATAACAGACATGGCATACGCCAAATACGACTCTTTCATCTCAGTCACAACATCCACTGGCAAAATTTTATCTGTGATTGCAACTTCTTTATTTGATTCTTCTTGTTTTTTTTTCATACTTGTCCGCCTTTGGCGGGAATTTTACAGATTATCTACTTGAGCTTTTAAATCAGATTCGGTGCTTGCGTTTGGTGCGGATAAACTCTGATAGCCACCCACTAAATTGTCTTTCAACGCTGAAAATGGCTTTACATCATGTGCTAGTTTTACCTGTGTATCAGGATCACTGAAATGAACACTCAAAGAAAAAAACCAGATAGACAACAAAATAAATCCAGCGACGACAGTGAGCACATGCAAAATGTGTCTTCGAATATGTTCTGGCTTACTTCTTAAATGGTGAATAATCTTTTTCATATTTTTATAGACTTTTTAATACGATTACTTCTCCTTCTTTACCTTCTAAATCTTTTGCCTTCAGTGTCAATTTGTCGACTACTTCTGCCTTTTCCTCACCAGACTCTTTTAGAAAAGCTTTAAGTGATGCAGGGTCATAATCCATCGGAATAATTAATTTAGGCTCAAGAGCAGCAGCGAGCTTGCTAGCACCTTTTGCATCAAGCACTCCATTTCCTGCCTGCGCAGACAGGCCTCCCACAGGCACAAAAAGAATATCTGGACTGCCCACTGCCTCTATCGCCTCTTTAGGTAAATCTGCACTCGAAAGAGCCCCGAGAAAAACTATATTTATATTATCTACAGTAAGAGAATAAATTGTATTTATGAATTTCTTATCTCCAATTAATGCATCAGACAAAACTCCTTTGATGAAAATTTCTTTTACTTCGTAATCCCCCGGGCCTGTCACAGCGAAAGGCACACGTTCACCATGAGCAAGCTGATCTATGCCATTGAAGTCTGGATGATTTGTGGTGACAAGAGCTATGTCGGCACCAAAATGAGCGTTTATGCCAGTCTTTGAACCCTTACTCACAGGATTAAACGAAAGAACCATTTCTCCCTGTTGTACCTTAAAAAATTGTTTACCGAAATATGTGATTATCATTCCGTATATTATAGCAGAAAAAATAAATAAAATCACTGCCGCATTCCCCTACTTGGCGGTTAAACCGCCAAGTGGCTATTCTTCCAGCTCTTTATAACTTTCTTTATTGAGCCGTATGTCTTCCAAAGAAGAAAAAGCAAATTTTTTATAGTCTTCAGTTGAGTCAAACTGATCGAGGATGATATCTTTGCCATATCATATTCGTTCATAATTATTAACTAAATCCGGATTTACATACTCATTCCAGCTCGATTTGTTCAACTTGGCGGTTAAACCGCCAAGTGGGATTTTGTCGTTCAAATTTACGTAGACGCTCACATGTAAAAGATATTCGTTGGAATCTATATGCTTGCTTTTAAAAGTTCCTTGAAATAAGGAGCCAGATCTCTTTTGCCTATGATTGAAATACCACGTATAACCTCCCAAGAGGCGCTTCATGAATTCACTGATGCCGTTTTCAGAAACTTGTTTCAAAACGAAATGAAAATGGTTCGGCAAAATATTATATGCTACAAATTCCACGAGAGGCTTTTTAATTTTGTCTTTCTGGAAACTCTTTTCAAACAAACTTCCAATTGGCTCGATGTTATTGAACTCTAAAATACTTTCAAAAAATCTATCCAGGTCTTTTTGATCAGAAAAAATTTTTCTCTTGTCGACTCCTCTATTAAAGATGTGGTAAATTTCCCCAGTTGCAAGTGGCACTCTTCTCATGAGTTTATTTTAGCACTTGGCGGTTAAACCGCCAAGTGGGGAGCTCTAGATTGCTATTTAGACTCTTTTTTGCTAGACTGACAATATTAGTTTTGATTATTAGCAGGATTTAGGGTAACCCTATTGAGTGTATGTACCTCTTTAGAACCTAGACCTTAATCCGCTTATGGCGGATTTTTTAATTTTAAAACATTATATGAAAAAAGAACCAGTAGTAGCCCCAGTCGAAGACACTTCAGTTTTAGGCATGATCGTATCTCGCAGTGTCAACAAGCCTGAAGTTGATACATTAGTAGAAGGAGCAGTTATCAACGTCAAAAAATCATCTGTTTATGTAGACTTGGCGCCATTTGGCACAGGTATCATTTATGGTCGCGAATTCATCAACGCAAAGGACATCATCAAGAAGATTCGTCCAGGCGATATTATTAAGGCAAAGGTTGTCGAAACAGAAAACTCAGATGGCTACACCGAGCTTTCCCTAAAGGAAGCGAAGCAAGCGCTGACTTGGAACGAAGCTGAAAAAGCTATCAAGGAAAAGACAGTGATGAGCCTAGAAATCAAAGATGCAAACAAAGGTGGACTTATTTTGGAATGGCAAGGTATCCAAGGTTTCCTACCTGCATCTCAACTTAAAGCCGACCACTACCCTCGCGTTCTAGATTCTGATAAAGATAAGATATTAAAAGAGCTCAAGAAACTCGTCGGCCAAAAGATTTCTGTGATGATCATCTCTACCCTTCCAAAAGAAGGCAAATTGATCTTCTCTGAAAAGGACAACAACCCAGAAGAGAAAAAGGAAATCCTAAGTAAATACAATGTTGGCGACGATCTAGATTGTACAGTAGCTGGACTTGTAGACTTCGGGGTTTTCGTAAAACTAGAAGACGGACTAGAAGGCTTAGTACACATCTCTGAACTTGATTGGGGTCTTGTAGACAATCCTCGAACTATGTTCAAGGTTGGCGACAAAATCCGCGCTAAAGTTATCGAGATCAAAGATGGCAAGAGTTCCCTTTCAGTAAAGGCTCTAAAGGAAAATCCTTGGAAAGAATTCGAAGGTAAACTAAGAAAAGGAGACATCATCAAGGGGGTTGTTATCAAATACAACAAACATGGTGCTCTGATCTCTATCAAGGAAGGCGTAGCAGGACTAGTCCACAACTCAACTTTTCCAACAGAGGCAAAACTAAGAGAGAAACTAGAACTTGGAAAGAACTACAATTTCCAAATCACCCTCTTCGAACCAAAGGATCAGAAGATGACTTTGATACATCTAGAGTAAAATTAGAATAAGATTAAACCTTATCGGAAAGTGGTCAACCTGCCAGGTTGACCACTTTTTGCTATTTAGATTGAGAGTTTGATTAAAGATGTTAATTTAGGGTACAATAAACTAATAATAAATTAATGCCATGGAGAACACTATATTTTTTATTCTTATTTTCTTTATCCTTATCCTGTATATATGTCGTTCCCCGATCAATAAGTTTTTTCATTATTTGAACGCCAGAAAACAAGAGCAAAGACTAAGTCAAAGTTTTATAAAACCACTTATAATAATACAAGGTCGGGATTCTTATCGATATTATGAAAATGGCCGGTTTGTTACAATAGGAACTGAAATGATGCAAGGTGGAATTTTGGATAGAAGAATTTACCGCACCGACGCCTTAAGATGGAACGACAAAGAAGAAATATTAACTAACGAGGAAAAAGATAAAGTTTTAAGAAAAATTACCGATCATTTTTCAGAGAAAGGTATCAAATGGGAAATTAAATCTTAATATGAAACTAAAAATCCCCGATCGCTCGGGGATTTTTTAATTAGTTAAGTATTTATTATTTAAGCAGTCTTGTTTGCTGTTTCTGGAGTAGCTGGAGTAATTTTCATACCTTCTATGTCATTCATGATAGACATGACTTGTTCAGCATAGTCTCGAACCACTGAAGGTGGATTGTAAGCATGCAGGATCTGTAAGGTAGTTTTGTTTTTATAGTATGTTTCTGTGCCTTTATCATTACCACTCAAATGACGGGCAACTGTCTCGATCGCATCATTATTTGATTTAAAACCAATTCTACATGAACCCCAACCGAATGGGTTGAAAGAAGTCTTACCACAATCATGTTTTCCACCAGTAGATTCTCGTACAGAAATAGCTGGAAGCAATCTCCAATCAAGACCATTCTTTTCAGATTCGGTAACCATCTTCATGCCAGTACCTTCTAATGGCATATCGTATTTATTGAAATATGCATCAACTGCATCGGCTTTAACTTTTTGCAATTCGAGGTTCTTTTGGATAGTCTCGTTAAGAGCTAAAGCATCAGAAGCTGGAGCCCCTACCTTAGACAAAGACAAAGCAGGTTGAGTATTAACCATATTCATTACTGCTTGAGATATCGGACCCATAGTAGTTCCTACAGGTGCTCCTGACATAGTCAAAGCAGGTAAAAGAATGAACGACTCTACAAATCTTATCAATGTTTTATTTTTCATAGTTTTGTGGCAGAAATTAAAAAGTCCTTATTTAATAAGCTTTACGCCTATTACTAAGGACATGCCTATATACTAGCATACTTTGGTTTAAAAGTCAATAGTTAGACAATGATTTTTTGATATGTCAAGCCAAAAAAGCCTTGTAAAATAAGGGTTTTTCGATAATAACTGTTTGACAAGATAGCTTAAAAATGGGGTAATAAAAAGTTCCCCTTTGCTTTTAGGAAAACTTAAAAAGCTCATCAGTAACCTTGAAAGCTTCTCCTGCACCCATGGTAACCAAAACATCTTTTGATCCCAACTTTAGTGACAAAACACCCACTTCTGCAGACTTGAAGTCAGGGTACGCCATAGATTCTTGACCTATCAGGCTGACAGCTTGAGCTAATTTTTCACTTGAAATACTTTCATCCTTAAGCTCACGGGCAAAATATATAGGAAGCAAAAGAACCCTATCAGCATCTTGAAAGCTTTTTACAAATTCATTAAATAAAGCTTTTGTGCGACTGTATAGATGAGGTTGAAACAAAACAGTAATTTTATTTTTATCTTTTGGGTACAACTCACGAAGTGCCTGCAAACTAGCTTTTATCTCTGTCGGGTGATGCGCGTAGTCATCATAAACAATGGCCCCCTCTTTGGTTTCACCTCTTTTTTCAAGCCGGCGCCATGTACCAGAAAATTCAGCCAATGCCTTTTGTGAAATGTCTTCTTTGACACTCAATAGGCTAGCAACTGACATAGCGGCGGCGGCGTTCATTCTATTGTGAACGCCCGGCACTGAAAGCTTGGGAACTTTATCTAAATATTTAGAGTAATCTACTATTTTACCTTTATATCCAGCTACTAGATTTTTCACGTTTTTATCTTCTCCATTGCAAACTACAACATCGCCAGTTTGGGCAATAAGTTCACTAAAAGCACGCTGAATATCAGCCATGTCTTTGTAATAATCTAAATGATCTTCTTCAATGTTGGTTATTACTAAGATTTTAGGATTTATATTTAAAAAAGACCTTTCATATTCACAAGCCTCAACAACGAAAAATTTACTTTTTCCAGAAACCAAATTTGATTTATATTCCTTTAATAATGACCCCACAATTACAGATGGATCCATCTTGGCCTCAATAAGCACCTTTGCGATCATGGCTGTAGTTGTAGTTTTGCCATGTGTACCGGAAACTGCAATGGTAAACTTGTCTGCTGTTACAATTCCAAGCATTTGTGGATAACTTTTAGATGGAATACCTGAAGATGAAATCAATTCAAAAAGCTTTGGATCGTAGTGAGGAATCGCAGTGGTATAGACGATCAAATCAGCGTCTTTAGGTATCAGCGAGAAATCCTGCCCGATAGTCACTCTTACACCAAGATCTTCTAAGCTTCTTGTAACTACACTTTCAGACATATCAGAACCAGAAACTTCCTTACCAGACAAAAATAGCATCTGCGCTATGGCTGAAATACCTATACCGCCAACACCAACAAAGAAAACTTTTTTAATTTTAGATAAATCTATGTCCATAATCTGATTAAAACTTAATATACCACGAATGCTCGAATTATGTTAAGATGCAGAAATGAAGATTGGAATTTTCGATTCAGGGCTAGGAGGACTCATCATTGCTAAAGCAATACGTGAAGCCATGCCAGAGTATGATTATGTATATTATGGAGACACAAAAAGACTACCCTACGGCAACAAGTCGCACGACTTAGTCCTACAGTTTACACGTGAAGCTATAGACTATCTTTTTCGTAAAGAAGATTGTGCTATTGTGATTGTTGCCTGCAACACAGCTTCTGCCCAAGCTCTACGAGAAATACAACAAAAATACTTACCAGAAAATTTCGGAGACCGAAAAATACTCGGTGTGCTTATACCTGCGGCCGAAGTGGCTTCCAAATATGAAAGGGTTGGCGTCCTGGCCACCATCGGAACAGTGGCATCAAATACTTTCCCGAAAGAAATAATCAAACTTAATGATAAAGTGAAAGTTTTCCAAAATGCGGCACCGATGCTCGTGCCGCTAATAGAAGAAGGAGAAAATTCTAAGGCAGAACCATTTATTTTGGAATACCTAAAACCTTTGATTGAAAACAATATCGATGCTCTCATTCTAGGTTGTACGCACTACCCGATCATGAAAGAAGAAATTAAAAAAAATATCCCAAGTAATGTAAAACTTATCTCCCAAGACGAAATAGTCCCAGGAAAATTAAAAGAATACTTATCTCGACACCCAGAAATATCAAAAAATTTATCAAAGAACGGCGAAGTTAAACTTCTGGTGACCGACAAAACTCAAAATATGGATCGTCTGGTTAAAAAATGGTTTGGCGGGTCTGTAGAAGCACAACTACTTTAAACTTTCTACGATTTTTACGAATTGATCTCCCCTATCATATTCATTAGTAAAATATTTTCCAAAAGACGAAAATGCTGGACTATATAAAATAGTCTCACCGCTTTTTGCAACTTGAAAAGCTCGTTTAATAGTATTTTCCAAACCTTCTTCTTCGTAAACCTCCACACCTTTCTTGTTAAGTTCAAACACCTTGTCTCGAATAAGGTCTGTACCTCGTTCTTTAAATAAAATAACTTTCGAGCAAAATTTTGGAATTTCAGAAATAAGCGCCGACATATATAAAAATTTATTATCACCACCGAAAACAAGAATCACTTTACGTTCTGTGATATCCCCAACGGCTTTCAACGCTGCAATAGTCGCATCTGGAGTAGTCGAGCTATTATCGTTATATATTTTTATTCCATTAACTTCTCGCAAGAACTGCAGACGACCTGAAAGAGACTCGAAATCATTAAGAGCTTTTTTAATCTTTTCATCTGGAATGCCTAAATGCCTAGCCACTTCTACCGCCAGCATGGCATTGTATTCATTATGAGCACCTGGTAAATTAAATTTCCACCCCTCTGGCAACACACCTTCTGGGGTTACAACTTCGCTTTTTATTTCCCCACCCCACTCTGAAACAAAAGGCATTGCCTGTGACCCGACCACCAATAGATCTTTTTTATGTTGAAATTTGAAAATATTTGCTTTATCTGCAAAATATTTCTCCATACTACCTTTATAGTAATTCATATGATCAGGAAAAAAGGTCGTAAAAACAGAGACATTTGGAGAAATTTTTTTAGCCCCAAAACCTTGAAGCTGCCACGAATCGAGCTCCAATACTAAAAAATCTTTGCCTTGTACTTCTTTTAGCAACTGCAAATTTGAAACACCTCGTACGTTTCCACCTAAAATTATTTTTTTATTTGCAGACTTTAAAATGTGTGAAATTAAATGTGTAACTGTGGATTTGCCTCGTGTACCGGTCACCGCCACAGTTGGCAAACCAGAATGTCTAACTAAAAGCTCCGCGCTCATTTCTACCGGAATATTATTTTTCTCCGCTTCTTGTATATATAAAGAATCGATTGGGACCCCTGCCGTCTTTAAAATAAAATCTCTCCCTCTAAAATCCTCCAGTCTGTGTTCACCTAAAACATATTTTATATTTTTATATTTTTCTAACTTTTTCAAAGAATCTTTCAGCTGTTCACTAGTTTTTAAATCTGTAACGATCAAATCCGCACCATATTCAGCGAAAAAAGCGGTATCGCCGGAGGCTCGCCCAAGCAAGCCCAAGCCTATGACAGTTATCTTTTTATCTTTGAAAATTTGTTTAAAATTAGACATGTGATTTAGTAGAATCATTCTAAGTAAAGTTTTTTCAATTCCTCCATATCATCAAAATGGTTCTTGACTCCATTTATTTCTTGATAATCTTCGTGGCCTTTACCTGCCACTAGTATAACATCCCCTTTTTGGGCCAACTTTACAGCTTCGATGATTGCCTCACGTCTGTCTGGAATTGTTTTCACTTTTTTAATTTCTTCTGGTGATAATTTTTCTGTCATTTGATGCAGAATTTTATCTGGATCTTCACTTCGCGGATTGTCTGAAGTAAAAATTGCAATATCAGAAAGATTTGCACCCACAAGCCCCATGACTGGACGTTTGAGCGGATCACGATCCCCACCGCAACCAAAAACAGAAATTATTCTACCCTTTTGCGGAAGTCCGACTTCCGCAACTTCTTTTATTGCTGTTAGGATTTTTTCGAGAGCATCTGGCGTATGAGCATAATCAACAATAGAAAGTACGCCACTTTTCGAAGTAAAGTGTTGGAACCTGCCACGCGGTGGCTCTATGTTTTCTATTATTTTATTAACTCTATCCATATCAAAACCAAGTAAAGAACACGCACTCCAAACAGCAAGGAGATTGTATGCATTAAATTTACCGAGAAGTTTGGTGCTCAAATCAATCTTGTTAAAAGAAAGATCTAAACCATCAAAACTGGATTTTTTAATTTCTCCATGGAAAAGTACTTTATCAAAATTTTGATTAAAACCGTAAGAAAATGAGTGCGCATGTATCCCCTCCAGCATCTTTAGTCCATATTCATCATCAGCATTCGTGAGAGCAAAAGCATGCTTACCTAGTTTTTGGAAAAATCTTTTTTTGGCACCGAAATAATTCTCAAAAGTTTTGTGATAATCCAAATGATCGTGAGTCAGGTTTGTAAAAATTCCACCAGCAAAATTTATACCCGCAAATCTGTCTTGATCCGAGGCAATCGATGTCGCTTCCATAAAAACATACTCACAACCGTACTTAACAGCGGCTTTTAAAAGCTTATTTAAATAAGTCAGGTCAGGAGTCGTACCTGGACCTTTTGCACTATGCGGAATTATATTATCCCGCGAGCCAATAATGTTTTCCACAGTACTTATCAATGCTGTTTTATATCCCAGCTCTGTGGCAATTTTATATAGAAGCGTGGCTGTCGTCGTCTTGCCATTTGTGCCCGTGACTGCAATAATTTTTAATTTCTTGTAAGGATCGCGAAAAAAGTGAAAACCTAAAAGGTTATTTATAAGCCGTCGTTTAAAATTTTTATAATTAAACTTTTTCATCATTAATCACTTATTTCTGCTTATTCTCTTTCTTAAGCACTAAATCATAGTTGTCATTTAAATACAAAAGGTCACTCATGGCTATTTTGATAGTTTTCAGTTCAAGGTCTGTCATTTCGGGAGTTATTTCTTTATTTTTTATAGATTCTTCAAAGAATCTCAGCACGGTAGACAAAGTAGAAAGATAATCCCCTTTAGAAACGTGGAACAACAAACTTTTCATGTGGGCCTTGTTATCTTCTGCTGTCAAATACTTTGCACTGTCGGGCCTGTCATTCACAAGCCAAAACTTAGGTGAACTTATTGAATATAACTGATCTTGATAACTATTCATAATTTTTATAATATTTTATAAATTATTAATGGTAAAGCACGGGCACACTTGCAAATGAATCTTTAGTAACAATAACATGATCGATCAGATCTACCCCGAGCAATTTGCCGGCCGCAACAAGCTGAGATGTTATCGACAAATCAGCTTCACTTGGACTAGTTACTCCAGATGGATGGTTGTGCACAAGGATCAAGGCCACAGCACAATGTTCAACTGCTGGCTTGAAAACTTCACGTGGATGGATAATGTTTGCATCCACAGTGCCAATCGAAATAATTTCATTATGAATTACTTTGTAGTGAGCATTTAGATAAATACCGCGTAAGTGTTCTTTTGATAAACTATGCATATCTTTTACATATTCATACACTTCACTCGCAGTTCGAATCGTGGGCAGTGACGCTGTATTCTTCTCAAAAAACCTGCGACCAAGCTCAGCAGAGGCTACAATTTGAAGAGATTTTCCAATAGGTATATCAAGGTCTTTCGACAAAGCTGTAGGATTTTTTTGGCTCATTATGCCACCCTCTCCGTAATCTTTTATGACGCGGAGAGACATTTCCAAAACTCCTTCTTTCTTTGTGCCAGTATTTAAAACCACGGCCAACAATTCTGACAAAGTTAAAGCTCCAACTCCGTGTTTTAAAAGTTTCTCACGAGGCTTATCTTCTATAGGCAAATCACGTATCTTTAAATGATACCTCTTGCCTTTGTTGTCTAACAAAATATTATTATTGTTAAGAACATAATAAGACTGAAGCATAGTTTACTAATTGTAACACAAGTATTTGTTGTACTGAGTGTGGATAAATTAAATCCCAAAATAAATTCCTAAAACTTCTTTTACCTTCTTCCTGTTTACAGCATCCAAAACGCCAATTTTACCCAAAACTACGGCCTTATCTAGGGTAGCGATTTTTGTGATCTTAATTATTGATTGCAACTTAAGACCCGTCTTTTGAAAACTTTTTTCCGTTGAATCAACCAAAACATCAAGCTTGTGAACTTTTTGAGAAACATTTGATGAAATAAAACAAACTGTAACATCATCGCCCCCACTCTGGGCACCAAGCACTAAAGCTGGACGAACTTTGTTTCCTGAAAGATCTGTGAAGGGAAAAGGAGTTAGAATTATATCACCAGCCTTATGCATATTTATTTTATATCTTTAATTGAGTAAATTTCAGGCTCGTCAGCAAGAAAATCAAAACTTTTGGAATATGCATTGATATTTGTTATTTCTGATAGTTTGCCATTCCAAAGATTGGGGAACGGTATGAGAACCGCTTCTGGAACGTTTCTACGTCCAAGTACAATAGACCTGCCACTGGTAGCTACAATATCTATAAAATCGCTTATATTCTCACGTAATTTTGTGGTCGAAAGTGTTTTTATGTTGTTCATGGGTATATTGTACAAAATGTACAAATTAAAAGCAAGAGCACTAGATTATTTAACTTCAATCCAATATCTACGAACATTTTTACCACTGTCCGGGGAAATAATTTTTGGGTTTTCTCTATCCAAAACTCCTCCATTCTTTTCGATAATTCTAACTGAACCAACATTGTCATCGTCGCAAGTTAAAAGAACTTTATGTATGCCAAGACCTTTTGCAATAGGCAACCCTAATTCTAAAATTTTACTTCCATATCCGAATTTTCTTTTTGAAGGTCGTATTTCATATCCTATATTTCCACCTTCTTTTAAGAGTCGCTCATTTAGTTGTTGCCTTACAGAAACTCTACCAATAAATTCATTTCTATCCACAAGCCAAAGTACCGTTTGAGGTATTTGATCGTCTGGCAGATCATCATCCTTAACAATTTTTTCCAAGAACTCATTGAAATTATTTTCTAAATCTTCTATATCAATATTTAATTTCTTGCCCTCTGCTTGAAACTCTCGCATAGCTTCAATAAAACTAGCTTTATATTCTAGAGATGGTTGCACTAACTTACCTAATTGCTCTAGTTGTCCCACCTTATTTTCCATAAAAAATTTTCACTAACTCTGTTCATTCATTTTAATTTACAAGCGCCTTCCTATGCTGTGGAGCGTTGATCATTCCGCACTTTTTCCATTTGTAGACTTCGCCAGTTTCTGGGTTGATTGCTCCACAAGGACATGGGTCATTTCTTCCAATGTCTTCACCTCCAGCATTCAAGTCTTTTGGACCTCCAAGTTCACTTGGTTCAGTATGACTTGTGACTAAAGTTTGAGAAATATTATTTTCTTCTGTTCTAGCCGGCTCAGAAATTGTGCCAACCAAAGCAAAAACTTGTTCTTTAAAGCTTTCCTCCATTTGCTTAAACATCATCAGACCATCTTTTTTGTATTCCACAATCGGCTCACGTTGACCATAAGCACGCAGGTTTACAGAAGAGCGAAGATAATCCATCACCTCTAAATGTTCCATCCATAGAGTGTCAGTGGTGTACAAAGCAATACGACGCACAACTTCGAAAAATTCTGCCTCGCCTAATTTCTTCTTTTTTTCCTCAACTATTTTGTCAAAACCTTCATGTTCCGCCTTAAGGTCCTCGATCAATGCTTCAATGCCAGCCTTATCAGCCTTTAGCATCTTCTGTCTTCGTTCGTAAATAATTTTACGCTGATGATTCATAACGTCGTCGTACTCAAGAGTATTTTTACGAGCATCAAAATGAAATCCTTCGATCTTGGCTTGCGCACCTTCAAGAGTTCTACCAATGAAACGGTTTTCAATCGGCTGATCTTCCGGTATGCCAAAACGTCCCATCATGGTTTTTATTTTATCTGAACCGAACACACGCATGAGGTCATCTTCAAGCGAAACATAAAACTGAGTATCACCTGGATCTCCTTGTCTACCCGAACGTCCACGAAGCTGGTTGTCGATGCGACGAGCTTCATGCCTTTCTGTGCCTAACACAAAAAGTCCGCCGATGTTTTTCACGAATTCATAATCCTCTTGTGTGTGTGGATTCCCCCCAAGCTTGATGTCGATTCCACGGCCTGCCATGTTTGTAGCGATAGTAACTGCCCCTCTTTTACCTGCTTGCGCTATGATCTCTCCTTCCTTCTCGTGATTTTTAGCGTTCAAAATAACATGCTGTACACCTTCTTGCTTTAAATAAACAGACAAGAGTTCATTTTTCTCAATTGATATAGTACCTATCAAGACCGGCTGTTCTTTAGCGTTTAATTCTTTTATTTTTTTAGCAATCGCTTGAAACTTCCCTTTTTCGGTTTGAAAGATTAAATCATTGTGGTCCATACGTACTATCGGTCGATGCGTTGGAATGACTATCACATCCAGGCCGTAAACTTTCAAAAACTCTTCTGCAGAAGTCTGTGCCGTACCCGTCATGCCACCCAACTTTTTATAAAATCTAAAATAGTTCTGAAAAGTTATAGAACCACTAGAACGAGTTTCTTTTTCTATTTTGACTCCTTCCTTTGCTTCGATCGCCTGATGAATTCCCTCTGACCAACGTCGTCCTGGTTGTAAACGACCAGTAGAAGGGTCCACTATAACAACTTCACCATCTTTTACAACGTAGTCTTTGTCTTTCAGAAATATTGCTTGAGCTTTTACTGCAGTCTCTAGATGGTGAACATACTTGATACCCTTTTCTGTGTAAATATTTTCAACCCCCAAAAGCTGTTCAGCTTTGTTAATGCCTGCATCGGTTAAAGTAATCGCTCGTAACTTCTCATCAACTTCATAGTCAGTGTCGCGCTTCATCTGCTTGGCGATTTGATAAAACTTTGTATAAAAATCTTCAGAGTCGCCTGCAGCAGAAGAAATAATAAGTGGAGTTCTGGCTTCATCTATCAGAATAGAGTCTACTTCGTCGACTATCGCATAGTTTGGTGCACGTTGGACCAAACCACTTACTGTCGTTGCTAAATTGTCGCGCAAATAATCAAAACCATATTCATGATTTGTACCATAAGTAATGTCTGCAGCATAGGCCTCTTTACGGCTAGTTGGTTTTAAAAAATCATACACAACTTTAAATTCACCGACTGCATCACGCTCTTTGTCTTCTTCTTTATGGGTAGAGTCATAAAGATACGAAACATTATTTGAATTTATAACTCCCACTGACAAGCCTAAAAAATTATAAACTTGCCCCATCAGCACAGCACCAATACGAGACAAATAATCATTCACTGTAATGATATGCACACCCTCTCTACTCAAAGCATTTAAATAAGCAGCAAGCACTGCCACTAAAGTCTTACCTTCACCTGTACGCATCTCTGCGATTTTACCTTTATGTAGAGCAATACCTCCGATGAGCTGGACATCGTAATGCCTTTCGTTTAAATTTCTTTTGGAAGCTTCACGCACCAACGCAAAAGCCTCTGGCAAAATATCGTCCAAAGACTCACCTTTTGTTAATCTATCTTTAAATTCAAGGGTTTTCTTTGGAAAGTCCGCATCTGTGAACTTTGAAACATCAGCTTCTAGAGCATTGATTTTTTCAACGGTTCCCTTAATGCTTCCAAGGAATTTTGAGCTCTCATCACCAAATATTGTTCCAAATATAGACATTGATATATACTAGCACAAAAAATAAAAAACTCCCCGTATTTTGGGGAGTTTTTCAAAAAACAGAAAAGACTATTTTCGTTTCTTTGTAGTCTTCTTCTTTGCCTTTTTCGCTGTCTTCTTTGCTACTCTCTTTTTCTTTTTTGCTGCCATATGATTTTGCTCTTACACGAGATTAACTTACTAATGTGAGCCTCGCCCATAGGCTTACGGCCGAGGGTGTGCAATAAAACGACCAAAATATTTATTGCTTCGGAAACATCTTAATTATCGCGTATATAAGAACACAACACAATGTATTTTTTGTAAAACTGGGGATAACTCTTAAAAATAAAAAATCCAAAACAAAATTTTGTTTTGGATTTTTTATTTTATTATTTTCATTTGAAGCGGGTGATGGCGAAACTCCAACATAAGTGCATATGTGAGTGCGACCACCCGCTACAGATAAAAACAATTTAATTAAATACTATTATACTACTTCTTCCAACCCCACTGCCAGCGAGGTGATTCGCCTTTTTTGTAACAAACAAAAAACAAAAGCGCCGTGAAAAGAAGAAATGGCAAGGCCATGCTGATCATGGTGTCACTCCCCGAATGTGAGCCTGCATCAACAATTATAAAAATTTTTACGAGACCTACCACGTAGGCCAAAAGAACTACCCACCCCTGCCAGCGCGCTGGCGTCCAACCCCAGCCGTAGAGTTTGCGTTTGAACCATAGACCTTGTGGATTATCTTTCAAATATGCAATGTATTCTTTGAACATTTATTTTGCGTTTTTATCTAACTGGTGAAGACCAAAGGTATTGCCTTCGGTGTCGAGAAAATATCCCTGCCAGGCCATGCCGGCCAAAGCCATTTTTGGCATTGCAACCACTCCACCTGCATCCGTGATTTTCTTAGCCACTTCATCAAAGTTATCCACTTGGATAGTGCAAACGAAAGCATTGGTGCCTTGTCCCACTTTTGGCGCTGGACATGGACGTTTCAAAAGTCCGCCGTTTATCCCAGGCTCTTTGCTATCCATGGGCGCTGTCATAATACCCCAATATGGAGAGCCAGTTACCGAACTCCAATCTTTCCATTCCCAGCCAAAAACGTCGCCATAGAATTTCATTGCGCGTTCTGGATTGTCTACTTGTATTTCAAAATGCACAACTCTGTTTTTCATATCTTTATTGTATCATACAGAAGCCTCTTTTAAAATATGCTCCACGATTTGACGCATCTTCGACTTAGCAAGTTAAGGTACCTATCATTTCTTTATACTTAAAACTTTTCTATAGTAAGAAATATATTCCTCCACCATTTGATTGCTTGAAAAATTATGAATGACTGTACTCTCTGCTTCTTTCCCTAATTTGTTTGCTAGGTCAAGATCCACAGAAAGTTGAATAATTTCTCGGCGAATTTCTCGACTGCCCCCACAGGAAACAAAAATCCAGTCTTGCCATCTCTCATAAATTCTGCCACCCCACCCACATTCGTAGCCAATACTGGCTTGCCGTAAGACATAGTCTCCAATATTCCCATCCCAAAACTTTCTTCTTCTGAAGTATACAGCCCGATATCAGACGCATTGATATAATTTTCAATATCTGTAACACCACTTTTTACTATAATTCTATCTTCTATGCCATACTCTTTTACAATTTTTTCGTATGGAGAAAAATCACCCCCAGATAAAATCAACAACTTTATTCTCGGATTACTTTTCACTGTGTGCATTATTTCCAACAAATCTGGAATCCTCTTTACGGGACGTAAATTTGAAAGGTGGATCACAAGAAAATCACTTTCTGCCACCCCTAGAATTTTACGTATAGCACTGGAGCTTTTAGTGATTTCTTTTGGGTCGTAGAAATTGTGAATCACCTGAATATCTCTTGTAGTTTTGAGTAATTTTTCAGTATCTTTCTTTAGACTTTCTGAGACCGCAGTCACTCCGCAAGAACTTTCTATGGAATATTTGATCACTGGCATTATCGTCTTATCTCTAGCAAGAAGTGTAATGTCTGTACCATGAAGAGTAGTTATCACATTTGGAAAATGCAGTTTTTCTTCCTTAGCGATTTCTTTTGCTAGAAGTGCAGCAGTAGCATGAGGCACGGCATAATGCACGTGCACCAGATCAAGTTTGTACTCTTTTGAAACATCTACAATCTTTACTGCAAGAGGTAGTGTATAGTCCGGATACTTAAACAAAGAATATCCAGTCATTTCAACTTTATGGAAAAATACATTTTTCTGCTCAGTATCCAACTTGAAAGGTGGATCATAACTAATGAAGTGCACCTGATGCCCAAGCTTCGCGAGTTCAATACCCAGACTCGTAGCCACGACACCAGAACCTCCGACTGACGGATAACACACAATGCCTATTTTTAGTATTTTATCTTCTGACATTTAATATTTTCGAGAGGAACCAAGACTAAAAAGACTGTCAACTCTTACGGAATCGTTGACCCAAAGACCAATAGCATAGTCGACACCAACCGACACCCCAAGATATTTAGCCCTACTCTCAACCATATTGATATAACTTCTTGTTTGCATTTGGCTTTCATGAAAAGACATTAATTCTTTCCACTTCGGATATACATGAGAGACGTCCACTATAATATCTGGATTCTTATAAAATTCAGCGCTAGACGGATAATAATAAAGCGCATCTATAACATGAAATTTATTTGCACTCAATTCCTTGAGGCCTCCGTATCGAGCAAGCCTGCACGCAGCCCTAACCGACTGCGCCAAAGCGAGATGGTCTGGATGCTGATTTTCGGCAAGAGATGTCGAGAGCACAATATTTGGTTGAAAATTTCTTATTACCGAAGCAAGAGTAAAGGAAGTCTCTGGGTTGTATTGTATGTGGCAGTCCCCTCCCAAATCTAAAAACTCTATCTCTGCGCCGAGGAAAAGAGCTGCAGCCTCTGCTTCTTTTCTGCGAATTTCTTTGGTGCCATTAGTACCAGCCTCACCAAAAGAACACACCACTAATTTAATCTCGGCTCCTTCTTGTTTCTCTTTTATTAAAAGCCCGCCACAGCCAAATTCTATATCGTCCGGATGAGCGCCAAATACAAGTATTTTTTTCATAGATGCTAATATAATACACTATTAATTATTAATCTGGAATATAAGCATACTCAGACTTTTCGATTGCATCTCTTTCCACAAAAATCACATCCGGAAAATTGTCTTTTTTAAGATACCCATTCTCACCCACACCGGCAACATAATGTGTAGCATGAATTACTGACTGCATCCAAGCAAAACGTTCATCTCGAGCTGGATTCTTTTGGTATTTCTCTATGACCGCAGGACTTTCTATATCAAAATACTTACCACCACCCTCATGAAGTCTGAGTTTTCCATTAAACATTTCCGCACGAACTATTTCATTTTGGTAAGGCACATCGGCAAAAAATTCCTTAAGATCATCTGCTTTCATACGAAAACCAGGGTCAGAAGAACGCATCACCTCTATACCATCCAACAGACCTAGTCTTTTATACATATCTAAACAAAAATCTGCCACCGTCAAACCTTGTGCCTGTTTAAAAATATTAATTAATTTTTCATCCATAAATCTAGGCAATTTGCGTACAATCTCATCTTGCCATTCAGATAAAATCTTTTTGATATATAATGGAGAATACTTTTTTTGTATTTTATTTTTTGTGTTGAAGTTGAGACGGACTTCTTCTCCCGTCTTCGGATCCACAAATATGGTAATGGTCTCGCGATAGTCTGCATCCGAGTCATGATAGAAAAAAACAATTTTTCCGCCAATCTTTTTTTGCAATTTGCGCGCTGTTTCCACTTTGGCATAGAAAAAACCCTTTGGGAAAAATCCATTTGGTTGTTGACCGAAACAAATTACAGGCTCTCTCATATTATTTTCGATTAATTTCTACCCTCTCTCCTATCTGTTGACGCCACATAGCATAATATAATCCTTTTGCAGAAATTAAATCTGTATGAGTTCCATGTTCTACAATTTTACCCTTTTCCAAAACATAAATGGTGTCTGCATGCATTACAGTAGATAAACGATGCGCAATTAAAATGGTTATATGGGAATCAGATGTTGAAATATCACGTATAGTTTTAGAAATTTCCTCTTCCGTTAAACTATCTAAGGATGATGTAGCTTCATCGAATATAAGAATTTTTGGTATACGTAATAACGCACGTGCAATAGAAAGTCTTTGCTTTTCACCACCTGAAACTTTCACTCCACCTTCTCCTATTACAGTATCTAAGCCTTTGCCACCCCTAGCAAGCAGGTTTTGGCATTGTGCTTTATTTAAAGCATCTAGACATTCTACATCTGTAGCTAAAGGCCTCACGAAAAGCAAATTCTCACGAATTGTACCAGCAAAAAGTTGTGTATCTTGAGTCACAAATCCTATCTGTGAACGAACCTCTTCTTTATTTATATCTTCAAAAGACACATCGTTGTACAATACTTTACCTTTAGTTGGCGTATAAAGCCCAACCAAAAGTTTTACAAGTGAAGTCTTCCCAGAACCAGACGGACCGACGAAAGCTATAGTTTTACCCTTTTTTGCTTCATATGATATAGCTTCGAGCGCATTATCAGTGCCTGAATTATACTTAAAAGAAACATTTTCGAAAGCTATTTTATTTACCAAGCCAATATGTGCTGGATTGGCTGCTTTCGCCTCCGGTGACAGATGCATCAATTTTTCAAAATTAGCCAAGGATGCTTCTGCCTCACGGTAGATACCAACAACGTTGCCCACTTCTTGAAGAGGTCCAAACACAAAGAAAGAATAAACAAACAGAGAGAAGAATTCTCCAAAAGAAATGGTCCCATTGAAAATAAGATATAACAGAAAGAATAAAATTGCCGTACGCACAAAGTTTATGACCGTACCCTGCACAAAACTTAAACTGCGAAGATATCTCAGTTTTTTTAATTCAAGCTTTAATATTTTTTGAGTTGTAGTATTAAGACGACCCATCTCCTGACTTGAAAGACCTAGACTCTTGACCAACTCAATGTTGCGAAGAGACTCGGTAGTCGACCCAGCAAGGGCTGCTGTCTCGGCCACTATAGTGGTCTGAATATTTTTTATCTTTTTTGACAAAAGCATACTCATGCCAGCAATAATTGGAATCGTACCAAAGAAAGCTAGTGCAATCCCCCAATATATACTGAGTGCATATATAGCAACAAAAATAAAACCGACAAAAGATACAAAGATTACATTGACCAATGCGGCAACAAGCTTTTCTGTATCTTGGCGAACCTTTTGCAATTTACCCAAAGTCTCCCCACTTCTTTCGTCTTCAAAAACACTATATGGAAGAGAGAGAGCATGTGCTATACCATTACTATATATATCAGCCCCAACTCTTTGGGTAATACCATTCAAAAAATAATCTTGAAAATTCTTGGCTGTTCTAGAAACAAAGGCTACTCCGACAATAGCAAGCAAAAGTACTCCCACACCACTAAAAAATTCAGCCTGAGTGTAAAGTTCTGGTTTGGTAGCGTATTGATCTATAACATGACGAAATATGTAAGGATCCAACAATGAAAAAATTTGGTTTATGGATGCCAACGCAAGCGTAAGCGCGCAAAGCTTCCAATATTTCTTTAAATATGTATAGAATATTTTCATGTTTTTATGAAATAGAATTATAACACAAGCGTGCGCTCGAACATATGCTCCACCAGCTCATGCATTTTCGCACCCACAGATTCACAAACTTGAGAAAAATGTGAACCGGTTTTCAAATTTGGTATGGATTCGATATTTAACAAATACAATTTACCTTTTGATGTTAATACAAAATCAGCACGCAAATAATGCTTCGCACCTAAATGCTTATGTAAATCTTTAGTATGGGCTGTGATTTTTTGCTTATCCTCAGATGTAAGATTTGTAAAGTGATTGCCGATTGGAAAAACATACACATCTTCTCCTCGAAATTTTGCTACAGAATGTGTAGATGCCACCTTGCCTGCGATAAATTCTTCAACTGTTACATTTTCTACATTGTTTACTGCTTCTACAAGTTCGTCGAAAGTTTTTACTAACTTTATTTCATTTGAATTTTTTACAATCCATGGCGCACCAAACTTTTCAAAGACATCTCGTGCATTTTTGGGGGAAACTATACGTCTTGGCATAGACAGACCAATCTGTGCTATGTGCTTTCTTAGCGCCTCCCTACTGGCATCAATGTTTGAAAAAAAAGCACCAGCTCCTATGTTTGGCACAGAAAGACTGTCTAAAATATTTGAAAAACTACTATGTGCAGTATTCCAAACCAAATCCACCTTAGTCATCAGCTCGCTCGGACTAATCGGCAATCCACCTAAATGCCAAATGTGATCACGGTCAACCAAAATATCTACTGGTTTATATTTTTCACTCAAATGTTCATGAATATGTAAAAGAATCTCTCCGCCTTTTTTGACAGAAGAGGAATGATGATCTCCTGCCCCACCACGTAATATTCCTAGTCTTTTTTTTGTATTAATCTTTGTTTCCGGCATTGCTGAATTATAACACTATTTCTTTATTCATAAAATTATTCTATCTGCCAAACGCTTGGAATACAAAAATGCTTGAAACGAAAAATATAATCCGGCGATAATTGATAATATCCCGAGAGTATATATAATATCAGCAACTATCTTGGTGTCTTTTAAAATTCCCATCGTTGTAAGTAATTGATTCCAGTCGTGGATAGCGCCGTCTCCTCCTAGAAGCGGAAGCTGCATTACTATCGAGTCTCCGGCATACTGAGCAACGCTAAAAAAATTAATTGCCAACCAGTAAAACATCAATGACCCGGAATATTTCTGCTCAGTTCCGAAAAAATATACAATAAATAATGAAGGCATAATTAGTTGCATAAGGCTCCCACCGGCAATGTATAAAAAATCTCCGAAAATAAAAAATATCCAATGCCCTGCCTCGTGAATTATTAAATTCACACTGCTGATAAAATGCCAGTCATCCATCGTGCGAAGGTAATAAAAACAATACCATACCGCTAAAATACTTACTGCTAATTTAAAATAATTTAGTTTCATTTGTTGAGATTATAACAAAAAACACCCAGTGTTTCCACTAGGTGTTTTTTGTTTTCTGCTGTCCTTTGTTTTGTTTCGTTCTTGAAAGCTTTTTGGTATCTGTCTTTGCAGATCGTCATAAAGTTTTAAGTTCTTTCAAACTATTGTATGCTCAATTGAGGCATACAATACCGACTCAATTAGTCCAATCTCGCGGGGCGAGATCAAGATAAATCTCTCGATAAATCTTCAACATTAATAAATTAATGCCGGGACAGTTTTCAAATTGAATTATTCCACGAGCAGCTTCCGCTACCCGTGCCTTGTTACGACTTAGTCCCTGTCACCGAGCTTACCTTAGGACCCACTTATGTGGATACTTCGGGTATTCCCGGCTCCCTTGACTTGACGGGCGGTGAGTACAAGACTTGAGAACGTATTCA